>NZ_JAGQTN010000111.1 GCF_020438995.1 Gordonia sp. (in: high G+C Gram-positive bacteria)
ACGACTGACTCACACCGTCGACAATCAGGCGCGAAACCCCCTGCGCGAATTCGTGATACACCACGTTTGCCGTCCACGGGTCGCGTCCGTCGTCGTGGGTGACGGTCGCGGTGCCGCACAGCGACGATGCCGTCGCCTCGTCGATGACGATCGACACCGCGTAAGCATCGGCACCGTCTGCGATACGGGTGATCACGGACGCGGGGCCGCCGATCCGCCAGCCGACCGCGTTGCGCCACGGATCCGGTTCGCGGGTTCCGGTGCGGCACAGTCCGACCAGCGCCAATGCTTCCGGAACAGGTTGTGGCTGTGCGTAATCCACCACCAGGCGGTCGAGGAGTCCGGTGTCGAGGCGGGCCTCGATGACCTCGGACCGGTTCAGGACGTACCGGCAGAAGTCGATGTTGGTGACCACCCCCAGCACCCGGGTGTGCGCAAGTGCGGCGTCGAGCCGCTCAAGCGCCTGCGCCCGGTCGGCGCCGTGCGCGATGACCTTGGCCAGCATCGGATCGTAGTCACTGCCGACGACCAGCCCGGACAGCATCGCCGAATCGACCCGTACCCCCACCCCGCGCGGTTCTTCGAGGTGGACGATGGTGCCGCCGGTGGGCAGGAATCCGGCGGCCGGGTCCTCGGCGTAGACGCGGGCCTCCACCGCGTGGCCGGTGAGCACGATGTCGTCCTGCGTCAGCGACAACACCTCGCCGCGGGCCACCCGGATCTGCTGTTCCACCAGGTCGACGCCGGTGACCAATTCGGTGACCGGATGTTCGACCTGCAGGCGGGTGTTCATCTCCATGAAGAAGAAGTCGCCGGGCCGCTTGCTCGACACGATAAACTCGACCGTCCCGGCGCCGGAGTAGCCGACGCTGCGGGCGGCATCGCAGGCAGCCTGCCCGATGCGGGCGCGGGTGGCCTCGTCGAGCAGTACCGACGGCGCCTCCTCGATCACCTTCTGATGCCGTCGCTGCAGCGAGCACTCGCGTTCGCCGAGGTGGATCACGTTGCCGTGGTTGTCGGCGAGAACCTGCACCTCGATGTGGCGGGGGGTGTCGACAAAATGTTCCAGGAACAGCGAGTCGTCACCGAACGCCGACGCCGCCTCCCGCCGCGCGCGCTGCACAGCCGCGGGAAGCTCGGCGGGGTCCGAGACGCGGTGCATTCCCTTACCCCCGCCACCCGCGCTCGGTTTGATGAGGACGGGGAATCCGATACCGGGGGCGGCCCCGATGAGGTCGTCGTCGGTCAGTCCGGGCCGCGAGATGCCGGGCACCACCGGAACGTCGCGTTCGACGACGGCGGCGCGGGCGGTGATCTTGTCGCCCATGGTGGCGATGGCCCCGGCGGGAGGGCCGATGAAGATGATGCCCTCGGCTTCGAGCGCGGCGGCAAATCGCTGGTTCTCCGAAAGGAATCCGTAGCCGGGGTGCACCGCGTCGGCGCCGGTGGCGCGGGCGGCTCCGACGATCTTGTCGATGTCGAGGTAACTATGGGCGGCTGACGCGGGCCCGATCCGCACCGCGACGTCGGCCTCGGCGACATGCCGGGCACCGGTGTCGGCATCGGAATACACTGCGACGCTTCGTATTCCCATACGACGCAGGGTGGCGATCACACGGCAGGCGATCTCACCGCGATTGGCGATGAGCACGGTGTGGACATCTCGATCGGTCACGCTGTGGCTCACATTCGGAAGACGCCGTAGGAGACGTCGGAAAGGGGTGCGTAGCGGCAGGTTTCCAGGGCCAGCCCCAGAACGGTGCGGGTGTCGGCGGGATCGATGACCCCGTCGTCCCACAGCCGCGCGCTGGAATAGTAGGCGTCGGACTGCCGCTCGAACTGCTCGCGGATCGGCTCCTTGAACTGTTCCTCGGCATCGGCGCCCCAGGAATCGCCGCGGCGCTCGATCTGGTTGCGGCGCACCGTCGCCAGGGTGTCGGCGGCCTGCGGACCGCCCATCACCGAGATGCGGGCGTTGGGCCAGCTCCACAGGAATCGGGGGCTGTAGGCGCGACCGCACATCGAATAGTTGCCCGCGCCGAACGATCCGCCGATCATCACGGTGAACTTCGGAACCCGTGCACAGGCAACGGCATTGACCATCTTGGCGCCGTTCTTGGCGATGCCGCCCTCCTCGTAGGCACGCCCGACCATGAACCCGGTGATGTTCTGCAAGAACACCAGCGGAATGCTGCGCTTGTCGCACAATTCGATGAAATGTGCTCCTTTGAGCGCGGATTCGCTGAACAGCACCCCGTTATTGGCGATGATGCCCACCGGGTGGCCGTGGATATGGGCGAACGCGGTGACCAGGGTGGTGCCGTAGAGCGCCTTGAATTCGGTGTAGTCGCCGCCGTCGACGACGATCTCGATCACTTCGCGTACATCATACGGAGTTCGGGAGTCCGTCGGCACGACGTCGTAGATGTCGGTCTGGGCACGGCGCGGCTCACGAGGCGGCTCGGTCTGCCACTGTGCCGCCGGACGAGGCCCGAGGGTCGCGACGATCTCGCGCACCTTGGCCAGGGCCTGTTCGTCGTTGTCGACGAGGTGATCGGTCACCCCGGACACCGACGAGTGCATCAGCCCTCCGCCGAGGTCCTCGGCCGAGACATCTTCTCCGGTGGCCGCTTTCACCAGCGGTGGGCCCGCCAGGAAGATGGTGCCCTGACCTCGCACGATCACGGTCTCGTCGCTCATCGCCGGGACGTAGGCACCACCCGCGGTCGATGATCCGAGTACGGCCGAGATCTGCGGGATGCCGGCGGCGCTCATGGTGGCCTGGTTGAAGAAGATGCGGCCGAAGTGGTCCCGGTCGGGAAAGACCTCGTCCTGTTGCAGGAGCATCGCACCGCCCGAGTCGACCAGGTAGATGCACGGCAGCCGGTTGGCGGCGGCGATCTCCTGCGCGCGCAGGTGCTTCTTGACGGTGATCGGGTAGTAGGTGCCGCCCGAGACGGTGGCGTCATTGGCGACGATCATGCACTCACGGCCGTGAATACGCCCGACCCCCGCGATGACACCGGCCGCGGGCGCCTTGTCGTCGTACATGCCGCCGGCGGCAAGCGATGCCACCTCCAGAAACGGCGAACCGACGTCGAGCACACCGTCGACGCGGTCACGGGGCAGGAGTTTGCCGCGGGACAGGTGCCGCTCCCGGGCGACCGGGCCGCCGCCCTCGGCAACCTTGCGCAGGCGTTGGCGCAGGCCGGCGACGTTCGCCTCGTGCGTGGCGCGGTAGCTGAGCGTACTGGTCACCGTCCACCTCTCAGTTAGCAATGATTAACTGAAATGGAACCTACCATGTGTCGGCCGTCACCGAAAGGTGCACCTGCGGATGACCAAAGGTGTCCGGGTACGCGGGATGCCGGAAATGCCCGGACACGCGCCGGGCGCGCGTCAACCAGCGCCGGAGCCCGGATCGCGTTGTTAGGATGTCGCCAACTTCGAGGAGGGCCTGTGACATCCACCACAACCGAATCGCCCGGGGGCCAGGCCGTATCGCCGGCCCAGCGAAACTGGATCTTCGGCACGATCGTCGTCGGCATGCTGCTGGCGGCACTCGACTCGACCATCGTGTCGACAGCGCTGCCCACCATCGTCGGTGACCTCGGCGGCGGCGGGCACATGAGCTGGGTGGTCACTTCGTATCTCCTCGCCCAAACCGTGTCGACGGTCCTCGCGGGCAAGTTCGGCGACCTGTACGGGCGCAAGTCGATCTTCATCGGCGCGGTCGTCGTGTTCATCGTCGGCTCGTTCTTCTGCGGCCTGGCGAACAACATGGCCTGGCTGATCATCGCCCGTGCCGTGCAGGGCATCGGCGGTGGCGCGATCACCGTCACCGCGACAGCGCTGATCGCCGACGTGATCCCGTTGCGCGACCGCGGAAAATACCAGGGCGCACTCGGCGCGGTGTTCGGCGTCACCACCGTGATCGGCCCGCTGCTCGGCGGATTGTTCACCGATCACCTGTCGTGGCGCTGGGCGTTCTACATCAACGTGCCGATCGCGCTGATCGTCATTCCGTTGGCGCTCAAGACCATTCCGGGTATCAACGAGCGCGTCCAGTCCAAGATCGATTACCTGGGTATCGTTTTCGTGTCCCTCGGCGCGGTCGCGGTCACCCTCGGTCTGTCGTGGGGCGGTTCGGAATACGACTGGGGTTCGGTCCAGATCATCGGATTGTTCGTCGGCTCGGTCATCAGCTTCGTGATCTTCGTACTCGTCGAACGCCGTGCGGCAGAACCGATCCTGCCGATGCACCTGTTCTCCCAGCGCGTGTTCACAATCTGTTCGATCCTGTCGTTCATCGTCGGCTTCGCGATGATGGGTGCGATGACCTTCCTGCCGACATTCCTGCAATACGTGCAGGGCACTTCGGCCACCGATTCAGGAATCCGGATGCTGCCGATGGTGATCGGCCTGCTGATCACCTCGATCGTGGCCGGCGGTTACGTCGGAAAGACCGGGCAGTACAAGATGTTCCCGATCGCCGGTTCCGCGGTGATCGCGCTCGGGCTGTATCTGCTCTCACTCATGGACGAGAACACCTCGATCCTGGTGACCTCGATCTATATCTTCGTCATCGGACTGGGCATCGGTCTGACGATGCAGGTGCTCACGCTTGTCGTCCAGAACACCGCGAGCTATTCGGATCTGGGTACCTCGACGTCGGCGGTCACGTTCTTCCGCACCCTCGGCATGTCGTTCGGTGCCTCGGTGATGGGCACGCTGTACGCCAACAAGCTGGGATCGGAACTGCCGCAGGCGATCATGGCCGCGAAGCTGACCGATCCGGCGGCGGCGACCACACCGACCGGCCTCCACGCGCTGCCCGAGGCACAGAGAGCGCCGATCATCCACGCCTACGCCGACGCCCTGCACGGCGTGTTCCTGTGGGTCGTTCCTGTCGCGATACTGGCGCTCGTCCTGGCCGTCTTCCTGCCGCAGGTGCCCATGCGCGAGGCCGCCAAGGAGAGCGCATCGGGCCCGTCCGAAGGCTTCGGAATGCCCGAACAGGGCAGCAGCCGTGTGCAATTGGAGACCATCGTCGGCCGGATCCTAAGGCGTAACGGGCGCGAGGGGATCCTGCGCAACGTCCTGGCGCATACCGGCCGCGAGATCGATGTCGCGACCGCATGGGGCCTGCTGACCGTCGGCATCCGATCACAATTCCTCGGCGTCACCGCCACCCAGTCGTCACTCGAGCAGCGCATCGGGCTTCCGGAGGGCGTCCTGACCTCGTTCTACGACGGTATCGCCGACGCCGGCTACCTGACCCGCGACGGCGATGTCCTGACCCTGACCGATACCGGCAGCGCCGAGGTGGAGATACTGGCCCGCGCCTGGCGCGACTGGCTGGTGGAGCAGGTCCGCGACTGGCTGCCCGAGGGCTCCGACGACGACAACCTCACCGCCGACGTCACGGCCACCCTCGACCGTATCGGCCGGCGCGCGCTCGAAGAGAGCAACAACCCCGCGGGCAAGCACGCACTCGCCTGAGGCCGGATGTCGTTCGGTTGCGGTGGTTGTGCGGTGGTCGGTTCATGCCGTCGTCTCACCGGACCCAACGCGTCCCTCGCTCGTTCCTCGCTTCGGCCTCAGGGATCAAGAAGGTTGGTGGCGGAGCAGGCCGATCGATTCCTCTCGCATCGCGACTTTGCGGATCTTGCCGGTGACGGTCATCGGGAAAGCCTCGACGATGTGTACGTACCGGGGGATCTTGTGCCGGGCGATCTTGCCCGCCGCGAACTCGCGCACCTGCTCGGCGGTCAGCCCGGCGGCGCCCTCGCGCAAGCGGATCCAGGCCATCAGTTCCTCGCCGTAGGTGTCGTCGGGAACGCCGATGACCTGGGCGTCGAGGATGTCGGGGTGGGTGTACAGGAACTCCTCGACCTCCCGCGGGAAGATGTTCTCGCCGCCGCGGATCACCATGTCCTTGATGCGGCCGGTGATCTCCACGTAACCGTTCTCGCGCATCACCCCCAGGTCTCCGGTGCGCATCCAGCCGTCGGAGTCGATCGCCTCGGCGGTCTTGTCGGGCTGTTCCCAGTAGCCGATCATCACCGAGTAGCCGCGGGTGCAGAACTCGCCGACCTCCCCGCGCGGCACCGTCTCGCCGGTCACCGGGTCCATGATCTTGATCTCCAGATGCGGACCCACCCGCCCGACCGTGCCCACCCGCAGCGACAGTTCGTCGTCGACGCGGGTTTGCGTCGACACCGGTGACGTCTCGGTCATGCCGTAGCAGATCGACACCTGCGACATGTGCATCTCGTCGATGACGCGGCGCATCACGTGCTCCGGGCACGGCGATCCGGCCATGATCCCGGTGCGCAGCGACGACAGATCGTAGGAGCCATCTCCCGCCCGGTCGAGCAGGTCGAGTTCGGCGATGAACATCGTCGGCACGCCGTACAGGCTGGTGCAGCGGTAGGTTTCGACGGCCCGCAGCGTGGCCTCGGGGTCGAAGGCCGGTGCCGGGATCACCATCGCCGCACCATGACTGGTGGCCGCGAGATTTCCCATCACCATGCCGAAGCAGTGATAGAACGGCACCGGCAGGCAGATGCGGTCGGCGTCGGTGTAGTCGAGCAACCGTCCGACCAGATAGCCGTTGTTGCCGATATTGCGGTGACTGAGTGTCGCCCCTTTGGGAAAACCCGTTGTGCCCGAGGTGTATTGGATATTGATCGGATCGTCGGGCGACAACGAGCCCGCGACCTGATCGACCTCGGCCAGTTCGACGGCGGTCGGCTCGGTGAGCATGGCCTGCCATCCCGGCGAGTCGAACAGCAGTACCTCACGCAGAGCCGGACAGCCCGGGCGCGCCTGCGCGAGCATCGCCGCGTACTCCGAATCCTTGAAATGGTCGGTGGCCAGCACGACGCCCACCCCCGACTGGTTCAGCGCGTACTCGAGTTCGGTCTGCCGGTAGGCGGGGTTGATGTTGACCAGGATCGCGCCGATCTCCGCTGTGGCGTACTGCACGATCGGCCATTCGGCTCTGTTCGGCGACCACAGCCCGACGCGGTCGCCCACCCGCACGCCGATCCGCAACAGACCGGCCGCCGCCGCGCGCACATCGCGGCGGAACTCGGTGTAGGTCCACTGCCTGCCGTCGGCGGCATCGATGAGCGCGAGGTTGGCGCCGAAAGTCTCGGTGGTTCGCGCGAGGGTGACCCCGATCGTCTCCGTGAGCAGTTCGGGGACGTCCTCACCCTTGGCATACGACAGCACAGCAGACATGGCACCCCTATGGTTGCGTCGGCTTCAACTCCACGAACACGCTGCCTCTCACGGTACCCGTCGCCCCAACGGATGGTGTGGCAGATCACAGTTGCGGTTTACGATGGCGGTGAACCCACCACCCCGCGGTTCACCCCGAAATAGTCGCACCTGACCGCCGAACAGGCATCGGGACGACGTCAGAGAAGGCTTGGTGATCCCATGACCCTCACACCGCACCGGCCCCCGGCCGCGACCGCGCCCGATCAGAAAGGGCAAGACCAGACCGCCTCCCGCCCGCGTGCACCCGGCTCTCCGCCGCGGCTCGATGACCGGTACACCTGCGAAGACGGCACCGTCTACCTTCCCGGCATCGCCGCGCTCGTCCGGATGATCGCCGACCGGACCCGCCTCGACCGGCGCAGCGGACTGCGTGCCGCCTCGTTCATCTCCGGGTACGAAGGCTCGCCGCTGGCCGGTTTCGACCTCGAACTCGGACGCCGACGCGCACTCCTCGAACCGCTGAACGTCGTGCACCGCCCCGGGCTCAACGAGGAACTGGCCGCCACCTCGGTCATGGGATCGCAGCTCGCGGCCGGCATCGGGCTGAGTTCGGACTCAGGCGTCCAGGGAGTCGTGGGCTACTGGTACGGCAAGGCACCCGGCCTCGACCGGGCGACCGACGCGATCCGGCACGCCAACCTGGTGGGCACCCACCCCGACGGCGGTGCGGTCGCGATCGTCGGCGACGACCCGGGTGCCAAGAGTTCCACCGTGCCGTCGGCGTCGGAGATGGCGCTGGCCGACCTGTACATCCCCACCCTGTATCCGGCCGATTCGCAGGACATCCTCGACTTCGGCATGCACGCGGCGCTGATGAGCCGGGCCGGCGGGCTCTGGACGGCCCTCAAGATCTCCGCGCAGGTCGCCGACGGCGCGTCGACGGCCCGAGTACATCCCGACCGGCTCGTTCCCGAACTCATCGGCCGCAGCCCGCATGTGCCCAGCGGCAGACTGCTCGGGGCATCGCTCATGGAAATGGAACGCAGCCTGGTTGCCGACCGCGTTCCGCGGGCACTCGAATACGCCCGGCGCAATCGGATCAACCGGATCGTGGTCAGCTCCCCCGACGACCGGATCGGCATCGTCGCCGCCGGAAAAACCTACCTCGATGTCCGTAATGCGTTGCGGTTGTTCGGGATCGGCGACGATGACCTGCGCCGGCTCGGAATCCGGATCCTCAAGCTGGGCATGGTGTATCCACTCGACCCGGTCATCGTGCACGAGTTCATCGGCGCCACCGCCGCCGGGCGCGGGCTCGACGAGATCATCGTCGTCGAGGAGAAGCGGGATTTCGTCGAAACCATGTTGCGCGACATCCTGTTCCGGCACCCGGGTGCGCCTGCGATCGTCGGCAAGACCAACGAGGATGCCTCCACCCTGTTCTCCCGTTTCGGTGAACTCGACGTCGACGCGGTCTCCCGTGGCCTGGCAGGCAGACTCGCCGAGCATCACGATGTTCCGGCGGCGCGGGCGTGGCTGGACACCGAGGGACGCCGGCGCACCCGGATCGAGCTGCCGTTGGCGGTACGCACCCCGTACTTCTGTTCGGGATGTCCGCACAACAGTTCCACCAAGGTCGCCGACGGCACCCTCGTGGGAGCCGGGATCGGTTGTCACGCCATGGTTCTGATCATGGACCCGCGGCAGGTCGGGGATGTCGTCGGCACCACCCAGATGGGCGGTGAGGGCGCCCAGTGGATCGGGATGGCGCCGTTCGTGTCTCAGGACCATTTCGTGCAGAACATCGGCGACGGGACGTTCGCGCACTCGGGATCGCTCGCAATGCGGGCCGCCATCGCGTCGGGTGCGAACATCACCTACAAACTCCTCTACAACGGCACCGTCGCGATGACCGGCGGACAGGAGGCGATCGGTGGCCCCGGGCTCGCCGACCTCGTGTCACTGCTTGTATCCGAAGGGGTTTCGCGTGTGGTGGTGACCTCCGACGATCCGGGACGCACCCGGCGGATGTTGCGCGGCGGGTCCACGAAGGTGCGGGTACGCCCGCGCGAGGAGATGCTCGACGCCCAGGGCGAACTGGCCGGGGTTCCCGGTGTGACGGTGCTGATCCACGATCAGCAGTGCGCGGCCGACAAACGCCGCAAACGCAAGCGCGGACAACAGGATACGCCGACGACCCGGGTGATGATCAACGAACGCATCTGCGAGGGCTGCGGCGACTGCGGCCGTAAATCGAACTGTCTGTCGGTGCAACCGGTGCAGACCGAATTCGGCCGCAAGACCCGCATCGACGAAAGTTCCTGCAATCTCGACTATTCGTGCCTCGACGGGGACTGTCCGGCATTCGTGACGGTCACGCCGGGCACGGGTCGGGAGCGCAAGCCCCTCGGGGATCTCCCTCCGATGGATGAGGCGCCCGCATCACGAACGACCGGGACGTTCTCGATGCGGATCACCGGGATCGGGGGGACCGGGGTGGTGACCGTGTCGCAGATCGTGGCGATGGCGGCGACGCTCGACGGGCGTTCGGCGCGCACCGTCGATATGACGGGGCTGGCGCAGAAGGGCGGCGCCGTGGTCAGCGATGTGAAGATCAGCGCCGAGCCGGTGGAGGAGGCCGCGAAGGTGGCCGCCCGGACCTGTGACCTGTATCTGGTGTGCGATGCGCTGGTGGGCACCGATCCTGCCAATCTGAAAGTGACGGAAGCACATCGGACGACAGCGGTGGTGTCGACGACCAGGATGCCCACCGGCGCGATGGTCATCGACACGACGGTCGGGTTTCCGGCGGACACGGCCGTGCATTCGGCGATCGACGAGCATGTGGCCCGGGCGGTGTACCTCGATGCGGTGGCGACCAGCGAGGCGCTGTTCGGCGACGAACAGTTCGCCAATATGCTGCTCGTCGGGGCCGCCTGTCAGGCCGGCGCGCTGCCGGTGAGTGCGGCGTCGATCGAGCGGGCGATCGAGCTGAACGGTGTCGCCGTGAACACCAACGTGCAGGCGTTCCGCCGGGGCAGGCAGTCGGTGGCCGACCAGGATACGCTTGCGGCCGTGCTCGATTCGCGCAATCTGCACGCCGAGATCGAGGCATCCTCCGATGCGGTGCGGGCGGTACTCGCGGCCGGTATCACCGATCCGGCGGTAACCGCGGTGACTGTCCGTCGCTACGACGAACTGGTGGCCTACGCCGACCGCGCCTACGCCCGCGAGTATCTGGATCTGGTTGCCCGCGTGGATGACTCCGGAATGGGATCGGAGGTCACCGACGCGGTGGCCCGCTATCTGTACAAGCTGATGGCCTACAAGGACGAGTACGAGGTGGCCCGGCTGACCGCCGACCCGGTGTTCGCCGAGACCGTCGCCCGCACCTACGGCCACGACGCATCGACGGCGGTGCGGCTGCATCCACCGACCCTTCGGGCCGTCGGCGTCGACCACAAAGTCGGCTTCGGGCGCTGGGCGCGTCCGGCGCTGTCCGGACTGGCCCGGATGAAGCGGCTGCGCGGCACCGCACTGGATCCGTTCGGCCACACCGACGTACGGCGCACCGAACGGGAACTGATCGGCGAGTACCGCGAAGTGATCGAGCAGGTGCTTAACGCATGGCGGTCAGGTCGGATAGGTGCGGGCGACAAGGCGGCGGTCACCGAGTTGCTGTCGCTGCCCGACATGGTGCGCGGCTACGAGCACATCAAACTCGACAACGTGGCCCGCTACCGGGACACGCTGCGCCGCAACCTGACCGCCCTACTCAGCTGAGACCGGGCCCGGCAGTGGCCAGCGATCGGTGTCCAGCGGGGTGGCGGCGGTCCCTGCGTCTGCGGAGCAGCCGAAACCGACCACCCAGCGGCCCATTCGTGACCCGGTGTCTGCGGCTAGTTCCACCTGGCCCAGGGACATCGGGTAGGGCAGCGCGGCCAGGAAGTCGCCGAGCGATTGCGATGGTAGGAGCCATGTTTCGCCTCGGATCGTCCGACCGTTGCCGGGGTCGCGGATCAGGCCGGGCTTGGGCGGCACGGTGTCGAGGGCGACGAGACGGTACGACGGTGCGGTGCTGACCTCTCCTGCCCACCGCGCACCCCGCGAGGACAGTTCGTGGGTGAGCGGTCCGGTCCGCATATGCGCTCCGAACACCGCCAGTTCGACGGCGGGCGCACCCGCGCATTCGGGCCACGACACCGATTCCGGGGCGCCGGTGAAGCGCCGCGCGAGGTCGGCGACCGCCGCATCGTGGTGTGCCCAGCCGAGGAAGGTGACCCCGAACTGTGCTCCGTCACCAGCGGTTCCGGCGGGAACCGCCACGGCGCACAGGTCCAGAAGGTTGCAGAAGTTGGTGTAGGTGCCCATGCGTGAGTTCACGCCCACCGGGTCGGCGGACACCTGCTCGATCGTCGGATGGTATGGGGCGGTAGGCACCAGCAGCGCGTCGACGCCGTCGAGTTGCGCCATCGCCTCGACTTTCAGCGCGTCGAGTCTGCGGCGACCGCGCAACAGGTCGACGGCGGAGAATCGGGTTGCGGCGGTGATGATTCCGGCCACCGTGGCATCGATTCCAGCCCGGTCCGGGTCCGCGGCGGCGAGGAAATCCCCCACCGCGTCGGCGCGTTCGGCCACGAGCGCGTCGTCGTACAGGAGTTTCGCCGCGGACAGAAATGACGACAGGTCGATCGCCTTGACGCGCATCCCGCATTCCTGTGCCCGGACCACCGCGTCGGAAAATGCTGCGCGCCAGTCATCGTCGAGTTCGGGAAGCTCAGCCGGGATCGCCACCACCGGCTGTTCGGGTGCGGCAAGTGGTATCCGCCCGCCCGCGTCGGCGAAGGTGCGTGGGCCGCGGGCCCCGGCCATCACTGCCATGGCCCGGTCCGCCAGGTCGATGTCGGCGGCGAAGACGGTCACCGCGTCGTAGCTCGCGCAGGCCGGCACCACGCCCTGCGTGGAGATCACCCCCAGCGTGGGTTTGATACCGACGATCCCCTGCAACGCGGCCGGTACGCGGCCCGATCCGGCGGTGTCGGTGCCGATGGCGATGTCGGCGAAGCCAAGCGCCACCGCGACCGCCGAACCCGAACTCGAACCACCGGAGATGTGATCGGGCCGTCGCGAATCCCGTACCACCCCATAGGGGCTGCGGGTGCCGACGAGTCCGGTGGCGAACTGGTCGAGGTTGGTCTTGCCGATGACCACCGCACCCGCCGCACGCAGCGCCGCGACCACGGGGGCATCGTCGGGCGGATCGTAGGCGAATCCGGGACAGGCCGCGGTGGTGGGCAGACCGGCGACGTCCACATTGTCCTTGACCGCCAGAATTGTTCCGGCCAGTGGTCCGCCCGCCGCCACTGATACCCGGTAGTCGCGTTCGACGTCGGCGAACGCGCGCAGCGTGATGAACACCTCCGGACGGTCGGCGGCGTCTATCCGCTCGTAGATCTCTGTGAGCCTGCTCATGCGACCTTCTCCTCGCGCGGTTCCACGGTAGCTGACTCGGTAGTCGTTCCACCGGAAGCGAATTCGCCCTGCAGTGACCAGCGTCGGCGTTCCTCGGCGCGGGCCTGCTCCATCAGGGTGCGTTTGTCGGCAATGTCCCCGGCATTGCTGTCGAGGAATCGCTGGTGTTCGGCGAGGGAGAACGTGGTGTCGGTGAACCGCATGGCATTTCCGCGTCCCGCCGCGACGTCGGCACGCATATCCAGCAGTTCGTCGGCACCGACCGGATACCACCGAATCTGGTCGAAAAAGCGTAGTAACCAAGGGTTTTCGGGGTCGAACCCTGGTGTCGGCAACGGATGCCGATGGTTCCATACCTGGGTGGTGCGGCCGACGAACTGATATCCGCCCGGGCCTTCCATCCCGTACACGCACAGATATGCCCCGCCGATTCCGACGGCATTCTCCGGCGTCCAGGTGCGGGCCGGGTTGTACTTGGTGGTGACCAGCCGGTGCCGGGGATCGAGCGGAACTGCCACCGGCGCACCGAGATACACATCTCCCAGGCCGAGCACCAGATAGCTCGCGTCGAATACGGTGCGGTACACGTCGTCCACCGAGTTCAGCCCGTTCATGCGGCGGATGAACTCGATGTTCCACGGACACCACGGCGCATCCGAACGCACACCCAGCATGTACCGTTCGATCGCTTCCCGCGTCGCCGGATCGTCCCACGACAACGGCAGTTCGACGATGCGGCTGGGCACGACCAGATCGTCGGCGGCGGGCAACTGGCTCTCGCATTCGGTGAGCCAGTCCAGCAGCTTGTGCTGCGGCAGCACATCGGGATTCACCTTCACCTGCAACGACCGGATGCCGGGCGTGAGATCGATGAGACCGGACGGCTTTTCGGCGTCGATCCGTTCGGCCAGCGCGTGCACGCGGGCCCGTAACGCCAGATCGAGTGCCATGTCGCCGTATTCGACGAGAACGTTGTCGTCACCGGAGCGCCGGTACGTGACAGTCGTGGCGCCGTCGCGGGTGTACCCGGTGGCCAGCACGCCCGCGTCCTCGTCACCGCCCGGCGACAGTACTTCGACGATGTGCGCGCGCCGTGCCGCACCGGTGACCGCGGGCGAGGCGGTCTGCTCCGAGCGCACCGGCACGAACCGGACTGTGTCGCCGGGTTTGAGCTGTCCCAGCTTCCAGCGTTGCGCGCTCACCACCGTCACCGGGCACACGAATCCACCGAGGCTCGGACCGTCGGGGCCGAGCAGAATCGGTGTGTCGCCGGTAAAGTCGAGCGCCCCCACCGAGTAGGCGGTGTCGTGGATGTTGGACGGGTGCAGGCCGGCCTCGCCGCCGTCGGTACGGGCCCAGCGCGGCTGCGGACCGGTCAACCGGATCCCGGTGCGGTCGGAATTGAAGTGCACCTCGTACGCGGTGCCCAGCAGATCATCGATGTCGGTGTCGGTGAAGAACTCCGGCGCACCATGCGGACCCATCGTCACCGCGAGCTGCCAGTCGTTGGTGAGGGCCGGTTGCTCATCGCTGAGGATTCGGCGCGGCGTGCGGGCCGATACCGCGGGTCCGGGGCAGGTCAGGAGATCGCCGTCGGCCAGCGGTCTGCCGTGCTGTCCGCCGAAACGCCCCAGGGTGAAGGTGGACCGGCTCCCCAGGTAGGCGTCGGCGTCGATGCCACCGGCGACGGCGATGTAGACGCGCATGCCCACCTCACCGACAGCGCCGACACCGAGCACTTCGCCCGCAGCCAGCTTAATCGGAACCCATTGCGGCACTGAATTTTCCCCAACCGAGACACGAACCGGCGCGCCGGTCACCGCCACCACCACCGGCTCGTCGAATCGCAGTGACGGACCCATGAGTGTCGCCTCGAGTCCGGCCGCGTCGGCGGAGTTGCCGACGGCCATATTGGCCAGCCGGAACGACAGGTCGTCCATCGGACCCGACGGCGGCACGCCGACCTTCCAATAACCCAGGCGCCCGGGCCAGTCCTGGATCGTCGTCATCGGCCCGGCGCGCAGGACCTCACAGATCGCCACGGCTACACCTGTCCGTCTACGCCGGGCGTGGTGATGATCAGCCGGATCGCGGTCGGATCGAAACCGTTGCACGGGTTGTTGATCTGGGGACAGTTGGAGATCAGCACCAGAGTGTCGGTGTCGGCGCGCAACGCCAGCCGCTTACCGGGCGCCGACAGTCCGTCGACGATGCCGAGCGATCCGTCGGGATCGACGGGCACATTCATGAAGAAGTTGATATTGCCCACCAGGTCGGCCTTGCCGAGCCCGTGACGGCTGCCCTCGATCAGGAAGTTCTCCACGCACGCGTGCTGATGTTTGGTGTGGTGGCCATAGCGCAGGGTGTTCGATTCCTGCGAGCAGGCGCCGCCGATGGTGTCGTGATTGCCCACCTCGTCGGCGACGATCGTCATCATCGGCTGCGATTCCTGGTCGCGGATAACCGATCCCGTTGTCAGGAAGATGTTGCCCTGCGCGGCGATCGTCGTCTGCGCCGAGTATCGCAGCGAATGATCGGCGGCACCGTAGAAGAGCGTATCGACGGCCTGATTTCCGTACAGGTCGACGATGGTCAGGGTGTCGCCGGCCGCGACGACCCCGGACCACGGGGCACGGTCGGTGACGATGACATCGGCGACGACGATACCGGGTACGAGGGCTGCTGCGGTGGCCGACAGCTGCGTGAAATCTGTTGCGGTGGTCATATTTTGCTCGCTTCTTCGCAGTGGCACGGTGGTTACGACGGGAGGTGCGCGGCGGCCCAGGCGTCCTCGGTGTTGTCGGCGGCCCGCCGGTATTCGGGGTCGTGGTCGCCGGCGAGCACGTCGTTGAGGTCGGCCGCCGCCCGCCAGGCCAGCACCTGGAGCGGTCCGGTGGCGAACCGGGGCGCCGGATCGAGGGGGTGGGCGGTGTTGGCGATGGCCACGATGCACGGCAGGTGCAGGATCAGCTCCACCGACTTGTTCAGTCCGGCAGAACCTTTCGATGTCAGCGAACCGTCGGGCTCGACGACGACACCGTGGAAGAACGACACCGAGGGCGGGATGTCCGTGGGCGTCAGACCGTTCTTGGCCGCCGCGAGGGTGAACAGTTCCCGACCGGCAGGGCTGGCCGAATACACCTCCCCCGCACCGTACTTCGCACCATTGCCGGCGAGTGTGGAAGTACCGCAGAGGGCGTCGTGATGACCCGAATCGTCGGTGACGATCGTAGCCAGCAACCGGCCCTGATCGCTGAGCAGCGGATGTCCGGCACCAAGGTAGGCCTGCCACGGCACCTTGACGGTGTCAGCCACGTTCAGCCGCTCCCACGGTGCGTCGGCGCGCCACAGCAGCAGGTGCGCGCAAGCAGCGCCGTCGATGTCGCGCAATCGGATTCGGGTTCCCCGGGCCAAGATCTTGCTGGTGTAGCGCCCACCCGGGACGGTCTCGGCCCAGGTGAGCCGCTCGGCGTCGACACCGACGGGCGGCGTGGGCCAGTCGCGGGCCGGGACGACCGGCATCGAGTCGGTGTGCGCCGACGCTTGTGCCCGGGCATGGTCACGGGCGCCGGTGGTGGTGGCGGTAGTGATGGTGGCGGTGATCATGATGAACACTCCTGGAGTGAGTATCGAAAAATATTGCTAGAAACCGACTTTGACCGGCTTCGGATGCTCCTTGCCGCGCGGGTAGCAGGCGATGCCTACGATCACGGTTGCGGCGATGCAGATCGGGCCGGCCCAGCGCAGGACGGGCATCTCACCGGCCGGGTCGAAGACCTCGGCACGAGGCCAAGACAGGTTCACCACCATCAGCGCCCCGTAGATCACCGCGAGCAGGTTGACGACGATCCCGAACGGGCCGAGGCTGAACAGCTTCTTACCGTCCGCATCGACTGCGGGAGCATCGGATTCGCTGCGGCGGGGCCAGCCCTGGAAGCGCCGGTAGAGCATCGGTCCGGTGACTGCCAGATAGGCAAGGTAGATCAGGATGATGCACACGCTGGCCAGGGTGGTGAAGATGGCCGCGTTGCCGACGTTGACCAGCAGCACCGCGATGCACAGCACTCCGATGAGGATCGACGGGGCGATGGGGGTTCCGGTGCGCTCGTTGATGTGGGCGAGCTGCTTGGAGAACGGGAGCCGGCCGTCACGGGCCATCGAGAACATCAGCCGCGAGCACGCCGTCTGGATGGCGAGGGTGCAGATGAGGATGGCCACGGCGACGTCGCACAGCAGTACCTTGCCCCAGAAGCTGCCGAGCACCGAGTCGAGCACGTAGGGCAGACCGCCGATCGCGAGTTCGTCGTCGAGCGTGGGGGCGGCCATCAGCGCGCCGAGCAGCATCAGGCCACCGCCGACCGCCGACACCGTCAGCGCCAGCCGGATGGTGCGCGGCGCCACCCGGCGCGGATTGTGCGTTTCCTCGGCGAGCTCACCGGCCGAGCCGAAACCGACCATCACGTAGGCGGCCATCAGCCCGGAGACGATGAACGCCCAGATGTAGCCGGGCTGCTGACCGGGCGCACCGGTGTCGAAGACGACGTCGGGGCCACGCTGGGCGTGGGTGAACAGGGCAAGGATCACCGCGGTGACACCGATGAGTTCGCAGGTGACACCGATGCTGTTGACCCGGCTCATCCAGCGCACGCCCACGCAGTTGATGGTCGTCACGATCACCAGCAGGACCGAACCCAGCAGCACGGCGTTGGCGGCACCGCTGGTGCTGGTCAGCGCGGTGTCGTCGCCGATGATCTGGAAACCGGACCAGATGGTCGGCAGCACCACCTGTAGCGCGATGGCCGCCGCCGACGCGGTGACGATCTGCGCGATGATCATGAACCAGCCGCCGAACCAGCCGATCACCTCACCGCCCATCCGCCGCGACCACTGGTAGATTGCGCCCGAGATCGGGTAGCGTGCCGCGATTTCCGCGAAACACAGGGCCACGAGGAACTGGCCGGCGTAGACGATCGGCCAGGTCCAGAAGAAGGCGGGACCGCCGAAACCGAAGCCCAGGCCGAACAGCTGGAAGATCGTCGTCAGGATCGACACGAAGGAGAACCCGGCGGCGAACGAGGCGAACTTGCCGAGTGATCGATGGAGTTGCTGGTGGTATCCGAGCTCGGACAGGTCGTCGGCGTCGTTCCCCGCCGGGACCCCGCCCGAGCCCGCCTTGTCCGAGCTCGCGTAGGAAGGCGCCGATTCGGGTGTCGCTGTGGTTGTCATGGGCATCCTCACTGGTGGTGAGGCTCGTCGTCGAGCCGAGTATCTGTCGAGTGATAGATAACTCCCGCACCTTTTCTGTCGAATGACAGAAATGTTGCGGGCGCGCTACCGAACACTACGGTTGTGTTACGCGGCTCACCGGCGATCGCCGGCGCCGGCGGTGTCCTACGCTGGGTGCCATGCCACGGCCATCGACGACCGCCCCCACCGAACGTGCCCAACCGGGCCCGGGACGGCCGCGACTCGTCCAGCCCAGGCGCTCCGGACCCACCGCACGCGACGAGATCCTCGACGCCGCCGCCGAACTGTTCACCACCCATGGCTACACCGGCACATCGACCCGCAAGATCGCCGAAGCCGTCGGAATCCGGCAGGCATCGATGTACCACTACTTCGCCACCAAGGACGACATCCTCGCCGCGCTGCTCGACACGACCGTCACAGGCTCCCTCGACCATGCCCGGCGGTTGCTCGACGGCGACGGGCCCGCACTGGACCGGCTGCTCGACCTCGCCCGCTTCGACGTCCGGCAACTGGCCGACAGCCGGTGGAACCTCGGCGCGCTCTATCTACTGCCCGAGATCTCCGCCGAACGGTTCGGCGACTTCCGCCGATCCCGGACCGAACTCGCCGCCGTGTACGCAACGCTCGCCGGCGAGGCGATCGGTGACCCGGACGACCCGCGCTCGGCCATCCCGTTCCGGCTCGTCGAATCGGTGATCATGGTGCGAGCCGACGAGGCCCGCGGCGAGGCCGGCGCCCACACCGCGACGGCCCTGGTCGACACGATCGTCGACGCCATCGCCCGCGTGCTGTAGCGGTTCAGGAACGCTGCTCCAAACCCTGTATGAACGCCGCTGCCACCAGTGCCGCCGCCTGCAGGAAGCCGGTGACCAGGGCGATGATCGCACCGGCGCCGACATCGACGACGACCGGCAGAGTGAGCACCGCCGACAGCAACGCCAGCCACCCACCGGAGGCGAGCACGGCCAGCACCGGCAACGCCCGCCGATAGGCCGGCACCACCAGCAGTGCCGCGGCCACCGCCAGCGCACCCATCAAAATCAGGAACTTGCCCGGATTGAGCAGGACCTCGTAGGAGAAGAAGCCGGGCAGCGCCGTCAGGCCCTCACCCCACCGGCTCAGGTCGTCCCCGGCGGTGGAGCCGTCGAACGACACCCAGTCGACAAAACCCATCGTGTAGGTGACCAGGCCGGCGAGCGCCGAGATCAGCACCAGGATCGTCGACCGACCCGGCAGCCGGGGCCTGCGCCGCACCCGCTGTCGGGGCCTGCGCCGCAGCCTGCCGATGGGCAACCATCCGAGGTCCGGCCGACCGGCACCGTCGGGGGCATCGAACTGCGATCCGTCGGAAACCGGGTAGCCGCCCTGACCGAAACCCGGCCCCGCAGGTCCGAACTCACCGGGAAACGGCTGGCCGGGAGGCCTGCCGGGACGCGGCGGACCGGGCGGCTGAGCCGCGAACGGCCGACTGGGTGGCTGCGCCGCAAAGGGCTGGCTCGGCAGCTGCGCGGCGAACGGCTGACTCGGCGGCTGCGCCGCAAAGGGCTGGCTCGGCGGCTGCGCGGCGAACGGCTGACTCGGCGGCTGCGCCGCAAAGGGCTGACTCGGCGGCTGCGCCGCAAAGGGCTGACTCGGCGGCTGAGCCGCAAAGGGACGGCTGGGCGGCCGATCGCCGGCACCGGTCGGGCGCGGAGGCATCGGGCCGCGTGGGGACGGTCCCGATCGTGGACGATGGCGTTCGGGATTGGGGCGTTCGGGATTGGGGTGTTCGGGATTGGGGCGCTCGGGATTGAGGCGCTCAGGATTGAGGCGCTGAGAGTCGGGGCGCTGAGGGTCGGGACGTATGGGATCGCGACGCTGAGGGTCGGGGCCCGGACGATCCAATCTCTGGACGGCGGCCCTCGGGGAAACCGGCCTCGTGGGATCAGGCCGGGCAGTCTCTCCGTTCACGCGTCCATCGTAGATCCGCAACCGACGACCGTGAACTTGTTCGGCTCGTGCGCCTGATCCGCTGCACCGGAGTGTCCTCGGATGTCTAGGGCGTGTCTCCCATATCCCTTTGCACGGTGGATATGGGAGACACGCTCTAGTCTGAATCCCATGGCCGGGCGCAGCATGAGATTCGATCCCATCGAGCAGGCCCGGGTGAATTGGACCGAAGCGGGGTGGGGTGACGTCGCCGACGGAATGGTGGCGGTCACCTCGGTGATGCGCGCGCACCAGATCCTGCTGGCCCGGGTCGAGTCGGTGCTGCGGCCCTACGACCTCACCTTCGCCCGATTCGAACTGCTTCGCCTGCTTGCCTTTTCACGTAGCGGCTCGTTGCCGATCACCAAGGCGTCGGACCGTTTGCAAGTACACGTCACCAGCGTCACCCATGCCATCCGCAGGCTCGAGGAGACGAGTCTGGTGCGGCGGCAACCGCATCCCACCGACGGGCGCACCACTTTGGTGGAGATCACCGACGTGGGCCGGTCCACCGCCGAGGAGGCCACCACGGCCCTCAACCGCGAAGTGTTCGGCAGCGTGGGCATCCCGCCGGAACAGATCACCGGCCTCGTGGCCGCGATCAACTCGCTGCGCCACGACGCCGGTGATTTCTGAAGATCGGTTCAGCGAAGCGTCTTGGTGATCCCTAGCGAAGCGTCTTGATGATTGCCGAGAAATCCAGATCCGAATGCTGTTCGGCGAACGCCCGGTACAACTGCGCGGCATGCGTACCGAGCGGGGCCCGGGCGCCGGTGCTGGTCACCGCGTCCATCGCCAGGCCGAGGTCCTTGTTCATCAGAGCGGTGGCGAAGCCGGGTTTGTAGTCGTTGTTGGCCGGCGAGGTGGGCACCGGTCCGGGCACCGGGCAGTTGGTCTGCACGGCCCAGCAGTTGCCGGTGGCACCGGTGATCACATCGTACAGCGCCTGATCGGACAAGCCGAGTTTCTCAGCCAGCTTGAACGCCTCGCCGACGGCGATCTGCTGCACGGCCAGCACCATGTTGTTGCACACTTTGGCCGCCTGCCCCGCACCGGCGCTACCGCAGTGAATGATCTTGCCCGCCATCGGATCCAGCGTCGAGCGGGCCGCCGCGAACGCCGATTCGGTGCCGCCGACCATGAAAGCCAGGGTGCCCGCCACCGCACCTTTGACACCACCGGACACCGGCGCGTCGACCTGCGCGAAGCCGCGGTCGTTCGCCTGGGCGTTGATGCGGCGGGCATCGTCGACGGAGATGGTCGACGAGTCGATGAACAGGGCACCGGAAGTGGCGGCCGGCAGGATTTCGGCGTACAGGGTCTTCACAATCGATCCGCTCGGGAGCATTGTGATCACCACCTCGGCACCCACCACGGACTCGACGGCGGTCGGAAACACCTTGATGCCGTTGGCTTCCGCGGCCTCGACCGCGGCGGGTACCGGATCGAATCCGTGCACCGTGTGCCCGGCTTTCACCAGATTGGCGGCCATCGGTCCGCCCATGTTACCCAGTCCCAGAAAAGCTATCGTCGTCATTGGTTCATCGCTTTCGCATCGGGTTGTCGATAAATATTGTCACGCAATGCGCACGTTCGGTGTCAGGTTTGGCCGGTCAGGATTCGGCGAATCGTGCGGCGATCGAACGACCGACGACGACGCGCATGATCTCGTTGGTGCCCTCCAGGATCCGGTGCACCCGCAGGTCGCGCACGATCTTCTCCAGTCCGTATTCGGCGAGGTAGCCATAGCCGCCGTGCAGTTGCAGCGCCTGGTCGGCCACCGTGAAGCAGGCGTCGGTCACGTAACGTTTGGCCATCGCACAGCGCTCGACCTTGTCGGGTGCCTCGTTGTCGAGGGCCCGCGCGGCGTCGTGCAGCATCAGCCGCGATGCGCGTAGCGCGGTGGCCATGTCGGCGAGGGTGAAGCGGATCGTCGGCTCGTCGATCAGCTTGCCACCGAACGCTTCTCGCGATGCGACGTACGCCGCGGCGCGATCGAACGCCGACTGCGCCCCGCCGAGCGAGGAGGCCGCGATATTGAGCCGGCCGCCGTTGAGCCCGTTCATCGCGATTCCGAAACCGATACCCTCCTCGTTGCCGAGCAGCCGGGACGACGGAATCCGCACCCCGTCGAGGATGACCTGCGCGGTGGGCTGGGCATGCCAGCCCATCTTGCGCTCCTGCGCACCGAAACTCAGCCCGGGCGTGTCCCGGTCGACGATGAACGTGGAGATGCCGCGGGGACCGCCACCGCCGGTGCGCGCCATGACGACGTATACGTCGGAGACTCCGGCTCCGGAGATGAACTGTTTGACCCCGGTCAGCACGTAGTCGTCGCCCTCGCGTACGGCGCGGGTGGCCAGCGCCGCCGCATCCGAACCTGCGCCCGGCTCGGTGAGGCAGTAGCTGGCGACGGCCTGCATCGACGCCAGCCGCGGCACCCAGGCGCGACGCTGATCGTCGGTGCCGTACCGGTCGATCATCCACGTGCACATGTTGTGGATCGACAGGAACGCGCCGACGGCCGGGTCGGCGTGTGCGAGTTGCTCGAAGATCCGAACGCCGTCGAGCCGGGACAGTCCACTTCCGCCGACGTCCTCGGCACAGTAGATGGCCGCCATGCCCAGTTCGGCGGCCTCCCGCAGGACATCGACCGGAAAGTGGTGCGTCTGGTCCCATTCGAGCGCGAACGGCGCGATCTTCTTGGCGGCGAAGGCCGCCGCGGTCTCGGCGATGACGCGGGCGTCTTCATCGAGATCGGCATCGAAAGTTGCTGTCACCGTTGTCCTTCCGTACGCCCGGGTCAGTCCATCGTCGGGATGACGAACTCGGCACCGTCCTTGATGCCCGAGGGCCAGCGGGTGGTGACGGTCTTGGTCTTGGTGTAGAACTCGATCGACGCCGGGCCGTGCTGGTTGAGATCACCGAAGCCCGAGCGCTTCCAGCCGCCGAAGGTGTAGTACGCCACGGGAACCGGGATGGGCACGTTGACACCCACCATGCCCACCTCAACACGGGCGGTGAAGTCGCGGGCCGCGTCGCCGTCCTGGGTGAAGATCGCGACACCGTTGCCGTACTGGTGATCCGATGCCAGAGCGAGGGCTTCCTCGTAGTCGGCGGCCCGGACGATCGAGAGCACCGGGCCGAAGATCTCGTCGGTGTAGATGACCATGTCCTTGGTGACGTGATCGAACAGGGTGGGGCCGATGAAGTAGCCGCCGGACAGGTCGTGGTCGCCGAATTGCTGTTCGTCACTGCCACGTTCGCGGCCGTCGACCACCAGATCGGCGCCTTCTTCGACGCCCTTGTCGATGTAGGAACGTACACGTGCCAGGGCCGCGCCGGTGACGAGCGGTCCGTAGTCGGCCTTCGGGTCGAGGCTGTGGCCCACCCGCAGCGCGGTGACGCGGTCGATGAGCTTGGCGCGCAGCCGCTCGGCGGTCTGCTCCCCCACCGGGACTGCGACGGAGATGGCCATGCAGCGCTCGCCCGCGCTGCCGTAGCCGGCACCGATCAACGCGTCGACCACCTGGTCGAGGTTGGCGTCGGGCATGATGATCATGTGGTTCTTGGCGCCGCCGAAACACTGTGAGCGCTTGCCGTTGGCGGCGGCCGTCGAGTAGATGTACTGGGCGATATCGGAGCTGCCGACGAAGCCGAGCGCCTTCACGTCGGGATGCGTCAGAAGTGCGTCGACGGCCACCTTGTCGCCGTTGATCACCTGGAACACGCCGTCGGGCAGCCCCGCCTGGGTGAACAGTTCGGCCAGGCGCACCGGAACGGACGGATCGCGTTCGCTGGGCTTGAGGATGAAGGCGTTACCGCAGGCCAGCGCGGGCCCGGCCTTCCACAGCGGGATCATCGCCGGGAAGTTGAACGGGGTGATGCCGGCGACCACACCGAGCGGCTGGCGGATCGAGTGGATGTCGATGCCGGGGCCCGCGCCCTCGGTGAAACCGCCCTTGAGCAGGTGCGGGATGCCGACGGAGAACTCAATGACCTCGATGCCGCGCTGGATGTCACCGAGGGCGTCGGCGTGGGTCTTGCCGTGTTCGGAGCTGAGCAGGGTGGCCAGTTCGTCGGCGTTCTGGTTGACCAGGTCGATGAACTTCATCATGACGCGGGCCCGGCGCTGCGGGTTCCAGGCCGCCCAGCCGCGTTGCGCCTGCACCGCGGTGGCGACCGCGGCCGACACCTCGTCGGCCGACGCCAGCGGCACCCGCGCCTGCGTCGTGCCGGTGCTGGGGTCCAGGACGTCGGCCTGGCGGCCCTCGGTGACGGTCACCGCGGCACCGTTCAGGTAGTGCGGAACACTCCGCAGTTCTGTGAGTTGCGTCATAGTCGTTCAGCCTTTCGCGGGGCGCCGCGGGTTCCGTCGAGCGGATTGCGGCGAGTTGGATTGCGCCTGTCAGGGCCGATGATGTGCACATCCGGCCCGGTCCCCCGAAGTCGGGGGCGTGGCCCACGGGATATAATACTAGGACATCCTAGTAAATTTGCCCAGCCCCACCTACCTGCGCATATTCGGCAGAAGAAGCCGATTGGGGTAGCGTGCCTCACAACGAAAGGAGAGCTGCCACATGTCCGTCGTCATCCTTTACGGAACAGAGAGCGGCAACGCGGAGATCGTCGCCGATTCGGTGGCCGACGTGCTCACCGACTACGACCCGTCGATCTACGACATGAGCGACTACGCGGTCGAGGATCTCGACGCCGCCGACTTTTACGTCATCGTCTGCTCCACCTACGGCGACGGCGAACTGCCGACCGGCGCCGAACCGTTCGCCGAAGAACTCGACGAGAAGAAGCCGGACCTGACCGGGCTGAACTTCGCCGTCTTCGGGCTGGGCGACTCGATCTACGACGAGACGTTCAACCACGGTGGCGAGATCATGGCCAAGAAGCTGAGCGACCTCGGCGCCACCCAGGTGGGCGAGCACGGTCGTCACGACGCGGCATCCGCCGTCAAGCCGACCACGCAGGCCGAGGAATGGGCCGGCGCACTCACCTCCGTCATCGATTCCGTCACCGCCTGACCAGCGGGGGCGGTCGGCGCCTGAGACCAGCGCATATTTCACCCCCTGTTCGTGAAAATAGAGGCCTGTTGCTCATTGTTGCCGCGCATACCGCCCCTTACGGTGTTCCCATGCACCAGCCCGATGGCCACCCTCGCCCCGAGACCACCGGTTCCGTGCGGTGCACGCACCGGACCGAACTCGAGCGGCTCGCCACGCTCGACGCGGCGACCATCGACATCGCCCTGCGCGACCCGCGTGCCATGTACCCGCTGATCTCGAACGCCGTCGACCAGTATCTCGACCTCGATGACCAGGCCGATGCGGCATTTGCCGCGGGCGACAACGACGAGGCCATGTACCTGCATCAGGAGGCCGCGGCGTGGCGCGCCACGGTGACCGCCCTCAAGCGGCTCGAGATCCACGGCCGCACCACCGAATGCGCACCCCACGCCGACACCCCCGCCCATGTCAGCAGGGCCGGTATCGCATGACCGTCCGTACCCTGGTGCTGATGCGTCACGGCAAATCCGGCTATCCGCCCGGCGTTTGGGACCACGACCGGCCACTGGCCGACCGCGGCATCCGGGAGGCCGCCCTGGCCGGAGAATGGATGTCCGACGACGGGCTGAACGTCGATATGACGCTGTGCTCGACGGCCACCCGGACCCGTCAGACCTTGATGCGGACCGGCGTCGACGCGCCGACCATCTTCATCGACGACATCTACGGCGGCTCCCCGTTCGAGATCCTCGAAGCGATCCGCATCCACGTTCCCCACGACGCGGCAACGGTGCTGGTCGTCGGCCACGAGCCGGGTATGCCGGCCACCGCACTGACCCTCGACCCCGACGGCGACATCGACCG
Source organism: Gordonia sp. (in: high G+C Gram-positive bacteria) (assembly GCF_020438995.1). Classification (GTDB taxonomy): domain Bacteria; phylum Actinomycetota; class Actinomycetes; order Mycobacteriales; family Mycobacteriaceae; genus Gordonia. The sequence continues at coordinate 25,803 of NZ_JAGQTN010000111.1, forward strand.
GTTCCCGACGTCGGCATACGCGATCGTCGACGTGTCCGTGCCCTGGGCCGGGATCGGTCTGGAGCCGGGCGGCGGCACTCTACGCGCCCTGCGCATTCCCCGTGAGTGAACCGATTCCCGCGGGCACGCTGAGCCGCGGTGCCCGATTCCTGCCGCGCCCGAGCGACTACAGCCAGTTGCGCACGAGTTGGCGCGCCGACGTCCTCGCGGGAGTCACCGTCGGAGTGGTCGCGTTACCGCTGGCGCTGGCATTCGGCATCTCGTCCGGTGTGGGCGCCGCCGCCGGGCTCATCACCGCCGTCGTCGCGGGGCTGGTGGCCGCGGTCTTCGGCGGATCGCACGTCCAGGTGTCCGGACCGACCGGCGCGATGGCGGTGATCCTCGCCCCGATCGTCGCCGAACACGGTATCGGCAGCATCGCGATCGTCACCATCATGTCCGGTCTGATCGTGCTCGTCGCCGGGGTCGTCGGCCTCGGGCGGGCCGTGACGTTCATTCCGTGGCCGGTGATCGAGGGGTTCACCCTCGGCATCGCCGCGATCATCTTCCTCCAGCAGGTTCCGGCCGCATTCGGCGCCACCGCACCCGCCGGTGAACGCACGTTGTTCGCGGCCATCGACGTCGTCGCACACGTGCAGTGGGGCAAGGCACTGCCCGCGCTCGCGGTGGTCGCTGCAGTCGCGGCGATGATGCTGATCCTGCCGCGGATCCACCGGTCCATCCCCGAATCGCTCACCGCGGTGATCGTGGTGACGATCGTCGCGGGACTGCTCGATGTCGACGTGGCGCAGATCGGCGAACTGCCGTCCGAACTCCCCGCGCCCGCACTGCCGGACGTCGACCTCGGTGCGCTGAAGTCACTGGCCGGGGCCGCCGCAGCGATCGCGGCGCTCGCCGCTATCGAATCCCTGCTGTCGGCACGGGTCGCGGCCACCATGTCGCCGACCGGGCCGTATGACCCCGATCGCGAACTCACCGGTCAGGGCCTGGCGTCGGTGGCGTCGGGACTGTTCGGCGGTATGCCCGCCACCGGCGCCATCGCCCGAACCGCCGTCAACGTACGGGCGGGCGCCCGTACCCGGGTCGCGGCGATCGTGCACTCGCTCGTGTTGCTGGCGGTCGTCTACCTGGCGACCGGCCCCGTCTCCGGCATCCCGCTCGCCGCACTCGCCGGTGTGCTCATGGTGACCTCGTTCCGGATGGTCTCGCCGCACACCGCGCGGTCCATCCTGCGCTCCACCCGCGCCGACGCGGCGATCTTCGCGGTGACCGCCGTGATCACCATCTGCTTCGATCTGATCGAGGCGGTGCAGATCGGGATCGTGGTGGCGGCGTTCTTCGCGCTGCGCCAAGTGGCCCGCCGCTCCAGCGTCACCCGCGAACCGCTACCCGGCCCGGCCCGCCCCGGCGACGAGCACATCGCCCTGCTGCTGCTCGACGGAGCGATGTTCTTCGGTGCGGCCGAACGTATTTCGACAGCCATCACCGGTGGTGCCGACGACCACCCCGACGTGCGCGTCGTGATCATCAGGATGTCGCGGCTGGGCATGATCGATGCGACCGGCGCACATACGCTCGCCGAGATCGTCACCGAACTCGAGGGCCGCGGCGTCACCGTCATCCTCAAAGGTGTCCAGGACGAGCATCACCAACTGCTCAGCGGTGTCGGGGTCTTCGATTCGCTCCGTCATGAGAAGCACTTGATCGGCGACCTCGACGACGCGATCGCGCACGCACGAGAACACATCGCCGAACAGACCGACATACCCGGCCGTTCCGATTCGGGGTGAATCCACCCGCGCTCGTGGTGGGATGTACGGCATGAACGATGGGCTTGTCGTGAACACCGCGTACGGACCGTATCGGGGCGTCCGGGAATCCGGTGCCGATGTCTGGAAAGGGATCCGGTTCGCGCGGGCGCAGCGCTGGCGGCGTGCCACACCGCCCGAACCGCACACCGAGGTCGTCGACGCTGCGGCATTCGGCCCGATCAGCCCGCAGGCATCGATCCCGGGCATGGACACCGGAACGCCGTCGAGCGAGGACTGCCTGTTCCTGAACGTGTGGCGGCCGACGGTCGTCACGCCGGGGACCGTGCTGCCGGTGATGGTCTGGATTCACGGCGGCGCGTACGTGCTCGGCGCGGGCAGCCAGAACCTGTACGACGGGACGCGGCTCGCGGTCGACGGCCAGGTCGTCATCGTCACCGTCAACTACCGGCTCGGTGCGCTGGGCTTCGCGGACCTGACCGCGTTCAACGAACCCGGCGAGCACGGATTCGAGTCGAATGCCGCGATGAGCGACGTACTGGCCGCACTCACCTGGGTGCGCGAGAACATCGCCGGATTCGGCGGTGACTCCGGCAGAATCACCGTGTTCGGCGAGTCGGCGGGCGCCGGCATCGTCACCACCCTGCTGACGATGCCCGCCGCCAAGGGCCTGTTCCATCGGGCCATCGCCGAAAGTTCCCCCGCCTCATCGGTTTACAGCAATACGCGGGCCGCGAAGGTGGCCGGCAACCTGCTGTCGGTACTCGACATCGGGGTCCGCGACGTAGCGCAGTTGCACGACATCGACGTCAAGCAACTCGTACGCGCGACGATGAAGGTGTACGGGCAGGTGCCTGAGGAAACGCCGGGCACTCTGGCCTTCGCGCCCGTCATCGACGGTGATCTGGTTCCGGAGCACCCGATGGATGCGTTCCGGGCCGGCCGATCGCTGTCGGTGCCGCTGCTGATCGGCACCAACAAGGACGAGGCCTCGCTGTTCGCATTGCTGCGGCCACCGCTGATGCCGGTGAAGCTCCCCGGGATCAAGAAGATGTTCGACACCATCCTCGCCGAGGATCCGACGGCGGCGGTGCCCACCCGGGAGTCGTTATCGGCGGCATACGCCGGAACGAGCACCAAGGTGGCCGGTCTCGGCATCGCCCGCGATATCGCCTTCCGTATGCCTACGATCTGGCTGGCCGAGGCACACAGCCGCCACGCACCCGTGTACCTGTACCGATTCGATTGGGCCACAAAGGTGATGAAGGCGCTGCGAATGGGCGCCACCCACGCCACCGAACTCCCGTACGTGTGGGGCAATCCGATCCTGCGCGGCAAGGTCGGCGCCGCGTTCCGCCTCGACGGCCGCAAGACCGGTGAGGACGTCTCATACCGGATGCGCAGACGCTGGACCGCGTTCGCTCATCTGGCGACACCGTCGGGTGTCGAGCCCCATTGGCCGGCCTTCGACGAACACGTACGCTCGACGTTGGTCATCGACGCCACCGACAGCGTCGTCGACGACCTGGACGCGGCAATCCGGCAGGCATGGGGAGATGAGACCCTGCACTATCGGTAGCCGGCACCGACGAGCATTGGAGCAGCACCGACCGTGGCAGTCTTGAAGAACGGTGACCGGATTTCCGCGGCGACAGCGGTGCCCACGGAATCGGAAAGTGCTGTGGCACAATGAGTTCAGCGCCCGTCATAGCTGACTACATTGTGGTCGGCGCTGGTTCGGCCGGCTCGATCGTGGCCACCAGGCTGGCCGCGGCCGGTGCCGACGTGATCGTCGTCGAGGCCGGTGGCACCGACCGCCGGCCCGATGTGGTTGCCGGGCCGGGCATGTTGTCGCTGTTCGCCACCGCCAACTGGAAATACGAATGCACCCCCGACCCCAGTCGCGGCGGGGTGGCCGAGCGGTTCGCATCCGGTCGCATCGTCGGCGGCAGCGGCTCCATCAACGCGATGGTCTACGTGCGCGGGCGCCGCTCCGACTACGACGACTGGGCCGCGACCGGCTGCGACGGCTGGTCGTATGACGATGTGCTGCCGCATTTCCGGGCCATCGAGAACTGGGTCGACGGCGCCGACGAGTACCGCGGCGATGCCGGCCCGATCTCGGTGTCGTGGTGCGGACACGATCACCCCGTCGACGACGCGTTCATCGCCGCGGCCGTCGACGCCGGACACGAGCCGAACCCGGACTACAACGGCGCATCGCAGACGGGTGTGTCCAAGAGTCAGACTAATCAGCGACGAGGGTTCCGGTCGTCGTCGGCGCGGGCGTTTATGCACCGCGCCCCACGCGACCGGCGACCACGACTGCTGACCCGCACCCACGCGGAGCGGATCGTCGTCGAGAACGGTCGGGCAACCGGAATCGACTGTGGTGGAACGATTCTGCGGGCCCGCGAGGAAGTGATACTGTGCGCCGGAGCGATCGGATCGGCGGCACTGCTGCTGCGATCCGGGATCGGGCCCGACGGGGAGATCGCGAATCTGCCCGGAGTAGGCGAGAACTTCCAGGATCACCTTTCGGTCACCCAGTACTGGGAATCGAAAGTCCCCACCGCCAACACCATGGGACCGATCGACGCGGTCAGGGCCGCGGCATCTTTCGCAGCCTCCGGAACCGGCACTATTGCCGCCAGTCCCTTTGAGGCGCAACTGTTCACCGACGAGTTTCAGGTGGCGGTCACCCCCATCCACTACACCATCGGGCGTGTCGACGGCCGCACCCGCATCGAACGCAAGGACGCGTTCACCGTCTATTCGGTGCTCATGCATCCGCAGGGCCGTGGCCGGGTCATCCTGCGCGACAGCCGACCGGTGGTCGACTTCGCCCGGCTCGGCCACCCCGCCGACGTCGACGCCCTGCTACGCGGCGCCCGGCTGGTCCGCGACCTCGTCGAATCACCCGCGATGACACCCGTGCGGGGCCGCAGCAAGAACCGCGACGACCTCACCGGACCGGACTGGCTGACCCAGCACGAGGGCAGCATCTATCATGCCGTCGGCACCTGCGCGATGGGCACCGTCGTCGACCCCGACCTGCGTCTACGCGGCATCGCCGGCCTGCGGATCGCCGACGCATCGGTGATGCCCACGCTGACGTCGGGAAACACGAACGCCCCCACCATGATGATCGCCCACCGCGGCGCCGACCTGATCCTGCACGGCTGACCTATGGGTTCCACTCGAAACGGGGTGGATCTTCCCCCATTGTTCGTTCTTCCTGTCGCCCCCAAGCCGCCAGGAAGAACGTTCCGGGGCCAAATGCGTGGCCGGATGATTCGAGCACTCCCCTACCCGACCCCCATCCGACCACGCGGCCCCTCCCCCGGTCTGCGACCCCGTCCGCCGTTCCGCCGTGTATGCCTCACCCCTCGAAAGGCACAACTCGACCGGCCGAAAACCTCTCACCCTCGGTGGTTTGCTCGCGCTGCGACACCCGGCCGTCAAGCCCCCCTGTTGGCCCACAACACGATTCACCCCGAGGCGATTCACCCCGATGCCAGACGGTCTGTCGACCGGTTCGCGGCCAACCCCGCCCGACTCCCCAGTAACTTACCTGTACGTAGGTTACTACAGCGTAGGGTAACGCCCGCCATGCCCGATGTCTACGTGTCCCACCTCATTTGACTTGGCAAAGTCTGTTTACAACCACGTATGCTCGCTGGCGCGCCGCACCGCGAGCATGCCGTACGCCCGGACCACACCTGTGTGCATAATCGAGTAGGAGGGCCGGGTTTCCCGGCCCTCCTCTCACACCACCGGACGTGCGGGCCTCGCATCCGGCGGTTCGCTAGGTCGTTCGAAACCTGGCCCAGGCTGGGTGAAAGAACACGACACCACG
>NZ_JAGQTN010000112.1 GCF_020438995.1 Gordonia sp. (in: high G+C Gram-positive bacteria)
GCGTGGAGACGTCGGGCTGAGCGGATCGAGTGGCCATGGCGGCCTCCGTGTCGGGGCAAGAAGTCGGCTGTTATGCGCGTCGTCGCGCGGCTGTGTGGGACTGACGTCGATGCGGTGGAGAGTGCGGCAACAGTACACCCGCGCATTCCTATATGTCCAGGTCAAACGTACTTTTTGGGTGCTAAACACTCGCCCGGAAATGTGAGGCAGGTAACACTCCTTCGATATGTACCGATATGACCGATATGTCACGCACATCGGTCAGAAATGTCGGCGTCGGGCTTCTGTCCGGCGTACTCATCGCACTCGTTCCGGCGGCGCCGGCATCGGCGTCGACACGGGTCGAGTACACGCCGACCTACACACACGGCAAGACCGGCTCCGGACCGATCTGTGGTGGGAAGATCTCGGGGGTCGTCGTGACCCATCCCATGGCGCCCGGCCGCGCGACCGTGTATCTCACGGCGAAGCTCAAGGCTGAACCGACACTCACGCTGACCTGGGCGTGCGACGTTCCCACCACCGTCCACTGGGTGAACACGCGGACCGGCCGGCGCGGCGCGACATCGGTGACGTTCACGCTCACCTCGCTGCCGCAGACGAAGGAATGCACACCGATTGTCAATGGAGTCCGCTGCGGCACCACCGCCGAACTGCGCCTGAACACCGGAACCGGCCAGATCCGCTCGTGGATCACCACCCGGCTGCGCCACATTCCGGGCCACGCTCGCTTTCAGGTGTTCTAGGGCGTGTCGCCCAGCCCGCCTGCTCAGGAGTGCAGGGAGCGGAGGCGGTCGGCGGCTTCGGCGATGACGTGTTCCTGTTTGGAGAAGGCGAAGCGGACGAGGTGGCGCCAGGAGTCGTGGTCGTCGACGAAGGCGCTGACAGGGACGGCGGCGACACCGACCGTCGCGGGGAGTTCGCGACAGAACTGTGCGGCGTCGTCGAATCCGAGGGGTCGGGGGTCGGCGCAGATGAAATAGGTTGCCTCGCTGCGGTGTACCCCGAAACCGGCGTCGCGCAAGGCGCCGGTGAGCAGGTCGCGCTGATGCTGCAGGCGGGCGGCAGAGCCTGTGACCCAAGGCATCTCGTGGTCGAGCGCGTGGGCGACGGCCGGCTGGAACGGTCCCGATCCGACATAGCTCATGAATTGTTTGGCCGCCCGCGCGGCCGCCACCAGTTCGGGCGGGCCGCTCAGCCAGCCGACCTTCCAGCCTGTGCAATTGAATGTCTTTGCAGCGCTGGAGATCCGGAGAGTGCGCTCGCGCATGCCGGGGAATGTCGCGAGGGGTCGATGGGCGCGGCCGTCGAACAGCAGGTGCTCGTACACTTCGTCGGTGACGGCGACGATGTCGTGTTCGATGCACAGCCGGGCGATCTCGGCGAGGTCGCCGTCCGACAGGACGGTGCCGGTCGGATTGTGCGGCGAGTTCACCAGGATCAGGGACGTCTTCGCGGTGACGGCGCCCGCCAGGCGATCGCGGTCGAGGCGGAAACCGTCGCCGTCGGGGACCAACGGCACGGTGCGCCGCACCCCGCCCGCCATCGCGACCGTGGCCGCGTACGAGTCGTAATACGGCTCGATCATCACCACCTCGCGGCCCGGTTCAACGAGTCCGACGATCGCACCCGCGATGGCCTCGGTGGCGCCGACCGTGATCAGGACCTCGGTGTCCGGGTCGTAGTCGAGGCCGTAGTGCGCGCGCTGATGCCGCGACACCGCCTGCCGCAACACCGGCACCCCGATGCCGGGCGGGTACTGGTTCTGGCCGTCGTTGATCGCGTCGACGGCCGCCGCCAGCATCGACGCCGGGCCGTCGGTGTCGGGGAAACCCTGCCCCAGATTGATCGCGTCGTGGGCCACCGCCAGCGCCGACATCTCCGCGAAGATCGTCGCCCGGAACGGGACCAGGCGCTCGACCATGCCTGCGTGGGACTCGGTGCTCATGCCCCTCAGGCTAGTGGCAAGTAACATGGCCGCACGTGAGCACTCCACCGCCCGGCTACCCCGGACCGCAGTACCCGCCGGGAACACCACAGCCGGGCGTCTATCCTTCTGCTCCGACCGGCGCATTCGGGCAACCCCAGGTTCCCGGGCAACAGCCTTACGCCCAACAGCCCTACGGCCATGGCTATCCGTTTGGGCAGCCACAGCAACCCGCGTATGGTCAGGTGCTCGGCTACGGCACCCCGTATCCGGCGCCGCCGTCACCGCCCAAGAAGTCACGCACCTGGTTGTGGATTCTGATCGGTGTCGGAATGGTCCTGGTCGCAGCGCTCGCCGGAGTACTGGTCGTGGTCGCCACAAAGGGCAAAGTGACAGACGCCGACGACGTCGCCATCGGCGACTGCCTACGGGTCACCGAGTCGGCATCCTCGGTGAAGGCGAACGAAGTCGATTGTGGCACAGAAGAATTCCATTTCGCTGTGGTCAGCAAGACCCAGGACCGCACCGCCTGCGGCGACTACTCGCAACTGTGGTTCACCGGGCTGAGTGGCGACAGGTCCGGTGAGGTGCTGTGCCTGGCGCCGATCATGCGCGAAGGCAGTTGCTACCAGTTCCCCACAGTCGAAACAGACACCGCTCTCGCCGACTTCAACGACGCCGCATGCGGTTCGAATCCGACCGTCACCGGTGCCCGGGTGCTACGCGTCGAATCCAAGGTGTCCTCGCAGCCGTCGTGCCCGAGAGGTCAGGTTCCGCTTTTTATGGCGCGCCCGACTCCGGCGGGCTACTGTTTGGCCGAAGTGACCGATGAGTGGCAGAGCTGAAGGACAGGTAATGCGGAAGAATACAATGCTCACAAGGGTTTCGGTGGCATGTGCGGCGCTCGCCGTCGCCGGGTTCGCGGTGGCCTGCAGCAGTGGCGACGACACTCAGATCGGCAAGGCCGCCGACGCGAAGATCGGTGAGTGCCTCACCATTTCCGGCGGCGGCGGCAAAGAAGAAAAGGTCGATGTCGACAAGGCCTCGTGCGACTCCGGTGACAAACTCACCTTCTACGCCGCCTCGGTCATCGCGGAAGACGCCAAGTGCGTCAACGAGAACTACTCCGTCCTTACCTTCGAAGACAAGTCGCGGCTGTGCATCACGCCGAACTTCGTGAAGGACCAGTGCTACCAGATCCCGATGAGCAGTGGCATCCTCGCCGACTATCAGAAGGTCGCCTGTGATGCGACCCCGAAGGAAGGTTCGGCGATCTTCAAGACCACCGAACGCAGCGAGGCCACGCCCACCTGCGACGGCACCCAGCTCGCCGTCGGCTACGAAACCCCGATCAAGGTCGGCTACTGCCTGCTGAAACAGGATCAGGCCTGAGCCATCAGCCGATGGCCGGGCCGAGGAGGTCGTCGGCGTCGGTGATGCGGTAGGCGTAGCCCTGTTCGGCGAGGAAGCGCTGGCGGTGGGCGGCGTAGTCGGCGTCGAGGGTGTCGCGGGAGACGACCGAGTAGAAGTGGGCCTGGCCGCCGTCCTTCTTGGGGCGTAACAGCCGGCCGAGGCGCTGCGCCTCCTCCTGGCGGGAGCCGAACGTGCCCGACACCTGCACCGCCACCGACGCCTCGGGCAGGTCGATGGAGAAGTTGGCGACCTTCGAGACCACCAGCGTCGATATCTCCCCGGACCGGAACCGGTCGAACAGGATCTCGCGTTCCTTGTTGCGGGTGGCACCCTGCACGACGGGGGCGTCGAGTTCGTGGCCGAGTTCTTCGAGCTGGTCGATGTAGGCGCCGATGATCAGGGTCTGCTGGCCCGGATGCTGCGCCAGGATCGACTTGACGACGTTCACCTTGGTGTGGGCGGTGGAGCAGAGCTTGTACTTGGTGTCGTTCTCGGCGACCGCGTACTGCAGGCGTTCCTCGTCGGTGAGGGTGACGCGCACCTCGACGCAATCGGCGGGCGCGATCCAGCCTTGGGCTTCGATGTCCTTCCACGGGGCGTCGTAGCGCTTGGGGCCGATGAGGCTGAACACATCGCCCTCGCGGCCGTCCTCACGCACCAGGGTGGCGGTCAGTCCGAGGCGCCGTCGTGATTGGAGGTCGGCGGTCATCCGGAACACGGGCGCGGGCAGCAGGTGCACCTCGTCGTAGATGATCAGGCCCCAGTCGCGGGAGTCGAACAGGTCGAGATTCTTGTACTCGCCCTTGGATTTTCGGGTCATCACCTGATAGGTGGCGATGGTGACGGGCCGGATCTCCTTGCGCTCGCCCGAATATTCGCCGATCTCGTCCTCGGTGAGTGACGTACGCGCCATGAGTTCACGTTTCCACTGCCGGCCGGCGACGGTGTTGGTGACCAGGATCAGTGTTGTCGCACCGGCTTTCGCCATCGCCGCCGCACCGACCATCGTCTTACCGGCACCGCACGGCAGGACGACAACACCGGAGCCGCCCGCCCAGAACGAGTCGGCGGCCAGCTCCTGATAGTCGCGCAGGTGCCAGTCGGACTGGTCGAGCGCGATGGGGTGTGCCTCACCGTCGACATACCCGGCGAGATCCTCTGCGGGCCAACCGATCTTGAGCAGGATCTGTTTGAGTCGGCCGCGTTCGGACGGATGCACGATGACGGTGTCGTCGTCGATCTGCGCGCCCAGCATGGGGGAGACCTTCTTGTTGCGCATTACCTCGACGAGCACGGCCCGGTCCAGACTCACCAGCGTCAGCCCGTGCGCGGGATTCTTGACCAGTTGCAGCCGCCCGAATCGGCCCATGGTGTCGATGACGTCCATCAACAGCGGCTGCGGCACCGCATACCGCGAATACTTGACCAGCGCGTCGACGACCTGCTCGGCGTCGTGACCGGCGGCCCGCGCGTTCCACAGGGCCAGGGGCGTCACCCGGTAGGTGTGCACATGTTCGGGGGCGCGTTCGAGTTCGGCGAACGGCGCGATTGCCGCCCGCGCCGCACCGGCATCGGGGTGATCCACCTCGAGCAGCAGCGTCTTGTCGGATTGCACGATCAGGGGTCCATCGGTCACCCGCTCCATTGTCCAGATCCGCGGACTGCCCGGCCACCGGGGTGCCGGCGGGCCGCGTCGGGGTCGAGAGTTGACCAATACTCGCAATTATTTTATAAAATAAAATCTATCACCGGCTGCGACGCTGCTCCCCTGGGAGCCACCACCCGCCGGGTTGAGGTCCGGCTCAGGAGGGGAGTTCCGTAGGTGAAGCTGGTAGCGAGTGCTGCTTCGGCAATAGTCATGTGGTCCACGCGGCATCGGCCGACGGTCTTCGCGGCCTGGCTGGTCCTGCTGGCCGGCAGCATCGGCGTCGCCCTCCTGGGGGTCGGACAACTCGGGAACGACTTCGGGGTTCCCGGGTCCGACTCGGACCGGGCCGTCGAGATGGCCCGGCACATCGACCCGCATCTGTCGGGCACCAACGCGATCGTGGTCCTGCACACCGACACGCCGATCAGCTCCGGCCCATCGCGGGCTGCCGCCGGCGACGTGGTCGCGAACATCCGTGACATCGAGGAGGTGTCGGCGGTATCGGACCCCTTCGCACGCAACCGCGTGTCACAGGACGGGACGACGGCTCTTATCGACGTTCTCTACCGATCGCCGGTCGAGAAGCTGTCGCACGACGACGTCGACACGCTGCGGGCGGCGACGTCGCCCGCAGCCGCCCTCGGCATGACAGTCGAGTTCGGTGGTCAGTTGATCACGGAGAACGCATCGCGTGGATCGGTATGGGTCGAACTGATCGGCGTCGCATTCGCTCTGGTCGTGCTGACACTCACGCTCGGGAGCGGCTCCGCGGCCCTGGTCTGCATCTCTGTCGCCGGCATCGGTGTCGGAACGGGCCTGGCTCTGGTGACGGTGCTCAGCGCGGCTACGCCGATTCCGACGACTGCCCTGACGCTGGCGGCGATGGTCGGCCTCGGCGTCAGTGTCGACTACGCGCTGCTGTTGGTGGCCCGGCTCAGAGATGAGGCAGGACGGGGAAGCGAGGCCGACAATGACAGCTCCCCGGTCCTGACCACCAGCCGGACCGCAGGTGGGTCGATTCTGGTTGCGGGCATCACGGTCGTCGTCGCGATGGCGGGACTGCTCCTCGCCGGGATTCCGGCGATCTCGGCGATGGCGTACGCCTGCGCCCTCACGGTGGCGACGGGCGTCCTCGCCGCATTGACCCTGCTGCCCGCGGTGATGACGGTGCCCCGCCTCGCCCACGTCGTCGACGTGGGGCCGGGACCGCACGGTGAGAGGGCACACCGCACCCGATCACGCTGGCGGGCCTGGTGTACCCGGGTGACGGCACGCCCGTGGTGGTGGCTCGGCGCTGCCCTGGTCGTCGTCGGAATCTGCGCCGCACCGATCGCGAACCTGCAACTCGGGCAGCTCGACGCGAGCGTCGATCCGACCAGCCACACCCAGCGCCGCGCCTACGACCTCATCGCGGAGAAATTCACTGCCGGCGCGAATGATCCGCTGTTGGTGGTGGCCGCCACCGAGGGGGCCGCGGTCGAGCCCGGCCATGTGGTCAAGCAGCTCGCGGCCGATCCCGACGTCGCTCGCGTCGACGTGATCGGTGCCGACGCGCGAGGCATCGTGCTGTCGGTTGCACCTCATCCGTCGGCGAGATCACCCGAGACCGTGGTGCTCATCGACCGGGTGCGGCGGATGGACGTATCCGGCAGGCCGATGCACGTCGGTGGCGCGAGCGCCGCGTACGTCGACTTCACGAAGAAGATCGAGTCGCGGTTGCCGATTGTTGTGCTGACGACGATCGGATTGTCGTTCCTGGTCCTGTTGTGCGCTTTCGGGGCGCCCGTTGTCGCGGTGAAAAGTGCCCTGCTGAACGGGTTGTCGATCGCGGCGTCGCTTGGGGTTGTCGTCGCGGTATTTCAGTTCGTCGTCGGCTGGCCGATTCCGTCGTTCATGCCGTTGCTGATGTTCGCACTCGTCTTCGGGTTGTCGATGGACTATGAAATCTTCATCCTGTCGCGGGTTCGTGAGGCTTACCTGCGCGACGACGCGGCAGACAATCGGCGCTCGATCATCGACGGAGTGGCGGCATCGGCGCAGGTGATCGCGCCGGCGGCGATGATCATGATCTTGGTGTTCGCCGGGTTCGCGATGGATTCGGACGGGAATATCCGCATCATGGGTTTCGGGCTCGCGGTCGCCGTCCTTATCGACGCGACCCTGATGCGGCTCATACTGATTCCCGCGTCGATGTCGCTCATGGGACGGGCCAATTGGTGGCCGCGGACCGGGTGCGTGTATCGCCGTCAACAAGTAGGGAAGTAGCTACAGATCAAGCAATTTCCGGTGTCCGTCAATCTGAACTCTGAACAAGGTGATCATGTGCGCTGACCTGCGCTAGTGCTTCGCGCGCGTGCTCATACTCCCGGGCTATAGCGATCCTGGCCGATTCGGGGTCATTCACGGCGAGTGCGGCCAGCAACTGTTCGTGGTCACCCCGTGCGGTGTGGTGCCAGCCCGGTGCACTCGTATACGTCCCGAACGGCGTGTAGCGATTCGCATGGCCGAGAAGGTTCTCAAGTTTTCTCGCTCCGGCGATCGTGTTCAGGACGAGATGGAACTCCATCTCCCATTCGGTGATATCGGCAGGTTCTCTGTTATTTATCTCAGTGAGCGCTGCGATATCGGCGGGCTGAACATTCTTTGCGCACCGCTCGACGATCCGTCCGTAGATATTGGCCTGAACCCAGAACATGTCGTCGATGTCCTCCGGCGACAGTGGTGCGACGACGAAACCGCGATACGGTTGCAACTCGACGAGATCCTCGGCCTGAAGTTTCAGCAGGGCCTCCCGAACCGGTGTGATGCTGACACCGAACTCGCGTGCGGTCTGTTCGAGCCGAAGCCGATCGCCCGGCGCGTAACTGCCGCTGAGGATCCGTCCGCGCAGATCGGCCGCGATCGCTTCGGTCTTGAGTCGACGATCCTCGCCGGCCACGGGATCCTCCCACTGATTCGGTCGGGCTTCGGGTCTCTCGATGCTACGCCCGAACCGTCGGGCCCCGGATCGGCACCGGGTCCAGCCCTCTTGTAAGGGTTACCTAAGCGGCGTAGCGTGCCGGGGATGGGGAAACTTGCCGAATCACCGCTGGATCCGAGAGCACGCGCCGTCGCCGACCGCCTGCATGGGGCCAGCAAGAAGGAAATGGTCCGCAGTGCGGCGCCGATGCTGGCGGGTATGGTCAAGCACCGCATCACGCAGGGGAGTTGGGACACCACCCAGACCGCCGAGGGTAAGCGGTTTCTCGCCGACAAGATGGTGGCGCTCGATCCGTCCAAAGCGGCGCTGGCCTACTTGTTGTGCCGGTCGCTCGGTGCCCGGCGCGTCGTCGAGGCGGGGACGTCGTACGGGGTGTCGACGATCTATCTCGCGGCCGCGGTCCGCGACAACGTGGCCGGAACCGACGATCCCGCGATCGTGTACGGAACCGAACATGAGCCGGGGAAAGTATCTGCGGCGGAACGGAATCTGACCGAAGCCGGGGTCGCAGAGTATGTGGACATCCTCTCCGGCGATCTGCGCGAGACGCTGACCACGGTCGACGGCCCGATCGATTTCATGCTCGTGGACATCTGGATCCCGATGGCGCTGCCCGCGTTGCGGGCCGTCGAACCGAAACTACGTAGTGGTGCACTTGTGTTGTGCGACAACGTGGTCAGTGGTGCGACCGACTATGCCGACTATCTCGCCTACGTCCGAGACCCGGACGGCCCGTTCCAGTCGGTGACCATCCCCGGCCAAGGCGGCGTCGAGATCTCCATGAAACGCTGACGACTGAAACGCCGAGAATCGCTCCCACATCAGAAAAGAATGTGGGGGCGATGGCGTCAGCCCTTGACGCAGACCACCTGGCGCAGGTGGGCGACGACCTCGACGAGGTCGGTCTGGGCGGCGATGACCTCGTTGATGTCCTTGTAGGCGGCCGGGATCTCGTCGACGACCCCGGCGTCCTTGCGGGACTCGACGCCCTGGGTCTGGGCGATGAGGTCGTCGGCGGTGAACAGCTTGCGTGCCTTGGACCGGCTCATCCGCCTGCCCGCACCGTGTGATGCGGAGAAGAACGACTGCTCCGAGCCGAGGCCCCGGACCACGTAGGAGCCGGTGCCCATCGAACCCGGGATCAGGCCAAGGTCACCCGTGCCGGCCCGGATGGCACCCTTACGGGTCACCAGCAGTTCCATGCCGTCGATCGTCTCGGTGGCCACGTAGTTGTGGTGGCAACTGATCGGATCGTCGAAACGTACTGTGCGGGTGGGGAAGCTGTCGCGGACGGCGTTGCAGACGAGCGTCAGCATCACCTGCCGGTTGCGGGCGGCGTACTCCTGTGCCCAGTCCAGGTCGTGCCGGTAGGCGTCCATCTCCGTTGTGCCGGTGAGGAACACCGCAAGATCCCGATCGGGCAGAGCGCCGTTGTGCGGGAGCTTGGCGGCGATCGACATGTGCCGCTCGGCCAGTTCCTTACCGATGTTGCGGGATCCGGAATGCAGCATGATCCACACCGCGCCCTCGTCGTCGAGGCAGACCTCGATGAAGTGGTTGCCGCTGCCGAGCGTGCCCAGTTGCTTTCCGGCACGGGTATCGAGTTGCCGCACACCATGATGCAGGTCGGTGAACCGGCCCCAGAACGCGTCCCAACCCCGGCCCACCTGCAGCTTGCGCACGTTCACAGGCCGCTCGTGCGACCGGAAACCGACCGGGACCACCGCCTCGATCGCCGAACGGATACCCGACAGGTCGTCGGGCAGGTCCTCGGCGGTGAGATCGGTTCGTACCGCGGACATTCCGCAACCGATGTCGACACCGACGGCCGCCGGACACACCGCATCGCGCATCGCGATCACCGAACCGACCGTCGCGCCCTTGCCGACGTGGACGTCGGGCATCACCCGAACCCCGTGCACCCAAGGCAGACTCGACACCCGGCGCAACTGGTTGCGGGCGTCGTGCTCGATCGACTCCTCGTCCGCCCACAGCAGTGTGGATGCCTTGGCTCCCGAGAGGGGCACGGGAAAGCTGGTACTCATGACTGTTCCTGAGGTCTGCGTGCCCCGCCTCGTGCGGGGCGCGCATCACCGTACGACACGTACCCCGGTGCCGTCCAAAGGTTTTCAGGTGATCAATTGTCGAGGAGTTCGACGCTGGTCATGCGGTGCAACCAGAATTGCCGCGAATCGTCGGTTCCTGATTCTTCGGCGAGTAATTGGCCGGCACCCAGCGACAGTGGGGACACCACATGTTTGCTGGCCGAACCGTGGCCGTCGACGTAGCCGATGAGGAGCTTGCGGCTTGCGCGTAATGCGAGCTGGATGAGGGCGGTCGCCGACTCGCCGGCGTCGGTGGCACGTACCGGACGGCCGGTCGCGGACGACGATGCGCGGCCCGCCCGGTCGCCGGCCCGCAGTCGGCTGATCACAGAGAGCAACTGCTCTTCGGTGGGGGCGGAGCGGCGTGGGGAGGGCTGCCGTGGTCGGCGGGACGTGCCGACGCGGCTGCCGATCTCCCGCAGGTCGACCAGCGCACCCGACGAATCCTCGCCGGCGGGAGCGAAACCCGCGCCGCGCAGGGCCTCGATCACCTCCCGCACCTCGGCGTGCGCGACCGCGACCGTCGGGGCCAGCGCCCGCAGCGCCAGACGCCCGGCGACATCGCTGCGCAGCACCGCCGCCAGCGTCGCCGGGTCCTCGCACCGCACGAATGACGACGCCACTCCCACCCGGAGCTGGCCGTGGCGGCGGGCGACGTCTTCGATCAGATAGGTGAGCGACTGCGGGACGGGGGTGCGCGAATGCGCGGTGAGCATGGTGATCAGTTCGCTGCTGCTACGTCCGGTGTCCAGCGCCCGGCGGACGCTCGCCTCGGTGATCCGGTACACCGACGCCGCGCCACCGGACTCGAGGTCGGCGATCAGTTCGACCTGCTCGGCCAGCTCCGGGGTCAACGGCCCGGGCACCATCAGCGTCAGATCGGCCTGGGTGAGGAAGTGGTCGACCGGCTCGGGCAGTGCCTTGTGCATCGCCGCGACCAGAGCCGTGTCGTCACCGGGCTCACCTGCCAGTGCGGTGCGGCCCACGGTGGTGACGCAGCCGTGCGCCACCAGGCCCACATCCCGCGCCTCGCGCAGGGTCTCGGTGACCACCCGCGAGGTGAGCCGGCGCATCTGCCGCGGATACGACCACACCAGCACCTCGCACAACCCGGCCACTTCCCATGCCTGCGCCGGTCCGGCGAGTGCGAGGGTCTCCAGGATGGTGCGGCGCTGCGCGGGTGCGTACGCGTCGAACAGGTCGGCAGACAGTGCGGCCAGCGCGTTGCCGTCGCGGTCGGGCGTGCCGATCTGCCAGGGCCGGCGCGGAATATCGAGCCACGCCGCAGCCAGCACCGACCACTGCCGGTCCGGTGGCTGATGCAGCCACGCGTCGGCGGCGCCGGTGGGGGCGAAGTACTGGTCGCCGGTGTCGCCGGGCGGCGGTGGGTCGGGCAGGCCGGCGTCTATCAGGCGGGCATGGGAGAGGAGTTCGACGATCAGCCCGACCCGCTGCGGATCGAGGTCGGCGGCCTTGGCGATGCGTCGCAACTCTCGCACTCCGAGTGCGCCGGATCGCAGGAGCGCAGCCGGGGCGGTGCCGAGAATCCGCAGGACGGTGGTGGTGTGCCGGATCAATTCGATGGCCTCGCCACCGGCGGCCGCCTCCACGTCGGCGGGGGAGAAGCGGGACTTGGAGGCCTGCGGTGTCGGCCGGCGCAGATCGTCGGCCCGGATCGGCGCCTCGCCGCGCAGCAGTTGACCGACCATCGGCGGCAGTTCGACCGTCTGCTCGTCGACCCGCGCCAGGAGGCCGAGCGCGATCAGCCGGGGGATCGGGCGGGCCGGATCGGCGTCGGCGGCGGCGTCGCGGGTCCGGCCCAGCGCCGGGCCGCGGGACAGGGTGCCGAGCAGTTCGGACTGCCCTTCGTCGAGGCCGTCGAGAAGGGCGTGGATGTCGTCGGGGGAACGTCCGGCGAGGGGACCGGTGAGCTGCAATGCCTTCCACGGCAGCGCCGACGGCGTATGCGCGCCGATCATGAGCTGTTTCGGCCCGCCCCAGACGAGCGCGCGGCGGCGTAGCAGGTCGATCCGTTCGAGCACATCGGCGCGATCGGCGCGTTTGCCCAGCGCCTTGATCACCGCGGTCGAGGCCACCGGAATTACCGTGCGCGCACCGGAATCCGGTGTGGACAGCGCGATGAGCTGTTCGAGAACGGCGACGGCCGCAACGTCGAGATCTTCACCGGCGAGGGTGATGGACGCGGCCGACAGCGCACGCTGACCCAGCACCCCTGAACCCTGAGGCGGGGGCGCCGCCAGATCGGGCCGGGCGACGAACAGCGCGACCAGATCGTCATCGGATCGGGCCGCGAGGTCCTCGGCCAATCCGATGTGCAGATCGTCGGCACTCATTTGCACGATTCTACTGATACGACCCCGGGGGGCTCGTGGCAGAATGACCGTCGTGGCTCAAAACAAGCATGGCAAGAAGCAGTACATCGACAACGGCTGGCCGGTCGACGACGAGGGCGGCCATCAGCATGCGGTCTCCGAGTTCGCCGCGAGCGTGCCGGGTGCGTTGTCGCCGTTCGGCGATGTGACGTTCCCGCTGCCCGCGGAGAGTCTGTCGTTCGTGCAGTCGCACACCGTCGTCAACCGCTGATCCGGCGGTGACCGACCCCGGGCCCGCGCCCCGCCTGTCACATATCGACGGGTCGGGCACGGCCCGCATGGTCGATGTCGGGGACAAGGCGAGCACGCGCCGACGAGCGGTGGCCGGTGGTACTTTTCGCACCACCCCGGAGGTCATCGCGCTGCTCGTCGACGGTGAGCTGCCGAAGGGCGATGTGCTGGCCACGGCCCGGATCGCCGGGATCATGGCCGCCAAGCGCACCGACTCGCTGATCCCGCTGTGCCATCAGCTGTCACTGTCCTCTGTCGATGTCGAGTTCACCATCGACACCGAGTGCATCGGGGTCACCGCGACGGTCTCGACGTCCGGGCAGACCGGCGTCGAGATGGAGGCGCTCACCGCGGTGGCCGTGGCCGGTCTCACCCTGCACGACATGGTCAAGGCCGTCGACCGGGCCGCCCGGATGGACGACATCCGATTGCTGTCGAAAACGGGGGGCAAGTCGGGGGACTGGTTTCGCGACGGCACCCCGTAAGGACCATCTCATGAGTGCACATGCCGGCCGGCCCCTGCGAGTCGCGCACGTGGTGGTGGCCTCCACCCGAGCGAGCCGGGGTCTCTACCTCGATCAGACCGGTCCGCTGATCGAACAGTGGCTGACCGAACGTGGCTTCGACGTCACCGAACGCACCGTCGTCGCCGACGGCGAACCCGTCGGCGGGGCGATCCGGACCGCGATCTTCGAACAGGCCGACCTGGTCATCACCACCGGTGGCACCGGACTCTCACCCACCGACCGCACCCCCGAACACACCAGACCGCTGCTCGACGTCGAGATCCCCGGCTTGGCAGACGCCATCCGGGCCGCGGGCGCGCCGGCAGTGCCGACGGCGATGCTTTCGCGCGGGGTCGCCGGGATCGCCGACCGCACCCTCGTGGTGAATCTCCCAGGATCGACGGGCGGAGTGCGGGACGGGCTGGCGGTACTGGATACGGTGCTCGATCACGCGCTCGACCAGATCGCCGGAGGGGACCATTGACCGCCGGAGGCAGCACTTGACCGCCGGAGGCAGCACTTGACCGCCGGAGGCGACTCACGGCCCGAGATCTGCACGCAGGTGTGCGACACGCCGATCTCGCAGCATGAGCATGAGGACCGGGTAGTCGGACTGTCCGGAGGTACGGCCGGTGCGATCGTCGGCTTCGGCGGCATCGTCCGCAATCACGACGGCGACCACGATGATGTGGTCGCGTTGTCGTATTCGGCGCACCCGACCGCACCGGCGGTGCTCGATGAGGTTGTCGCCGAGGTAGTGGCGGCGGCCGGTGCCGGTATCCGGGCGGTCGCGGTGTCACACCGGGTCGGTGACCTGCGGGTGGGCGACGTGGCGTTCGTGGTGGCAGTGGCCGCCGATCATCGTGGGCAGGCGTTCGGGTTGTGCGCAGAACTCGTCGACGAGGTGAAGGCACGACTGCCGGTATGGAAGCATCAGATGTTCGCCGATGGGACCGACGAATGGGTGGGGTCGGCCTGAGCGGCTGGGCCGGAGCGCGACGACGTCATGTGCCGAAAGGTCGCCGGACCCAACGCGTCCCTCGCCCCTGCGTCGCTTCGGCCTCAGGGATCAAGATGGTGGGTCGCGATCGGACCGGAAAGGCTTCAAAGACGGCGAAAACCTCCGCACGGACCGTGGTCGACGCGCGGAGGCTTTGGCCGGGATGCTACTTGGGCAGCTGGTTCTCGTACTGGTTGAACAGTGCGATCTGATCGGGGCTGAGCTCGAAGCCGCTCTTCTTGGCGGCGGCCCACATCTTGGTGATCTGGGGATGCACGTTGAGGGACTCGAGGGCCTCGTCGATCCGGTTCTGCACGTCGCCCGTGTTCTTGGCGAGGTGATCGGCGACCTTCTGGATCGCCTGGGGAGCGTCGGGAAGGGTCACCCGGGGGGCCTGCGGTGCGGGCGTGGCGGCCTGGGGGGCGCTGCGCGGGGTGGGTCCGGACAGGACGGTTCCGCAGACCGGCCACGCGCCGCGGCCCTGACCTGCGAGGACACGCTCGGCGACGACGATCTGCTGTTCACGGGTGGCCATGTTGGCCTGCGGGGCGAACTCGCCGCCGCCGTAACCCGACCACGTGCTCGGGCTGAACTGCAGGCCACCGTGGTAGCCGTTACCGGTATCGATGGCCCAGTTGCCGGTGGACTCGCACTGAGCCACCTGATCCCATTCGGCGTCGGTGGCGGCGTGCGCCGACCCGGTGCCCAGGAGTGCTGCTCCGCCGCCGAGGACGGCGCCGGTGAGGGCCACCTTGGCGATGGTCTTGCCGGCAGTGCTGGTTGTCTGTTTACGATGACGTCCGGACATTGTTCTGTGGTTTCCTCTCTCCACGCGCCTACGAAGTCAGCTGTCGGGTTCGAGCGAGAGGTTGCCCGGCCGGATGTCGTGCATCCGGCTTAACCCCAAGGGCATCGGATTATCGATGCCCGGTCTCGCGATGAGGGTGGGTCCCCCGTCCTCGTTCCTGAATGTGGGTCACGACCGGGGGTGGAACGAGGCTCAGCGCGACCACCCGGTCGTTATGTATTTGTTTCTTACGGTCGGTCGTTCGGAGGACCGAACGATTCGTAGACTACGACGTTTGTCGTCGGTATTCACCCATGTCGGCGACGGTATTTCGGGTCGGATTCCGTGCCGCCGGGTCCGGAGAATACGTTCGCCCTGCTCACAGGTCCTTAGTCGACTTGTGGCCGTCCCGTTATCGAGCTGTTATGTGATGAACATCACACCAGGATTCGTGGGTGTCAGCCGCCCGCGAACGGTGGCAGGACGTCGAGCGAGCGGCATGCGCCCAGCGCGGCGGACCGGTCGCAGAACGCGATCTCGTCCCGCAGATACGAGCAGCGCGCCAGTACGCGACGCAGTCCGTCGTTGCCGTCGGACAGCAGATCCTCCAGCTCGCCGAGCGTGTCGGCAGGGTCGATGTCGACGACGGTCGACTCGGCACCGGCCGCCGCGCGGGCGGCGGCGAAGTACCGGACGGTCAGCCGCATCGCCTCAACCGCCTATCGCCGACATCGGCCGGTCGGGCTGGTGGAAACCGGGGTCGTTGACGCCGTGGCCGGCGGCCTTCGCCCAGGTATTGGCGCGCCAAGCCGCGGTGATCGCGGCGTCGGTCTCCTCGGACGTGCGAGCACCGGAGCGCAGTATCGGACGCAGGTCGGTCTCGGAGTCGGCGAACAGGCAGTTGCGGATCATCCCGTCGGCGGTGAGCCGGGTCCGGTCGCAGTCGCCGCAGAACGGCCGGGTGATCGAGGCGATCACGCCGATCCGGGCCGGTTCGCCGCCGGGCGTGTGGTGGCCCGGGACCATCCACGTGTCGGCGGGGGCGCTGCCGCGGGGCCGGTCGTCGTCGACGAGGGTGAACTCGCTACGCAGGGCGTCCAGGATGTCGTCGGCGGTCACCATCTGCGTTCTGTTCCAGCGATGATCGGCGTCCAGCGGCATCTGCTCGATCACCCGCAGCTGATAGCCGTGGTCGAGGCAGAACCGCGCCAGCTCCGGAAGCCGGGCCAGGTCCTGACGATCGGGGACGACGGCGTTGACCTTGATGGTGCCGAGGCCGGCGCGGCGCGCGGCGGCCAGTCCGTCGACGACGTCGGTCAGCCGTGCCCGGCGGGTGATGCGTGCGAACCGTTCGGGGTCGACGGTGTCGAGTGAGACGTTGATGCGATCGAGGCCGGCCGCCACGAGCCCGTCGATCCGGTGGCGCAGGCCCACACCGTTGGTGGTCAGCGCGATCTCCGGGCGCGGGTACAGCGCGGCGACACCGGCGACGATCGCTTCGAGGTCGCGGCGCAGCAGCGGTTCGCCGCCGGTGAACCGGACACTGCGCACCCCGAGATCGCGCACGGCGACGGCGATGATCCGGACGAACTCGCCCGTGGTCAGCACGGCGTCGTTGTCGAGCCAGTCCAGGCCGTCTGCGGGCATGCAGTAGGTGCAGCGCAGATTGCACCTGTCGGTCACGGAGACCCGCAGGTCACGCACCACCCGGCCAAACCGGTCGATCAGCCCCGGATCCTCGGCGTACACAGGTTCGGCGTTCGCGGCTGCGCGACGACCCTGGCTGTGGCGCCGCTGTGGCAGGCCGAGTGCGGTGACGGTCATCGGCTTGCGGCTACGACCCTGCCGTCACGTCGCCGGCGGTCCGGGACACGAGGGTGCGGAACCCACTGGCGTGGAACACCAGGGGCTCGACGTCCGGGTCGGCGTCGAGTTCGTTGATCCGCAGCAGCACCAGCGTGTGATCGCCGGCCGGGATCTCGTTGTACAGCGTGCACGACAGACTGGCCGCGGCGCCCGGCACGAACACAGCTCCCCGCTCAGTGTGCAGCGGTTCGATACCGGCGAAGCGCAGGTGCGCCGGGCCGGCGAGCTGACGGCACAGCGCCGATTGATCGCTTGCGAACACGCTCACGCCCACCTGCGGCACACCACGTAACCGCGGCCACGTCGTCGACGTGTTCTGTACGCACAGCGACACCAGCGGCGGATCGAGGGAGACGGTGGTGAACGCGCTCGCGGCCATCCCGACCAGTTCGTCGTCGACGCGGCTGCAGATGGCGACGACGCCGGACGGGAAGCAACTGAACGCCCGTCGCAGCACGGCCGAATCCGAGACGGGCGCCAAGGTGGTCAGGTATGGGTCCGGTGTCCCGTTGATTGTCGTCCCGTGGTTCTGTGTCCCGTGGTTCTGTGTCCCGTGGTTCTGTGTCATAGCTCGATCCTCACCGAACCCCACGTGCCGAACGGAATGCAAAAATCAGCCCGATCACAAAGCCGAGGGGTGCGCACATCGTCAGTAGGTAGACGAACGTCGGCGCGGTGGCTCCACCGTCGATGACCGGCGACAGGAACAGCGCGACGATCGCGACGACCCCGACCGCGAAGACGCCGCCTGCGGCGATCAGCCCCGCGGGAGCGCGGGGCGGGCGCTGTGACGAGGAACGCGCCTCGGTGCTGTCGCTGTGCATGGCTCCACCGTAGAACACCGTGAACAGGTGCGGGAGCGTGCGGCGCCCGGTATTGGCGTGACGGGGGATATGGGTGCCCGCTAGACTGATGGGCGACGATGCGCCTTGCTCGATGTCATGGAGCCGAATCTGTGATCGAGCGGGCGCTTTTCAGTGTGTCCGAGTGGTTCGGGCGCAGGTACGTTTCGGACACAGGTGAGGGTGAGCACAGTGCCTACCGGCAAGGTCAAGTGGTACAACGCCGACAAGGGCTTCGGTTTTCTGTCGCAGGAGAGCGGCGAGGACGTGTACGTCCGCGCCGAAGCGCTCCCGGAGGGTGTCGAGGCGCTCAAGACCGGACAGAAGGTGGAGTTCGGGATGGCCGCGGGCCGTCGCGGTCCACAGGCGCTGGCCGTGACCATCCTCGATCCCGCTCCCAGCGTGGCGCGCAATACCCGCGAGGCCGCCCGCAGCCAGGCCCGCAAGGAGACCAAGCGGCACACCCCTGACGAACTGCACGGCATGGTGGCCGACCTGATCACGCTGCTCGAGGGCAAGGTCCAGCCCGATCTGCGCAAGGGCCGCTATCCCGATCGCAAGACGGCGCAACGTATCTCGGAGGTCGTGCGCGCCGTGGCCCGCGAACTGGAGGCCTAGGGTTTTTTCGGGTCGGACTCTTGCTCGTCCGCGGTGGGCCGGGTGTCGGCGGCGATGATGGCCCGCGCCACCGGCACCCCGTCGGCGTCGACCCGGATCGAGGGCAGCTGGATCTCGATCGTGGTGAGGATGTAGTCCGGCCGCGAGTGCAACACCATCGTGTACGTGCTGCCCGACATCCGGATGCCGCCGTCGCGGGTGGGACCGTGCGGGGTCAGGTATTCGGCGACCATGTTCCACGGACGTTCGGCGATCGACGACGGCACCGACAGCACCACCGATTCGCCGACCTCCACCGGCACGCGGGGCACCACCATGTCCTGCATCCGTGCGGGCGTGCACTCGGTCAGGTCGAGCGAGCACCAGCGGGCCGGTTCGATGCGCGTCAATGTGCCGCCCACGGCCAGCGACACCTTCGGCGGCTCGTCGTCGTGGCCGGTGAACCCGTCGGTGAGAAATGCCACGGTGCCGCCGACGATCGCCGCGAAGGCCACGGCCACCACGACGATGATCGCCAATGCCCTGCTGCGGAGCTGTCCGAGAATCACGTCCGGGGTCTTCCTCTTCTGTCAGTATGCGGGGGGTACGGGGTGGTGCCCTGGTGTGGGGGACCGGGGTGTGGGTGACCTGGCTGTGGGGGAGCCGGCCGGGTTCCCGGGGCGGGCCGGGCAATGACCCCGGAGGGCGAAGCATAGTCGGGACGGTTGCCGCCGAAGCCAGGGACCAGCGTCGACCCGCGGGTGGTGAGGATCGTCTGCACCGTCCCGATCGCCGTCACCCCGGCGACCACACCGAAGCCGATCGACAACGTGGTGGGCAGCAGCACGCCGAGCGCGGCCCCGAGCACCCAGCCGAACTGCAACACCGTCTCCGATCGCCCGAACGCCGAGGCCCGGGACTGTTCGGGCAGGCCGTCCTGGATCGTCGAGTCCAGGCATACCTTGCCGATGGCGCTCATTCCGGAGCCGACCAGACCCGCCGCCACCGCGCCGAACAGGTTGCCGAAGATCGCCGCGAGCAGAGCGATGGCACAGCACGAGGTGGTGGCGATGACGATGATCCGGGGCGGGTTCTTCAGCTCGACGCGAGTACCCAGCCCGTTGCCGAGTGCGTTTCCGACGGCTGCCGCCGCACCGACCGCACCGACGGCCGCCAGTTGCATCAGCCCGGACTGCTGGCCCTGCGCCTTGGCGTAGAACGCGATGTAGAGGGTGAGGAAACCGGTGAGGACGCGGATCGTGGCGTTGCCCCAGAGCCCGGCCACCACCGCTCGGCCCAGTGGCTGGCGGATGGTCTGCGCGATGGCACCGGCCACCTGCCTGCCGCGGGCCGCGACGCCTTCGGCACCCTGGGCGAATCCGGCGTCGTCGCGTGGGGGCGCCGACGTGGCCGGTTCACCGTGGTAGGTGAACGTCGTGGGGACCTCGCCCTCGGTCACCTCCACCCAAGCCGGAATCCGCATGCAGTACACGGCGCCTGCGATGCCGAGCGCGCACAGCCACACCAATGCACCCGGCACGTGCGGCGGTAGCGCCTTGGACAGCAGCAGTTCGAACACTGCGGCCACTGCCCCGCCCACGATGGTGCCGAAGATCAGGCCGAAGGTGGTCAGTCGCGAGTTGACGCGCGGCAGGTCGATCGCCGGTGGCACCACTCGGGGGGTCACCGCCGATTTGAGCACGCCGAACGACTTGGACAGCACCATCATCCCCAGCGCGCACGGGTACAGCACCCACGGGTCGTAGTGCAGTTGCCCGGCCTGCGAGTTCCAGTCGCTGTTGGCGATGATCAGCACCGCCAGCAGGGCCCGGAGCCCGAATGTGGTGGCCATCGCGATGCGGCGGCCCCGTTGCAGGCGGTCCAGGACAGGACCGATGAGCGGGGCGATGACCGCGAACGGGGCGATGGTCAGCGCGAGGTACAGCGCGACACTGACCTTGGATTCGCCGGTGGCCGCGGCGAAGAACAGGGTGTTGGCCAGGGCGACGGCCATGGCGGCGTCGACGGCGAAGTTGGTGATCACCGGGATGGTCAGCGCGGTCATGCCCGAGCGGTCGGCGCCGTCGGCGGTGGCCGCCTGATACACCTTGTCGGCGAACAGCCGGGAGAAGTATCTGCCGCGCATCGCCGCGACCCGGGTCACCGTCAGTTTCGAGGGGGCGGCCGGGGTGGTCGACGGTCCGTTGCGGGGCGACTGACCGGGATCGATCCCGGCGGCCGGGTCCTCGGCCGGGTGAGGGCGGACGTGGGGCTTGTCGTACCGGTCGTTCAGGGGTGACAGATGTGGGTTGTGGGTGGGCCGCGGCAGGTAGGCCTGGTCGGCCCGGCCCGCACCCGTCCGGCGGGTATCGCGCCGGGTGTGGTCGGCGGACCGGTCGCCGGGGTAGCCGTCCGGCGGATAGTTGACGGCGCCCGGATGCTCATCGAGAGGCCGGGTCACCGGGGTGCTGCGGTTGGGCGGCGTCTGGCCGCCCGGTCGCCGGGGACTGCCCGGTAGCGGGTAACTGCCCGAGTTCGACGCCGATCCGGGCCGGGTCGGGCCGGGCTCGTCTGGCCGGGGATGCGGCGGCCGTTCACGTCGATTCACATCGTTGATTGTTCCCTATCGGTGTGTCGCTGTGGGGAGGCGCGGTCGGGCGGCGAGTGGAACGCGGACCCGTCCGTATTGCACACTGGAACAGTGACTCTTCCAAGTGGTGGTGACCGGCTCCTCGACGCTGTTGCTCAGGCACGGGATGCGCTGATCGACGACGGCGCGCAGCCCGGTGCGCATCGGGGTGCCGACGCCGAGGGCCCTTGGGCCGTCGCCCACTACTTCGAGGCCGATCTGGTGGGGTATCGGGGCTGGCAGTGGTGCGTGGTGCTGGCCGGCGCTCCCGGGTCCGAGGAGATCACGGTCAGTGAGATCGCGCTGCTGCCGGGCACCGATTCGCTGCTGGCCCCGGCCTGGGTGCCGTGGAACGAGCGGGTCGTCGCGGGCGATCTCACCCCCGGCGACGTCCTGGCGGCCGAACCCGACGACCCCCGGCTGGTGCCGGGTCAAGTCGATACCGGGGATGAGTTCCGCGCCGAGAGCGAGTCGACCGATCCGGACGATGTCGCGCAGGCCATCGGCGAGCTGGGTCTGGGCCGCAGTAGGCTGCTCAGCCGGGAGGGCCGTGACGACGCAGCGCAGCGCTGGTACGACGGCGAGTTCGGGCCGACGGCCGCGATGGCGCTGGCGGCCAATCATTCGTGCTGCTCGTGCGGCTTCTACGTTCCGTTGTCGGGTGCGTTGCGGGCGGGCTTCGGCGTGTGCGCCAACGAGTACTCGGCCGACGGGCGGGTGGTCTCCGCCGAGTACGGTTGCGGCGCGCATTCGGACATCCCCGCGCCGCGCGGCGCCGGGTCGCCCGCGTTCGAGGCCTATGACGACGGTGCGGTGGAGATCGTGTCCACCGCGGCGCGCCAGGCCGCCATCGAGCAGACCCCGGTCCGCGTCGCCGCAGAGTGAGCGCGGGCGACACGGCCGATCCGTTCGGGCCGGGTTCCGATCCGTTCGGTACCGCGCGGTTGCGTGCGGCGATCTGCGAGTCGTGGCAGGTGTCGCCGACCCGGCTACTCGAGGACAGTGCCGCCGAATCCGATCTGGTATCGGTCGGCTACCGCGACCGGCTGTTCACCGAACTCGCCGCCAACGGTGCCGACGCCGCAGCGGCTGCGGGGGTACCGGGCACCGTCGCGGTCTGGCTGACCGGACGTGAGTTGCACGTGGCCAACACCGGTGAACCGCTGTCGGCGGCGGGGGTGCGTTCGCTGACGGCCCTGAGAGTATCGGCCAAACAGGGAGTATCGGCCACTCACCCCGACAGCCACATGGACAGCTCAGTGGCCGATCAGCCGCATGGTGCCGGCGGGGATTCGTTGCCGGTGGTCGGCCGGTTCGGCGTCGGGTTCACGGCCACGGCGGCGGTTGCCGACACCGTCGAGATCCGGTCACGTTCGGGTTCGGTGGTCTTCGACCGGGACCGTAGCTGGCAGCAGATCACCGGTCTCGGTGCCGCCGACGGTCTGACGGCCCAACGGGTGCCGTTGCTGCGACTGGCGTGGCCGTCGCAGGTGCCGCCGGCCGACGGCTTCGACACCGAACTCGTGCTGTCGGTGCGTGCCGGGGTCGACCCCGAGGTGCTGATCGCCGGGATGATGTCGGAAGCACCGGATCTGCTGCTCGAACTGTCCGCCCTCGCCCAGATCGACATCGCCGGAACCGGATTCGTCATCGACCGGCGCCCGCATCCGGACGAGCCGGGGGTCGAGGTAGCCACGGTGCGGTCCGCCGGCGGGCGAGAACGTTCGTGGCTGGTGTCCACCGGGCGGAGTGCGGCGTGGCTGGTGGAGCTGGACGCGGCCGGTGCGGCGGTGCCCGCCGACGGGGACGTACTCCGGGCGCCTACTCCGACCGATATCGAATTGTCCTTGCCCGCAAGGTGTATCACCGATCTTGTGTTGACACCGGATCGCCGTCGAGTGCATCCGGACGCCGACCTGACCGGGATCGCCGACGGCTACGTGGCGCTGATGCGGGCGCTGCCGCGGGCCGCCCGGCCGGTATTGGTTCCACGAGTAGGGTTGGCGCGCAACGATATCGACGCCGCGTTGACCGGTGCGGTACTCGCCGAGGTGGCGGCGGGCAGCTGGTTGCCCACCGTCGCCGACGGTGACGTATCGCCCCGGCGGGCCGAGGTGTTCGCCGACCTCACCGAGCCGCTCGCCGACGTTCTCGGTGATGTGATGGGTGGCCTTGCGTCCGTGGATATCTCGGGACCGGCCCATCTTCCCGGGTTGCGCGCGGCGGGTGTCGCCGAGATCGGTCTGGCCGATATCGCCGACCGTCTCGCGGGAGCCCAGCGACCCCCGCGGTGGTGGTGGCGGCTCTATGATGCGCTGTCGCCGTTGGTGTCCGGTCCCGACGAGGCCGAGTCGCTCGGTGCGTTGCCGGTGCCACGGGCCGACGGACGACTCAACTTCGGCGCCCGTGGGCTGTTGATCCCGCAGGTATCGGGCACCCGGGCGTCCTGGATCGCCACCCCGGACCGGCAGGCGGTCCATCCGCTCCTGGAACGTCTTGGTGCACAGGTGATCTCGATCGTCGAACTGCTTGACCTGCCGGAGCTGCGGGCCGCCGTGCAGGCGTGCGCCGACGATCCGTACGAGGCCGACACCGACACCGTGGTGGCCGAGGTTCTCGGGGTTCTCGCCGCCGACCCGGACGTCGTCGCCCCCGAATGGCTGGCGGCCCTGCCGTTGCCCGATTCCGGCGGCGAATGGGTGTGCGCCGACGAACTGCTGCTACCGGGCAGCCCGCTCGCACAGGTCCTCGACGAGGACTCGCCGTTCGGCTCCGTCGACCCGGAGTTCGTGGCCGAGTACGGTGTGGCGACACTGCGCAGGCTGGGCGCGGGCTGGGGGTTCCTGATCGTCACCGACGACATGCCGGTGGCCGCCGACCACGATCTGCCCGACGAGGACCTCTGGTGGGACGCGCAGCCGGAGCCGCCGCAGACGTTGCGGGCCGTCCGCGACCTCGACCTCGTCGACCCCGACAGGTGGCCGGCGGCGCTGACGCTGCTGGCGACCGACGGACGCACGGCGCCGCTGTTGTCCGATCGCGACGGCTACACGGCGTGGTGGTTGCGCCGCAACGCCGTCGTCGGCGGGCTTCGTCTCGGCGACCATCGAGCGCCCGACGACCCGCGGCTGGCCGGGGTGCTCGACCCGCTCGACCATCCGCATGCCGACCTGTTGGCATCCGCACTCGGCGGCGTCATCGAATCGGCGGCCGATGCGCAGCTGGTGCTCGACCGGCTGGCCGACCCGGCCCGGGCGGTCAGCCCGGGCGTGGCGATCCGCGCCCATGCCGACGTCGTGGCGGCCTGCTCGTCGGGTGTGTTCACCGTCGACGACCTCGACGTGCCGGCGGGGGTGCGCAGAATCGACGGGTCCGCCGGCCGGGACGGCGTCGTCGTCGACCGGCCGTGGCTGGTCGGGGTGACGGAGCCGTCCTCGGCCGTGCTGTGCGGGCTGCCGGTGGATGCCGACGCCGCGGAGTTGCTCGCCGACATCCTCGACATCGGCCTGGCATCGGAGCGTCAGCGGGCCGACGTGGTCGGCGAGGGCACCGCGGCGACGTGGGACGACGGCGCGGCGGTCGCGTTCGCGGCGGCCACCGGCCGGGTGCCGGGCCACGGCGAGGTCAGGGTGCACGAGCGGGTGCGGGTACGCATGCGCGACACCGGCGCCGAGCACACCGTGGCGTGGTGGGTCGACGACCGCGGTATCACCCATCTACCGGCCGCAGCGGGGCTGGTGGGTGGGTCGGTGTCTCAGTCCAGGCCAACCTGAGCGCCCTTGGCGCCCCGGCGTACCGCGCCGCGCTGCACCGTCACGATGACGATGCCGAGCACACCGACGCCGAGCCCCACCAGACACACGGTGAGCGCCCGGTCGGAACCCGCACCGGTGACGGCCACGACGATCGTCGCCACGAGCCAGGCCACCATTCCGGCGACGATCACGGGCCCCGGAGCGCGCAGCTTTTCCGGCAGTTCGGGGATCTCTGTGGACTCGGGGGAGTCGGGTGCGACGGCCATGGGTTCAGGGTAACTTTCTGCTGTGGCTGACTCGTCTGCGCTCGGCGCCCCGACACCGGCAGGGTCCGGTACCGGCGCTCTCAACAGGTTCTTCAAGATCAGTGAACGGGGGTCGACGCTGAGCCGCGAGGTCCGCGGCGGTCTTGTCACCTTCTTCACGATGGCCTACATCGTGGTGCTCAACCCGATCATCATCGGCGGTGAGCACAACACCGACGCCAATGGGCACTTCCTGCAACTAGATCAGGTAGCCGCGGTCACCGCGCTGGTCGCGGGCGTCATGTCGATCATCTTCGGCATCGTCGCGAACTATCCGTTCGCGCTGGCCGCGGGTCTGGGCATCAACAGCCTGCTCGCGGTGACCATCGCCCCGCAGATGTCGTGGCCGGCGGCGATGGGCCTGGTGGTGATCGACGGCATCATCATCGTCGTGCTGGCGGCCACCGGATTCCGCACTGCCGTATTCAACGCCGTGCCGACCGAACTCAAGGCGGCGATCGCGGCCGGTATCGGGTGTTTCATCGCATTCGTCGGGATGGTCGACGCCGGATTCGTCCACCGTGTTCCCGACGCCGCCAACACGACGGTGCCCGTGCAGTTGGGCACGGAGGGCAATTCGATCGCCACGGTGCCGACGCTGATCTTCGTCGTCGGCGTGCTGCTGATGGCCGCGCTGGTGGTGTGGCGGGTTCCCGGCGGCCTGCTGCTGGGCATCGCGATCATGACCGTGGTGTCGGTGGTCGTCGAGTCGGTGTTCGACTTCGGGTCCGGGGCCACGGAGAAGGGCGGCTGGAGTCTGTCGGTTCCTTCGATCCCCGACAGCGTGGGCGGTCTGCCGGATCTGAGTCTGGTCGGCGAGGTCGATCTGTTCGGGGCGTTCAGTCAGATCTCGGTGTTCGCCGCGTGTGCGCTGGTGTTCGCACTGGTGCTGTCGAACTTCTTCGACGCCATGGGCACGATGACCGGGCTCGGGCAGGAGGCGGGCCTCGCCGACAAGGACGGCGCCCTGCCGGGTATCGGCCGGGCGTTGATCGTCGAGGGCTCGGGCGCGGTGGTCGGCGGTGCGGCGTCGGCCTCGTCCAACACGGTTTTCGTCGAGTCCGCGTCGGGTATCGCCGAGGGCGCACGCACCGGACTCGCCAATGTCGTCACCGGTGCTCTGTTCCTCGTGGCGATGTTCTTGACACCGATTTACAGCATCATTCCGCTCGAGGCGGTGGCGCCGTCACTCGTTGTGGTGGGTGGAATGATGATTTCTCAGGTGCGCAATATAGACTTCACACGGTTCGACATTGCGCTGCCATGTTTCCTGACGATCGTGACGATGCCGTTCACCTATTCGATCGCCAACGGAATCGGTGTCGGATTTGTCAGCTGGGTGGTGCTGGCGGCCGCGTCGGGCAAGGCGAAAGCGGTGCATCCGCTGCTGTGGCTGGTGGCGGCGGTGTTCGTGCTTTACTTTGTCCGCGAACCAATCTCAAATCTTTTCGATTAGCAATCACCCGTACGGACTACAAGTTTGTGGCGTGTCGTGGGTCCTTGGTCCCTTATCTGGGCTAAATACCCACCCGGCCTGATTCTTTAATACGTTGCATCCACGTTGTCGATTAGTCTGTCAGCGTGAACGAGATTTACGATGTCGACCGGTTGCCGGGCGATCTGTCGTTGGTTGTGGTCAGGCTGGCTCGTCGCCTGCGGGGCCGTCGCGGAGCCAAGTCCGTGTCCCTGACCCAGCTGTCGGCGTTGAGCACCCTGCATCATGAGGGGCCGATGACACCGGGTGCGCTCGCCATGGCCGAACGGGTACAGCCCCCGTCGATGACCCGGGTGATCGCCTCACTGGCCGAGCTCGGCATGGTCAAGAGGGAACCGCACCCGACCGATGGACGGCAGGCCATCGTGTCACTGGCCGCTCGCGGAGCCGACGCGATCGCCGAAGAACTCGCCGCGCGCGAGGAATGGCTCAGCCGGCGGCTCGCCGAACTCACCACCGAGGAGCGCGACGCGCTGCACCGGGTGGTCGGCATCATGGACAAGATCATCCACAGCGCCGACGACATTGATGAGAACGCGCCCCGCGCGGTGGATGAGATCGCGCCTCGCGCGGTGGATGAGATCGCGCCACGCGCGGCGATGGGTGCGGTCCCGCCGCCGGTACCCGTCATAGTTCCGGTCGCCTGAGATCCGGTCGCCTGACACTCGACCGGCACCCGTGCCGATCGGGCGTCAGACAACCGGCCGATCAGAACCCCGGCCGATCAGATCAGAAGTAGGTGCCCGCGAACGGTGCCCGATCGGTGGCCCACGCCCGATCCAGTGCTGCGGTGATGTCCGGACCGGCCGTCCACAGCCTTCCGGCGGCCGCCATCGCCGACGGTGCGATCGCGCCCAGATAGATCGAACCCAGTACCGCGATATCCATGCGCACATCGGGTTCGGCCGTCGACGGGGCAACCTGTGCGACTCCGTCGGTCACCTGGAGGCCGAACGTGCCCCCGCGGCCACGGAATGGGTCCTCTATGTCGATCACCACGTCGAGATCGCCGCGGTAGCCACGCAGCGTCAGGGCCGCCGGAATGTCGAGAATCCGCAGCCACATCGCGTCGCCACGTGCCTCGCGCGCCACCGGCCGAAAATCGGTCACAGCCAGCGGCAACGGGTCGTCGGTGGGCAGCTGAACGTCCACAGTGCTCACCAGGTCGAGATTGAGCAACACCCGCCACAGTTCGCGATGCGCCTCATCGGTGACCGCGACGAAATCGAAGACATCGGCGCGGACGATGCGGACCGTGCGGGATGCCGCGGGGTCGTCGGCGACGCTGTAGCGCGCATAGCCGTCCTGATGCAGCAGTACGTGCACGGCCTCTGTACCCGGCGCCGGTGTGTCCGTATCCGGGACGATACGGAATATGTTCCGCCATCGGTTCTCGTTCCGATGGACCGCGCCGGGTCGCGTTCGTGCCCACCGGTCATGCAGAACGGGAAGCACTTTCGTGATATCTCCCGGTGCGGCGTAGACGACGGGAGTGGTACCCGAGGTATCGGCCTCCGCCCGTAGCTGAGCCTTCTCGATCTCGATCCGATACGAATCGGTGAACGTGGCCGGGCCGAAACCATAGCGCTCGTAGATGGTCGCCTCCGATGCGATGAGCGCGGCCAACGGATACTCTTCGGACTCCCACTGGTCGAACAGATCACTCATCATCGCCCGCAGGATGCCCCGGCGCCGATGCGTCGAGGCCACCGACACCCAGGTGAGGCCGGCAGCCCGCACGACCGGTTGATCAGGACCGGGCACGGTGATCTGCAAGCGCTCGAAGGTGGCGACGCCGGCCAGCGACTGGCCGGCCGTGATCGCCGGATCTCGCACGACGACTACATCGTCGTTGCCGTACATTCCGCGCACGGAGGCCCGATCGGACTCCGGCATCGGGCCTTGTTGCAGGAAGGCCCGTGCGTCGGCGACGAAGATGTCCGGCCAGTCGTCGTCGGTGGCGCGGCGCAGCTCGAAGGGGAATTCCGGGTTCGAAGTACTCACCGCTCCACGGTGTCACAGCATGTCAAGTGGATTTGGCAGACTTGACCGCGTGTCGTTCCCAGATGCCGAGTCCCCAGATACCGAGTCCCCGGACGCCGAATCCGCAGCCGTCGACAGAGCGCTCGTCCCCGACGGTCTCTCGGTGACCGTCGTCGACATCGACGACCCCGGCGACCTGCGCGTCGACGACTTCCGGGACCTGAACTCCGTGGACCGCCGGCCGGATCTGCCCGCACTGCCGGGCGGTCGCGTCGGCAAGGGACTGGTGATCGCCGAAGGGGTGCTGGTCGCGCAGCGGATGATCGCCTCGCGATTCGCGCCGCACGCCTTCCTCGGTGTCGACAAGCGGTTACATGAGCTGGCCGCTGATCTGCGTGACCCGTCGCTGGTCGGGGTGCCGTTCTACCGGGCGAGCGCCGACGTCATGGCGCAGGTCGTCGGGTTCCACCTCAACCGCGGCGTGCTCGCGGTGGCCCGCAGACCGCACGTCCTTGATGTCCCGCACGTCCTTGATGTGGCCGACGTGCTGGTGGGTGCGCGGACCGTCGCGGTGCTCGAAGGCGTCAACGACCACGAGAACATCGGCAGCATCTTCCGCAACGCCGCTGGTCTCGGCGTCGACGCCGTGCTGTTCGGGGCCGGGTGTGCCGACCCCCTGTACCGGCGTTGTGTCCGGGTGTCGATGGGGCATGCGCTGCTCGTGCCGTTCACGGCTTTCACCGACTGGCCGGGTGGGTTGGACATATTGCACGAGAACGGTTTTCAGACGTTGTCGCTGACTCCCGAGCCGTCCTCGCCCGATCTCGCGCGGGCATTGATCGATCCGGCGACCGGCGCGCCGCGGGACAAGGTCGCGTTCCTGGTGGGGGCCGAGGGGCCCGGCCTGACGCGGGCCGCGATGCGGGCCAGCCACATCCGGGCACGTATCCCGATGTCGCGGGGCACCGACTCCCTCAACGTGGCCACCGCCGCCGCCATCGCATTCTACGAACGGGTGAGGGCCGGGCGATGAGTGTCGCGCCACCGCCCGAACCGACACCGTGGGCGCTGGGCCTACTCGTCGCCACCGCGCTGGCGTTGTTCAGCGCCTGTCTGCTCGTGGGGATCAACGACCTCATCGGCGGTATCCGGTGGTGGCTCGGCTGGATCGCGACGGCAGTCGTGGCGGTAGGCATCGCGTGGACGCTGTGGGACCTACGGCTGCGGCCGGTCTGGCGGTGGCTGGTCGCCGGCAGCTACGTGGGACTGCTCGCAGGGCTCGGGGCCGGCGTGGTACTCACCTTCGTTCCGCACTGACTTTCATCCCGAACTGACCGTCATCGCGCACCCGCGCCCGTGACTGTCCTGAAGACCGCTCTCCTGGAGACCGGGCCCCTAGAGACCAAAGCCGAAATACTGGCCGATGCGCTTGCCGATGCCGACTCTGGGTGCCCGGACCGAACCCCGCGGCTCCCGCTCCGGCTCCAGCTCCGGCTCGCCGGCCGGTACCACGGCAACCGTGACCGATCGTGCGGGTGCGGCGGTCATGAGGCCGGCCGCCCGGAGGACCGGCGCGAGGGGGGCGGTCACGGGGTCGGCATACACCGAAGTCGGCAGTTGGAGCGCGGGTTGGGAGACGAAGTCCCCTGATCCCATAGGGTCCCCGGACGTCATGGGATCCCCCGATGTCATGAGGTCGGCTGTCATGGGGCCGGCTGTCGCGGGGTCGAATGTCGCGGGGTCGAACGTCATGGGGTCGAATGCAACGGGCACCGGCGCCTGCGATGCGAGCGGGGCCGTCACGATGTCGGAATCATCGGGAACCTGTGTCCGTTGCGGTGGGACGGACGTCACCACATCGTCCTCGGTCGGGACATAACCGGCCGGATGGATCCGGAAACCGACCACCGGGATCGACTCCGGATCGCTGTCGGTGTCGGCGAGCGGGTGCGTGAAGCGGAAGCCGAGCCAGTCACGGTTGGCCTGCTCGGCGAGTTCCTGGGGGTGGAACGGCAACGCCATCAGCTCCGGCTGGGTGCCTGGCGCATAGTAGATCGGGCATTCGCCCGCCCAGAACGGCCGCTCGAACACGAACGGGATGCCTTCGTCCTGATGGATGTCCACGGGGTCGGCCGCGAACGATCGGCGCAGCGTGCCGTTCTCCCACCGGGCGAAGCAGCCCAGCGCGGTGTCGGGGTCGGTGTGCAGCAAGGTCACCACGGAACTGCGGCGCATGGCCGAGATCGTGCACGTGAGCGTCGACGGGCGGGCGGTGGCGAACCGGGAGGACATGACGACGGCCAGGCCACCGTAGGAGCCGACGTACACCATCGAATCGGGGTCCGATTCGGCAAGCTCAGCGGCTGTGGCCAGGTCTGTCTCGACGGCGGGGACCAGCACCTTGTCGTCGTAGATCGGCGCGACGAGCGCGCCGGCGTCGTCGGCATTGTTGACGAGGCCTTGGCGGATACGGACCGTGGCGTCCGGTGTGTCGATGAACCAGACGGCTGTGGCGCGGGCGGACACGGCTCAGCTGTGCCCGTTGCCGCGGACGCCCAGCAGGACGTCCTCCCAGGCCGGGACCGATGGAGTGCGGGACCTGCGTCGAGGTTTCACAGCGACGTCGTTGCTGTGGGCATCGTCGTGATGGGCGGGGTCCTGATGAGCGGCGTCTTGATGGGCGGTGTCCCGATGGGCGGCGTCGTGACGGTCATCGTCCTGAAGGGCATCGTGCACGGGCTCCTCGTGGTCTTCGGAATCGGTGATGTCGGGTGCCGCACCCCCGGTCACCCCGTCACCGCCCATCGGCCCGGGCTCCGGGTACGCATCGTCGTGTGCGGCGACGTCGGCCACGAGCGGCACGATCGGGGCTGCCGGGTCGGGTGACACCTGCTGCGGTTGATCGGCGAATGCCGCCGGCAGCGTGTCGGGCTGCGCCGACTGCCCGACCACCACCGGCGACAGTCTCGGCCGCGGTGTGATCAGTTCCGGGTGGGTGATCTCGTATGCCAGTTCGTCGAGCGGATCGGTGATGCCGCCGTGCGATCCGGGCCGGTACCGCCAGTGGGCGTAGAAGTCGGTGTGCCCCACCAGCCACATGAGCTGGATGACCCACTCGCCGTCGTCGCCCTTCCAGGCGTCCCAGTCGATTTCGGTGGAGCTGTAACCGAACGCGGAGAATGCCTCGGCGACCGCCTCGGACAGCGTGGATTTGGACGGGCCGTCCTCCCGGAGCGGATGCGACTGCGCGGCCAACTCGGTGGCGCGTTGCCGTTCGAGCAGCACCGGATGCGCGAAGCGCTCGATCCGTTCGATGGTGACACCGGCGATCGCGGCCACCTCGGCGACGCTCGCACCGCCGCGGATGCGGGCCTGGATCTCGCGCGGCCGCAGCGAACTCTCCATCTCGATCTGGATCTGGCCCAGCCGGGAGAGATCGCCGCGGGCGGCGGCCCGCAGTCGCTCGTCGGCGACGATCGCGAACCGCTCGGTGGTGTCGGGATCCTGGCAGATGACACGTTTGCCGTCGGTGTCGACACCGACGACGCGGAGTTCACGCATCTGCTCCTCCTCCGTGACCCTGAGTACCGGTATGACCCTGAGAACAGGCACCGGGCACAGCCTGAATCAGACCCTAGATCAGACCGCCGGTTTCGATGCCCGATGACACGCGAAAACCCGTTATCCGCCTGCGATGCCAGTGATAGCTGATGCTACAGGTATCGGGCGATGCCAGTGTGGCAGAACGTAACTCTCAGAGCTTGCCGACGACGTGGTCGATGCACCGGGTCAGTGCGGTGATGTCGTCGGGTTCGATCGCCGGGAACATGCCGATGCGCAGTTGGTTGCGGCCCAGCTTGCGGTACGGCTCGGTGTCGACCACACCGTTGGCGCGCAACGCCTTGGCGACGGCCGCCGCGTCGACGTCGTCGGAGAAGTCGATGGTGCCCACGACCTGGCTGCGCAGCGCCGGATCGGTGACGAACGGGGTGGCGTATTCGCTGGCGTCGGCCCAGTCGTACAGGCGCTTGCTGGAGTCGGCGGTACGCGAGACGCACCAGTCGAGGCCGCCGTTACCCAGCATCCAGTCGATCTGGTTGCCGAACAGCAGCAGCGACGCCAGCGCCGGGGTGTTGTAGGTCTGGTTCTTGGAGCTGTTGTCTACCGCCGTTGGCAGCGACAGGAACTCGGGCACCCACCGGTCGGTCTGGGCGATCTTCTCGATGCGTTCGAGCGCCTTGGGGCTCATCAGGGCCACCCAGATACCGCCGTCGGCGGCGAAGCATTTCTGCGGGGCGAAGTAGT
The DNA here is from genome assembly GCF_020438995.1 of Gordonia sp. (in: high G+C Gram-positive bacteria). Lineage (GTDB taxonomy): Bacteria > Actinomycetota > Actinomycetes > Mycobacteriales > Mycobacteriaceae > Gordonia. The sequence goes on from NZ_JAGQTN010000112.1 coordinate 32,768, forward strand.
AGACGTCGGCGTCGGCGACGTTCACCGGCAGACCGCCGGCACCGGAGGTCGCGTCGATGGCCACCAGCGAGTCCTCGGACCCGGCCGGGCGCAGCACCGGCACGGCCACGCCGGTCGACGTCTCGTTGTGGGCCCAGCCGATCAGGTCGGCGCCGCCGAAGTCGTCGGCGGTCAGGGCGGCCGGGTCGGGGGCGGTGCCCGGGTCGGTGGAGATCACCGCGGGTGCGTCGAGGAACGGCGCCTTCTTGGACACGGTGGCGAACTTGGAGCTGAACTCACCGTAGGTCAGGTGCAGCGAGCGACGCTCGATCAGTCCGAACGCGGCAGCGTCCCAGAAGGCGGTGGTACCGCCGTTGGACAGCACGACCTCGTAGCCCTCGGGCAGCGAGAACAGCTGGGCCAGACCTTCGCGGATCGCACCCACCACGTTCTTCACCGGAGCCTGCCGGTGGCTGGTGCCGAACACCGACGACCCCGTGTCGACGAGGTATTGCAACTGCTCGGGACGGACCTTGGACGGCCCGCAGCCGAACCGTCCGTCGGACGGCAGCAGGTCGGCGGGGATGGTGATAGGCGCGGTGGCGGTTTCGCTCATGACGAAGCAGTTTACCGGTGTGGCGGGGACCACTTGCTCACGTGGTTCCCCGTCGATGTGGTAAGGCACGACCGATACCTCGCGGCGGGTCGCGACTATGGGCGCGGCACCCAGCCGTCGACGTCCTCGGGGCGGCGCGGACCGGGACCGGTGTAGACGGCCGCGGGCCGTACCAGTTTGCCGAGTTGTTTCTGTTCGAGGATGTGCGCGCACCAGCCGGCGGTGCGTCCGCAGGTGAACATCGCGGGCATCATGTGCGTGGGCACCTCGGCGAAGTCGAGGATCACCGCCGCCCAGAATTCGACGTTGGTCTCGATGGCGCGGTCGGGGCGGCGTTCACGCAGTTCGGTGAGCGCGGCCTGTTCGAGGGCGGCGGCCACCTCGTACCGGGGCACGCCGAGTTCTCGTGCGGTGCGGCGCAATACCCGGGCGCGGGGATCCTCGGCCCGGTACACCCGGTGCCCGAATCCCATCAGCTTCTCCTTGCGGTCGAGGATGCCCTTGACCAGCGCGCGGGCATCGCCGGAGCGCTCGACCTCCTCGATCATCGGCAGCACCCGGGCGGGTGCGCCGCCGTGCAGCGGACCTGACATCGCGCCGATCGCCCCCGACAACGACGCCGCGACGTCGGCGCCCGTGGAGGCGATGACGCGGGCGGTGAACGTCGACGCGTTGAGACCGTGTTCGGCGGCGCTGACCCAGTAGGCGTCGATGGCCGCGACATGCCGGGGATCGGGATCGCCCTGCCATCGGGTCATGAACCGGGCGGTGACGGTGTCGCAGTCGTCGATGATGTGCTGCGGCACCGCCGGCTGATGGATGCCGCGGGCCGACTGGGCCACATACGACAGGGCCATCACCGAGGCCCGCGCCAGATTGTCGCGGGCGGTGGCGTCGTCGATGTCCAGGAGCGGTCGATAGCCCCAGATCGGGGCCAGCATCGCCAGTGCCGCCTGCACGTCGACGCGGACGTCGCCGGTGTGGATGGGCAGCGGGAACGGTTCGGCCGGGGGCAGGCCGTCGCCGAATTTTCCGTCGACGAGCAGCGCCCACACGTCGGCGAAGGTGACCTTGTTCTCGACGAGGTCCTCGATGTCGACGCCGCGGTAGCGGAGGTTGCCGCCGTCTTTGTCGGGTTCGGCGATATCGGTGGTGAAGGCGACGACGCCCTCGAGTCCGGCGGAAAATCCTTCGGGCACATTCGCGGGCATCGGCCCTCACCTCTTCACGTCGGGGCCTCGCCGCGCGGGCCTGTGCTGATCGCCGGGCTGCGGCGGTGTCACCTGCTCAAGACTGTAGCCACGTCCACCGTCCGGGCGCTCGCGCAGCGGCGGAGTAACCTGCCACTACGTGACCGAAGATCTGCCCGGCGACCGCCGGTACACCGTGGATCGGCCCGGCGACCGCCGGTACCATGTCGATCGGCCCGGCGACCGCCGGTACCGTGTCGACCTGTCCAACCTGCGCGTCGGATACGGCGGCGACACCCCCGCCACCGCGGGGGAAGGTGACCGGGCGGCCGGTGCCGACGGTGTCGGCGAGAACCTCGACCCGAGCTGGTTGCGCGGCGACCCGCCGTGGCTCGAACTGTTCGAGGTGTGGCTGCACGAGGCGCTCGAAGCCCGCATCCCCGAACCCAACGCGATGGTGCTCGGTACCGTCGACGCCGACGGACTGCCCGTCACCCGCACCGTGCTGTGCAAGGGCGCCGACGCCGACGGCATCACCTTCTTCACCGGCTACGACTCGGACAAGGGCCATGACCTGGCCGTCCACCCGCACGCGTCGGTGACGTTCCCGTGGATCGCGCTCGAACGGCAGGTGCACCTGCGGGGACCGGTCGAGAAGGTGAGCGCCGCAGAAACCGCTGAGTACTGGGCCAAACGTCCCCGCGGATCGCAGCTGTCGGCGTCGGCGTCGGAGCAGTCGCGTCCCATCGGCAGCCGCCTCGAACTTGAACGCAAGGCCGCCGACGTGGCTGCGGGCTTCGGTGGATTCGATTCGGGCGCACCGGTTCCGGTGCCCGGGCAGTGGGGCGGGTACCGGATCCGGCCGCGCGTCGTCGAGTTCTGGCAAGGCCGGGCCAACCGGCTGCACAACCGGGTCCGGCTAACCCTCACCGACGACGGCTGGCACGCGCAGCGATTGCAACCGTAGGGGTGGCGCGACTTCTCGCCGACACCGCGCCGCTGAAGGACCTCGACTTCCGGCGGCTGTGGCTGGCCAACATCGTGACGGTGATCGGGGCGCAGCTGACCATCGTGGCCGTGCCCGCGCAGATCTACCTGATCACCGGGAGCTCGGCGTACGTCGGGCTGACCGGCGTGTTCGGGCTCGTGCCGCTGGTCGTGTTCGGGTTGTGGGGCGGTGCGCTCGCCGACGCGATGGACCGCCGGATGCTGCTGGTGTGCACCACCGTCGGGCTCATCGGGTGCAGTGCCCTGTTCTGGCTGCAGGCCGCCGCCGGTGTCGAGAACGTGTGGGTGATCCTGGCGCTGTTCTCCGTTCAGCAGGCGTTCTTCGCGGTCAACCAGCCCACGCGGACCGCGATCCTGCCGAGGCTGCTGCCCGCCCGCGAACTGCCCGCGGCACTGAGCCTGTCGATGACGGTCACGCAGGCGGGTGCGATCGCCGGCCCGCTCGTCGGCGGCGCGATGATCCCCGCGCTCGGCTTTCCGCTGCTGTACCTGCTGGACACCATCTTCCTGCTACCCACCCTGTTCGCGGTGATCCGGCTGCCGTCGATGAAGCCCGACGGCGACGCGCCCAGGGCCGCGGGACTGCGGTCGGTGATCGACGGACTGCGGTATCTGTCACGGGAGAAGATCCTGCTCGCCTCGTTCGTGGTCGACCTGATCGCCATGATCCTGGGTATGCCGCGGGCGCTGTTCCCGCAGATGGCGCACGAGAACTTCGGTGGCCCCGCCGAGGGCGGCTGGGCGTTCGCGCTGCTGTTCGTCGCGATCTCGGCGGGTGCGGTGCTCGGCGGAGTGTTCTCCGGTTGGGTCAGCCACGTGCGGCGGCAGGGTCTGGCCGTGATCGTGTGCATCCTGATCTGGGGTGTCGCGGTGGCCGGTGCCGGTGTGGCCGTGGCGTTCTCGGGGGGTTCGGCGTTGCCGATCCTGCCGGTGGTGCTGGTGCTGCTGATGATCGGTGGTGCCGCCGACATGGCGTCGTCGGCGTTCCGGCAGTCGATCATGCTGGCCGCCGCCAACGACGAGGTGCGCGGCCGGTTGCAGGGCGTGTTCCTGGTGGTGGTGGCGGGTGGTCCACGGATCGCCGACGTCGCGCACGGAGCGGCGGCAGCGTCGGTGGGCGTCGCGTGGGCCACCTCGATGGGCGGGGTGGGCGTCGTGCTGGCCACCCTCGTGGCCGCAGTGCTGATCCCGTCGTTCATCCGGTACCGGGTGGGCGGGCGAGAGTGAACGTCCGTCGTCAGCCGGTGCGGAAGCGGATCAGCGATCCGGCCACCAGCTGCGCCACCGCATCCAGACTGTGCGCCGACAGAACACCGGCCACCGGGTAGCCGCCGGTCACCGGGTGGTCGGCGAGGAAGATCACCGGGTTGCCGGTGGGCGGTACCTGCACTGATCCGTGTGCGATGCCCTCGGAGGCCAACTCTCCCGCGTCCGGGCGATGGTTGGCCGGTGACTGCGCGGTGCCGCCGGGCCGGGCCAGCCGCACCCCCACCCGGTTGCTGTCGGCGCCTACCTCCCACATGCCCGCCGTCAGCGACGCCGGGTCGGCGAGGTGCTCGCGCCGTGGACCGTCGAACAGGGTGACGACGGTGATGCGGTCGCGGTGGGCATCGACCGGCGCCATCGCCACCGCCGGCAGCGCGGCCTGCGGCGGGCCGACGGCCAACACGTCCCCGGCCGCCAGCGGCGGCGGACCGAGCCCGGCCAGCACATCGGTCGATCGGGAACCGAGTACCGCCGGCACGTCGATGCCGCCGCGGACTGCCAGGTAGCTGCGGCAGCCGGTGACCGGAGTACCGATGCTCAGTTCGCCGCCCGCGGGAAGTTCGGTCCGTGCTCCGGTGCCGACGGGCCGCCCGTTCACCATCACCGCACCCACCGCACCGGTCACCGCGACCAGCGCGCGGCCGTCGGTGCGCAGCCGCAACCCGCCCAGCGTCACCTCGATTCCGGCGGTGCCCTCGAAGTTGCCCACGAGACGATTGGCCAGCCGCAGTGCACCGCGGTCGGCGGCGCCCGAGCGGGGTACACCGAGATGGGCGTGGCCGGGGCGACCGAGATCCTGCACAGTGGCGAGCGGGCCGGTGGCCAGGATCTGCAGTCCGGTCATCGCCGATCACCTTCGGCGGCAAACCGCACAAGCGTGCCCGGAGCGAGCAGCGCGGGCCGGTCGGCGGTCTCGTCCCATAGGCGGACGCCGGTGCGGCCCAACAGGTACCAGCCGCCCGGGCTCTGTCTGGGGTAGACGGCGCTGTAGCCGGCGGCAATGGCCACCGAACCCGCCGGTACTCGGGGCCGCGATTCCGGTCGTCGGCCGATCCGGTGGAAAGGGTGCGGTCCGTCAGATGATCCGGCGGTGGGCGTCAGGTAGGCGAAACCCGGTGCGAAGCCCATGAACCGGACCTGCCACAGGGTGCGCCGATGGATGTCGGCGACCTCGCCGGGGCCGGTCCCTATGAGGGCGGCGACGGCGTCGAGGTCGGCGCCGTCATAGACGACGGGGATCGTCACGGTATCGGGTTCGGCGGCCCGACCGGTCGCGGCGGTGGCGGTCCGTAACGCGCGGCGAACCCCGAGATCATCCACACCGGAACCGGATTCGGCCTGCACGAGCAGCGTATGCGCACCCGGCACCAGGTCTGTGATCGTGGGCAGCGCACCCGCCGCCAGAGCCTCGGACAGTGCCCGCCATGCGTGCTCGCCTGCGGCGGCCGGATCGTCGTCGGAACCGAAATCCAGCAGCAGCGCGTCGGGTCCGGCGGGCAGTACACGCATACCGCCGAGGGTAGTGCGCCCGTCGCGCCACCGCCCCGATCCCCACAGGATCACCGCAATCGGCCGCGCGTGGGCCCGGGCGCTGGCACGATGAAAGCAGAACAAACGAGTTGGACGTGCGCGAGAAGGTGGTGTGCGGTGAGCGACGGTCGCAGTCGGCCGTTACAGTTTCCAGGTCGGGTGCGCACCCTCCGTGGGCGTGTGAGCCCGATACCGACTAGGTTGTACCCCATGGTCCTCACCGGGCCACAACAAAATTCACTTCAATGCAAGAAGGGGATCGCGTGTCCGCTGAAACAGTCCCTGCCGACCAGGCAACCGACACGGCCTCCATCACTTACCCCGGTGGACAGCTGCAACTCCCGATCCTCAAGGCAACAGAGGGCACCGACTCCATCGCACTCGGCAAGCTGCTGGCCGAGACGAACCTGACCACGTTCGACGGCGGCTTCGTCAACACGGCTTCCACCAAGTCGGCCATCACCTACATCGACGGCGACGCCGGCATCCTGCGCTACCGCGGCATCCCGATCGACCAGCTCGCCGAGAAGTCGACGTTCATCGAGGTCAGCTACCTGCTGATCTACGGTGAGCTACCCACCCCGGCCCAGCTCGAGGACTTCACCACCAAGATCCAGCGGCACACCCTGCTGCACGAGGACCTCAAGCGCTTCTTCGACGGTTTCCCGCGCAACGCGCACCCGATGCCGGTGCTCTCGAGTGCGGTCAACGCGCTCAGCGCTTACTACCAGGATTCGCTCGACCCGAAGGATCCGGAGCAGGTCGAACTGTCCACCATCCGGCTGCTCGCCAAGCTGCCGACCATCGCCGCGTACGCGCACAAGAAGTCCCAGGGCCAGCCGTTCCTGTACCCGGACAACTCGCTGAGCCTGGTGGAGAACTTCCTGCGGATGACCTTCGGCTTCCCCGCCGAGCCGTACGAGGTCGACCCCAAGGTCGCCAAGGCCCTCGACATGCTGTTCATCCTGCACGCCGACCACGAGCAGAACTGTTCGACGTCCACGGTCCGGCTCGTCGGCTCGTCGCAGGCCAACCTGTTCACCTCCATCTCGGGCGGCATCAACGCCCTGTGGGGCCCGCTGCACGGCGGCGCCAACCAGGCGGTGCTGGAGATGCTCGAGGAGATCAAGCAGTCCGGCGGCGACACCAAGGCCTTCATGGACAAGGTCAAGAACAAAGAAGACGGCGTGAAGCTGATGGGCTTCGGGCACCGCGTGTACAAGAACTACGATCCGCGCGCGGCCATCGTCAAGAAGACCGCCGACACCATCCTCGAATCCCTCGGCGTGCAGGACGACCTGCTCGACATCGCCAAGGGCCTCGAAGAGGTCGCCCTGCACGACGACTACTTCATCTCGCGCAGGCTGTACCCGAACGTCGACTTCTACACCGGCGTCATCTACCGGGCGATGGGCTTCCCGACCCGCATGTTCACCGTGCTGTTCGCGCTCGGCCGGTTGCCCGGCTGGATCGCGCACTGGCGTGAGATGCACGAGGACCCGACCACCAAGATCGGCCGCCCGCGACAGTTGTACACCGGTTACACCGAACGCGACTACGTCGACCTCAGCACCCGATAAGTCACCGACACCACGCGCCGCACCCGGCGCGTGGTGTTCTTTTGCGCGCCGTATTTCGTGCGCCCGCCAACGCGACTCAAAGGAGAGTTTCATGAGCAAACCCGTTGTGGAGTTTCCCGAAGGCCCGGCACCGGCTGAATTGCAGGTCGTCGACCTGGTCGTCGGTGAGGGCGACGAGGCCCGGCCCGGTGGCGTCGTCGACGTCCACTACGTCGGTGTCGAGTACGAGACCGGCGAGGAGTTCGACTCGTCGTGGGATCGTGGCCAGTCCGCGAACTTCCCGCTGCCTCGGCTCATCCCGGGCTGGCAGGAAGGTATCCCCGGCATGAAGGTGGGCGGTCGCCGTCGCCTCACCGTGCCGCCGGCGCTGGCCTACGGTCCGGCGGGCGCCGGGCATCGGCTGTCGGGTAAGACGCTGATCTTCGTGATCGACCTGCTCGGTGTCGGCTGAGCATCCCGGCCCGAACCATCCGGAAAGTCCGTGCGCTCAGGTGCACGGACTTTCTGTTGGTACGCCCGGCATGGGCATTCGCTTGGAGGTGGAAGTCCTCTGGAGGGGAAGGTGGTTTAACTCCTAGTTGATGGCAACTGCGTCACTGTGAGGTGGGGTGGGAAGGAAGCCGGAGACGA
>NZ_JAGQTN010000113.1 GCF_020438995.1 Gordonia sp. (in: high G+C Gram-positive bacteria)
GCGGCCAGGGCGCCGATGATTCCGGCGCGGGCTGCGAACTTCTTCATGCTGGTGGTCATTGTTTCCTCCTGTCGTCCGCCCCGTGTTGGGCGGTGCGATTCTCGGACCGGTGACGACATTAGCGGTTAATAACGTTCGGGTCACGCCGCATTTGTGACCTGCGGTGATCCGATAACAGGCGGGTAACTCGGTGGATTCTAGGTAAATCTCCTGCATATTCCATGTATTGGTGAACAATCAAACATGAGAAATGAAAACGAATTTGTGACCGACAACACCAACAAATTGTGAACCCAATCACTCAGATCTTGCTGCCGCGCGGCCGGCCGTCGCAGATTCCGCGCCTTGTGTCGCTCGGCGCGACAATATGCGGAGTTTCCGATGGTCCCGTCAGAGGGTGGGGTCGGGGGGCTCGACCCATTGGACGAGTTGGTAGATGACTCCGTTGGGGTCGGCCATCTGGAAGTAGCGTTCGCCCCACGGCTCGGTCTCGATCGGGGTGACGATCTCGACACCCGCATCGCGCAGGCGCATGTAGTCACCGTCGATGTCCTCGACGGTGAACACCACGAGGAGCCCGGTGGCGGTGCCCGCCGCGGAGGCTGGTTTGAACGTCGGTAGGCCGGTGCGCAGGTAGATCAGGTTGAAACCGGCGTCGGGATGGGCGAGCGAACAGAAGCCGTCCGCGGACATGGCCGCGTCGAAACCCAGGTATTTGCGGGCCCATTCGGACGATGCCTGCACGTCGGCGACGTTGACGGAAATGGCTGATGCGGTGATCTGCACGGCGGCTCCTTCGATTCGGGTACTCTATACATTGTATAATGTACATCGTATAACGGGAGCGTGCCAGAATTGTTCCCGTGACCGACAACAGCACCGGGGCCGGCGAGCCCAGCCGTACTCTCGCGCTCCTGTGGGGTGAGCAACCCGCCCCGTCGCGACGTAAGGGGCCGGCGCGGTCGGTTACTGTCCGGCAGGTCGTCGATGCCGCACTGTCTCTCGCCGACGAACACGGCCTGGCGGCGGTTACCGTCCGCGCGGTCGCCGAGACCGTCGGGGTGTCGGCGATGTCGATCTACACCTACGTTCCGGGCAAACCGGAGCTGCTCGATCTGATGGTCGACACCTGTTACGCACGCATGGAGCGCAGGCCGTGGGGGAGGGAACTCTGGCGCGGCCGGCTGACGGTGGTGGCGGACGACAATCGCGGATTGCTGGTCGCGCATCCGTGGCTGACCGAGGTGGCCGCGCTGAGCCGACCACCACTCGGGCCCGGCGTGATGGCGAAGTACGAACACGAACTGGAAGCTCTGGACGGCACCGGACTGTCGGACCTCGACACCGACGCCGCCCTCACCTACCTACTCGGATTCGTCCAGTCGCACTGCCGGTCCGCGCACGACGCCGCCCGGACCACCACCGATTCGGCGATGTCCGACGCCGACTGGTGGGCGGCCAACCAGCCCATCCTTGCCCGGGCCTTCGACCCCGAACGCTATCGGCGGGCAGTGCGCATCGGCGCCGCCGCGGGCCAGGCACAGGGCAGCGCCTGGAACGCCGGCCGCGCCTGGGAGTTCGGGCTCGCCCGCACCCTCGACGGCCTGGCGGCGCTGATCGATCCGGTGCGCTGAACCGTCACGGCAGTGGCTGCGACGAGCCGACTGTCACGTAGCTCGGCCGGGACGGGTCGAGCTGAATGTGTTGCGGGCGCAGCTTCGACGCGTTGAGCAAGGGACGCAACGGAAGTCCCTTGGCCATGTTCATCGCGTACACGTCTATCCGCAGCCGGTGGCCCGGCTTGAGCAACAGGTCGGTGCCCAGCAGCCCGATGTCGACGGCCGTCGGCCGGCCCGGAATGATCCTCGTGCGTTTGGCCAGCGACAGATACGTGTACGGGTCGACGACGTCACCATTGGGTGCGAACTGCGAGCGCGCCGGGTCGTAGGCGGCCAGGGAGGCCACCGTCTGACCGGTCGTGAGCTGCGTCGACGTCCCGTCGGGTGCCACATCGTTGAGGGTGGCCACCCAGTAGCCGTCAGTGGCCTCGTGCACGGCATTCAGACGCACATTGGTGGGACCGCTGATCACTGTCGCCTTCCGGACTGGCGCCGAGGTGAAGGTCAGTGCCCCCGACTCGGCGATCCGCGAGTCCGTGGTGCATGCCGGGAACGGAACCGTCATGCCGATCAGCGCCTGAGCGGAGTCCCGCGAACACAGTGTGCTCAGCCCGGGCGCGACGGTCAGTCGCCGTGCCGATCCGGGCTGGTGGATCAGCGAACCGTCACGGGCGGCCGACGGCGCGGTACCGCTGCGCTTGGCGGACAGGTACATGCGCTGATAGCTCATCCCCGGCCGCGGAAAGTCGGTGGCGGTGCTCCAGCCGTTCCCGTGCTGGTACAGGGTGGCAGGCCCGAACCGATCGATACCGTTGTCGATTCCCTTGAGCCACTTGTCGAACCATGCCTTCTGCAGCACGTCGACGCGTGGTGGCTGTCCGGCACCGCCCATCGTGTCGCCCATGGTCCCGTGATAGGTCGGACTCATCACGAGCTGCTTCTGCCCGGCGGGCAGCCGCATCTTGCTGAACATGGCGAGTTCGTCGTAGGTGAACAGATCGAACCAACCGCCGATGATGAACGTAGGCACCCGGATTCGGTCGGCATGGTCGAGGTAGGCGCGGCGGATACCGCTGTCCGGGTTCACCACCGCCGCCACCTCGGGCGAGAGTCTGGTGGTGCTGGGGTTGGTCAGCGCCTCGATCAGGAGCGGGTAGAACGTGCCCGGGTCGCGGGCCCGGTCCCTAAGCCAGGTCCAGTCGAACGTTCCGTTGAGCATCGACGCGACGTTCGGGATGAGTTTGGTGCCGTTGATCGCGGTGAGCCAGCCGGGCAGGAAGCCGATGCCGACGGCGCCGCCCGGCGCGACGATCGAATGCACCAGGTCACCGCCCGGAACGACGGGGAAGATCGCTTTGAGATGTTTCGGGTTCTTGTTGGCGGCGTAGATCTGATTGATGCCCGAATACGAGCCGCCGGTCATACCGATGTTGCCGTCGGACCAGCGTTGCCGCGCCGCCCAGTCGATCACTTCGAGGGTGTCCTGCTGCTCGCGCTGCTGGAAGACGTTCCAGGTGCCCTGCGAGAAGCCGGTGCCGCGTACGTCGACCACGATCTGGGTGTAGCCGTCCCGGACGAGCCGGTAGTCGGCACCGAGGGCCCGGATGGCGCCGCCTTTGACGACGCCGAGGAACTGCTGGGCACCGGCGATCGGGGTGCCGCTCAGATTGACCGAGTCGACGAACTTCTCGACGGCCGGCCAGAGTATGGGGTCGCCCGCGGCCACGCCGCCGAGCGCGGAGATCAGCTTGGTGTACGGGGTGAGGTTCACCAGCGTCGGAGTCTTGGTGTCGATCGGGTGGCCGCGCCGATCCGCCGGCCGGTAGATGTCGGCCTTGAGCACCACTGCGTCGCTCATCCGGATGGCCACGTCACGCTGGACCGCGACCTTGGGATACCTGGGCGTCGACCGGTAGTCCGCGGTCCAGGATCGTCCGGACGCACCTCCCGCCGGATCGGCGTCGGCGGTGGGAACCGGCCCGCCGGTGACGAACAGGAGTGCGGCGGAGACCAGCAGTGTGGCCAGGCGAGCGCGGGAACACATGGTACGAAGACTCCGAACTGTTCCAAGGATGGGGCTGGTCGGAGGATAGCGGTTGCACAAACCCCACCGGTAGCCCCCGGCGAGGAGATTATTGCGATGCCGGGGGCTATCGGTGGGGTTTGTGACGGAGCGGTTGAGCGAGAATGTCGCGATTGTGTCATTCGGACATATATGTGATGGCGTTCGGCTACTGTTCGGCTCGGGACGCCTCCACGGGGGCATGGGGCGAGGGGTGCAGCCGCGGAACGGCGAGACCCCGCCCGGCTGTGTGGATCGCCCTGGACTGTCGAACTGTGCTGTCCGGCAATACATTCCGAAGGGATCACATGAAAACTGCACTCTCCCTGAAGCGGGTCATGCGTGCGTCCGTCGCTGTCGGTGCCGCAGGTGCCCTCGTGTTCGGCGGGCTCACCGCCTGCTCGTCCGACGACGACGACTCCGACTCGGCGAGCAATCCCGCCGGCAAGACCACCGAACTGCCGAGCAATCCGGCCACCGGCGATCCGATCAAGATCGGATTCATCGCGTCCGAGGGCGGAGCGGTGCAGATGCCGATGCTGCGTACCTCGGGTGAGGCGGCGGCCAAGTACCTGAACGAGAACGGCGGCGGCATCGGCGGCCACAAGATCGAGCTCGTCGTGTGCAAGCAGTCCGAGGAGCCGGCGTCGGCCACCAAGTGTGCCAACGAGATGGTGGAGAAGAAGGTGGCCGCGGTCCTCACGCCGCTGAGCTCGCAGGGCGCGGTGATGCTGCCGATCGTCACCGGCGCGAAGATTCCCTACATTGCTCAGGCGCCCGTGTCGCGGGCCGAATTCATGACGCCCGGCGCGTACATGCTCTCCGGTGGCACCCTGGCAGTGCTCTCCGGGCAGGCCGTGACTGCGGCCAAGGACGGCATCAAGAAGTTCACCGTCCTCATCGGTGACAGCGGCGACGCCGCCACCTCGGTGAAGGCCATGGCCACCCCGATCTTCAAGCAGGCCGGGGTCGAGCTCAAGGTGGTCGTCGTCCCGGTCGCCTCGGCCGACCCGACGCCGGAGATCACCGCGGGCCTCGCGGACAAGCCCGGCGCGGTCACCGTCCTCGGTGACACCCGCCTGTGCGTGTCGTCGATGAAGGTGCTGCAGTCGGTGGCCCCGGACGTGAAGAAGTACCTCATCGCCAGCTGCCTGGACAAGCCGGTCTGGGATGCCATCGGTGGTCAGGACAAGTTGATCGGCGCCAAGGCCTTCACTTCGGTGAACCTGTCGTCCGACGACCCGTCGGTCATCCTGTACCGCAGCATCATGGCCAAGTACGCGCCCGACGACGACCCGCAGGGTCTGGGCTACCTCGGCTACCAGGTGGTCATGGCGCTCGGAGCAATCGGCAAGGACATCAAGGGTGTCACCTCCGATGATCTGCGTACCGCGCTCACCACCGCCAGGGACGTGCCGCTTCCGGCGGCTCCGGGCCTGACCTTCACCTGTGACGGCAAGGCGATGCCGATGCTGCCACCGCTGTGCGGCAAGGCGATCATCGCCTCCGACGTCGCGGCGAACGGCAAGTTCGAGAACAGTACGGTGCTCAACAAGTAGCGGGCTCACCCGCGAATGAATCCCTCCGATGTCCCGGTCCGGGCGTGCGGCTATCACACCGCACGCACCGGCCGGGACATCGGCGGATACGTGACCGCCTGATCTACCGACACGTTTAGAGGACTCATGACCGACCATTTCGCATTCCTGGCGCTGGGCCTGGGCAATGGTGCCGTCTACGCCGCGCTCGGTCTCGCGCTGGTGATGACCTACAAGAGCTCCGGTGTGGTCAACTTCGCCACCGGTGCGGTTGCCCTGTACGCCGCCTACACCTACGCCTATCTGCGGCAGGGGGAGTTGCTCAACCCGATCCCCGGCCTCGAACCGCGGATCGACCTGGGTGGCAGGCTGGGCGTGTTGCCGGCGATGGTGGTGGCGGTCGTCATCGCGTCGGCTCTCGGGGTTGTGTTGTATCTCTTGATATTTCGGTGGATGCGGACGAGTCCGCTGCTGGCTCGGGCGGTCGCCGCGATCGGTGTGATGCTGATCCTGCAGGCGCTGCTGGGCCTGCGCGTGGGCACCAACGCACCCACGGTGAAGGCAATCTTCGCCTCGGGCACCTTCTCCATCGGCGACAGCGTGGTGCCCGTCGACCGGTTGTGGCTGGCCGCCGTGGTCGTGGCGCTGGCGATAGGCGCCGGACTTGTGTTGCGGTTCACCAGATTCGGTATTGCCACCGAGGCCGCGGCCGAATCGGAGAAGGGCGCGCTGCTGACCGGGTTGTCGCCGGAGAAGATCGCCATCAGCAACTGGGCGCTGTCGTCGGCGACGGCGGCGATCGGCGGCATCGTGATCGCGCCGATCGTTCCGCTCAACCCGGTGGCCTACACGATGTTCATCGTGCCCGCGCTCGCCGCGGCGCTCGTCGGCAACTTCGCCTCCGTCGGCGTGACCGTCGGCGCGGGCATCGCCATCGGCATGTTGTCATCGGAGGCCACCAACCTGCAGTCCACCATCGGATGGTTCCCCGACGCCGGTGTGGCCGAAGCGGTTCCGCTGATCCTGATCATCGGCTTCCTGCTCGTGCGCGGACAGCCGCTGCCGAGCCGCGGGATGGTCGCCCGCAGCGACATGGGGCGCTCGCCTCGTCCGCGGAACATCTGGCTGCCCATGGTGATCGGCGGCCTGGTGATCGCCATTGCGCTGATGGTCACCAGCGGTCAGCTGGGCAACGCCCTGGTCACCTCACTCATCTTCGGTATCATCGCGCTGTCGCAGGTGGTGATCACCGGATATGCCGGACAGGTGTCGCTGGCCCAGCTCATGCTGGCCGGTGTGGGTGCGTTCAGCCTGTCCCGGCTGACCACCGACCTGGGGATACCGTTTCCGATCGCGCCGATCCTGGCGGCGGCGATCGCCGGTGTGGTCGGGCTGATCGTCGGGTTGCCGGCGCTACGGGTTCGCGGTCTGCCGCTCATGGTGGCCACCATCGCGCTCGCGGTGTTCCTGGAGGCATTCTGGTTCCGGAATCCTTCGTTCAACGGCGGCATGCAGGGTGCGCCGATCGAGCAGCCGTCGCTGTTCGGTATCGATCTGAAAATCGGTGCGGGAGAAGGATATCCGCGCACCGCGTTCGGGATCATGTGTCTGGTCTTCTTCCTGCTGGTGGTGGCGGGCGTGGCCTGGCTGCGGAATTCGACACTGGGCGCGTCGATGCTGGCCGTGCGCGCCAACGAGCGGTCGGCCGCCGCGGCGGGAATCAACGTCGGCGTGGTGAAGCTCGCCGCGTTCGCGATCTCGGCGTTCATCGCCGGTATCGGCGGCGCCCTGATCGGCTATCAGCAGACGCTGGCCAACGCGTCGTCGTACACGGTGTTCCTCGGGATCGGCCTGTTCGCGGTCGTCTACATCGCCGGCGTCACCTCGATCAGCGGCGGAATCCTCGCCGGGGTGATGGCCTCGGGCGGCCTGCTGTACTTCGCAATGGAGAAATACCTGCACTTCGGGGACTGGTACGCACTGCTCGCCGGCGTGCTGCTGGTGGTGACGGTGATGGCCAACCCGGACGGTCTCGCCCACTACATCCACGAAATCCGGATTCCTGGTTTCGGCACCAAACTCGGCGACGACAAGCCCGTCCTCGACGCCGCGCAGGATATCGACGCCGGAACCATCGCGCCCGCCGCCGATGCACCGACCGGCGGGGTGCTGCTCGCGGCCACCGCCGTCGGTGTTCGCTACGGCCCGGTGACCGCGGTCGACGACGTGACCTTCGAGGTCCGTGACGGTGAGATCGTCGGTCTGATCGGTCCCAACGGAGCCGGCAAGACGACCCTTATGGACGCGATCAGTGGTTTCGTCCCCGCGACCGGCCGTATCGCGCTGGCCGGTTCGGAGGTCGGCGGGCGGGCGCCGCACCGCCGTGCCCGGGCGGGACTCGGCCGCACATTCCAGGACATCGAACTGTATGAGGAACTGACCGTCGCCGAGAACATCATGGTCGGGGCTTCCCACAGCGGTGGCCACGGCGCCGAGTCGGTGCGAGCGGCGCTGGCCCTGCTCGACATCTCCGAACTCGCCGACGTCGGCGCCGCCGACCTGTCCCAGGGGCAACGGCAACTGGTCTCGGTGGCGCGGGTGCTGGCCGGCCGACCGCGGGTGGCGCTGCTCGACGAACCGGCGGCCGGACTCGATTCGCTGGAAAGCCAGTGGCTCGGGCAGCGGCTGCGGGCGGCCCGTGACCGCGGGGTCACGATGCTGCTCGTCGACCACGACATGGATCTGGTGCTCGGAATCTGCGACCGCATCATCGTTCTCGATCTCGGTAGGGTGATCGCGTCCGGCACCCCGGACGAGGTGCGCGGCGATCCGGCCGTCGTCGGTGCCTACCTGGGCACGCCGGCCTCCGCGCAGGCCGCGCCCGGCGAGACCACCGCCACCACCGTCGATACCAAGAAGGTGCATCCATGAGCGTTCTGCAGTGCAGC
Source organism: Gordonia sp. (in: high G+C Gram-positive bacteria) (assembly GCF_020438995.1). Classification (GTDB taxonomy): domain Bacteria; phylum Actinomycetota; class Actinomycetes; order Mycobacteriales; family Mycobacteriaceae; genus Gordonia. The sequence goes on from NZ_JAGQTN010000113.1 coordinate 8,168, forward strand.
GGGTTGTCCGCGGGCTATGCGCCGTCGTCGCCGGTGGTACGTGGCCTGGATCTGTCGATCGGCGAGGGTGAGATTGTGGCGCTGCTCGGTCCGAACGGCGCGGGCAAGACCACATTGCTGACCACGCTTGCCGGTCTGCTGCCGCAGCTCGCAGGCCGGGTCGAGGTGGCGGGTGCGGTACTGCCGTCGGGCAACGCGCGGGCCGCGGTGCGATCGGGCCTGGTCCTGGTCGCCGATGACCGCGCACTGTTCCGCAAACTCACCACCGAACAGAACCTCGCACTCGCGATCTCCGTGGGCGGGTGGAATCCCGCCGCCGCCCGCGCTGCCAGAAAGTCCGCCATCGAGGGCGTGCTCGGATATTTTCCTTCGCTGCGGCCACGCCTGAAGATCGCCGCCGGGCAACTTTCCGGCGGCGAACAGCAGATGCTCGCCATCGGGCGGGCGCTGCTGCAAAAGCCGAAGGTGCTGCTGATCGATGAACTCAGCATGGGGCTGGCCCCGGTGATAGTCGAGTCGATCCTGCCGGTCCTGCGTGAGGTGGCCGCCACCGGGACCTCGGTGCTGCTTGTCGAACAGCATGTGCGGATGGCGCTTGAGGTCGCCGACCGCGGCGTCGTGCTGACGCACGGTCAGGTGGTGCTTTCCGACGACGCATCCGCGCTGTCGGCCGATCTGGGCCGCGTCGAGCGGGCCTATCTCGGTGGGGCCGCCGCACAGGCGTAGTGATCGGCGGTGGCCCGCGACGGCCGCGTTGCCCCAAATAGCCGGAACGCGACGATGACCCGAGGGACGCGCGCGTACTCGTGGGTACTCGGTCGGCTTGACCGGGTTGGCGCAATGGCGCCCGCGCGGTTGCCCGATGGTGAACAATGGCAGCCGACCGTTCGCTTTTCGCAGCCCCGAAAGGTGCGTGCTGGTTATGTCATCAAAATGGACAAAAGTGTTGCCGTTGGCCCCGATAGCGGGTCTGGCCGCCTGGGACCTGCTGCAGAAACATCATGCTGTTCTCCGGAACTTTCCGGTGGTCGGCCATGCCCGATACCTGCTGGAGGAGATCGGGCCGGAACTGCGGCAGTACATCGTCTCCGGCAATGACGAGGAGCGACCGTTCAGCCGCAATCAGCGGCGCTGGATCTACGCGTCGTCGAAGCTGGAGAACAACTACTTCGGGTTCGGTGCCGACAACGACACCGAGTTCACCCAGGGTTACCCGATCATCAAGCACCGCACGTTCTCCGACATCGCGCCTGCCACGCAGGTCAATCATGGAGTGCACGGCGACGTCATCCCGGCGGCGAAGGTGCTCGGTGGCCATCGGGAGCGTCGTGGGGCGTTCCGGCCGGCATCGGTGGTGAACGTGTCGGCGATGAGTTTCGGTTCGCTGTCGTCGGCAGCGATCGAGGCGATCAATCGTGGCGCCGCCCAGGCCGGAGCACTGCACAACACGGGCGAGGGCGGGTTGACGCCGCACCACCTGCACGGTGCGGATCTGACACTGCAGATCGGCACGGCATATTTCGGATGCCGCGACAAAGCGGGCAGATTCGACATCGCCAAACTCAAGGACACGGTGGCCGCCAACCCGGTCCGGGCCATCGAGATCAAGCTGAGCCAGGGCGCCAAACCCGGTCTGGGCGGCCTGCTTCCGGGTGCCAAGGTCACCCCGGAGATTGCCCGGATCCGTGGTATCGAGGAGGGCCAGGATTGTGCGAGCCCGTCTCGGCACACCGAATTCGACAGTGCCGATTCACTGCTGGACTGGGTGGAGATGCTCGCCGACGAGACGGGGGTACCCGTCGGAATCAAATCGGCCGTCGGAAATCTCGACTTCTGGTGTGAGCTGGTCGATCTGATGAGCATGACCGACCGCGGTGTCGATTTCATCACCGTCGACGGTGGCGAGGGCGGAACGGGAGCGGCCCCACTGATTTTCAGTGAATCCGTGGCATTGCCGTTCCGCCTCGGATTTGCCCGCGTCTACGAGTTGTTCGCGCGCGCCGGGATCGCCGACCGGGTGGTGTTCATCGGGTCGGGAAAGCTCGGCCTGCCCGACAACGCGGTGGTCGCCTTCGCACTTGGTTGCGACATGGTGAATGTGGCGCGCGAGGTGATGATGTCGATCGGTTGTCTGCAGGCGCAGAAATGCCACACCGACAAGTGCCCGACCGGCATCGCCACTCAGGACAAGTGGCTCGCGCACGGACTCGATCCGACCATCAAGGCCGATCGTGCCGAGAACTACATCCGGACGCTGCGGCGCGACCTGCTCAAGGTGTCCGAGGCGTGCGGTGTGCCGCATCCGGGACTGATCAGCACCGGCGATCTCGACATCCTCAAAGGCCACGAGTCGGCGAGGTCGTTGCGTGAGGTGTACGGCTACGAAGCGAAGTGGGGCCTGCCCAACGAGTTCGACGCCGCCGAGATCGTCACGATCATGACCGGGCCGGCGCACGCGTAGTGCAGGGGTCGCCCGGCGCGGGTACCCGGTGATGCGCGACACTGTGCTGATGACCGAGATTCGCAGGCCCGTCGTCGCGGTGCTCACCGCCCTGCTCGCCGCTGCGGGATTGTGCTTGTCCGCGGGAGTCGTCAGGGCCGACGAGACGCCGCAGTGGCGATACACGCTGGTCGGGTTCAGCAACGACAGTGCCCGCGACATGGACGTGTACGAGTCGGCCGACGGGACCGATTTCACGGTGGTGCGCAAGTCGGCTTACCGGCCGCCGACGGGCTACGTACGGGACCCGAGCATCATGCGGCACGCCGACGGCCGGTACTACGTCGTCTACACCACTGCCGCCGGCGCCACCATCGGTATCGCGCGCAGCACCGACCGCCGAACCTGGCAGCATGTGCGGACCATCCCGCTGCCGCTGTGCTGCGCCTTCCTGCATGGCACCGGCGACGGCACGGGCTCATCGGCGCCACCGCCGCTGTCCGGGTCGGCCGGGTTCGATGAAGGTCCGTCGCTGTCGCCGTTCACCACCAAGGCGTGGGCGCCCGAGTGGTTCGTCGACGGTGGCCGGGTGAACATCATCGTGTCCCTGTCCACTGGCGGCGGCTTTGTGCCGTATCTGCTCACCGCCACCGATTCCTCACTGCGGCAGTGGGGTTGGCCGATTCCGATCCTCGGCATCGGCGCCGACCATATCGACACCACCGTGATCAAGGTCGGCTCGCGGTATCACGCGTTCACCAAGAACGAGACCAGGAAGGTCATCCAGCACGCCGTCTCCCCCACCCTTGTGGGACCGTATTCCTTTGTGCGGCCCGGTAACTGGGGATCGAAGGTGGAGGGTCCGGCCGTCGTGAAACTGCCGAACGGCAAGTGGCGCATGTACTTCGACGCCTACACCAAACGCAAGTACCTGTACTCCGACAGTGCCGACCTGACCCATTGGTCGGCGCCGAAGCAATTGCCCGGACTGTCGGGAACGGTACGTCACTTCAGCGTCCTGCGGGAACCGGCCAGGCCATAGATTTTCTGGCCGAACGGCATCCCGCGAGGGCGTATGCCCCTGCGGGAGGCCGTATCGCCGGAAAGTTGACGCGATCCGCGTCGCATTCCTGCCCGACCTGCCATTCTGTCCTCGTGCAGGAACTCAGGGTCACCTCGCTGGACGAGGCATTTGTCAATCTGGCCAACGATGCGGTGATGTCGGTGCATTTCGAGGTCCGGGTCGCCGGTCGCCTCGACGCCGACAAGCTCACCCGGGCGATCAAGGAGGCGATGGCGGCGCATCCGCTCTCGCGAGCCCGGCTGCGGGCGCCGACCCTGGGGACCCGGACCCTGACCTGGCAGATCGATGACGAGGCCGACTTTTTCGCACTCGAGGTGGTTGACGGGCCTGCCGGACCGGCCCGGGACCGGTTGCAGTCGTTGTCGCCGGACCTGTCCGCGAGTCCGCCCTTCCGCGCGATGCTGGTGCGCGAGGACGGTGGGGATCGACTGATCCTCAACTGCCACCACGCCGCATTCGACGGGATGAGCGCCATGCGGTTCACCACGTCGATCGCGCAGGCGTACGCCGGTGACCCGATCGACCTCGACGGCCCGACCCTGGAAGATGCCCGCAACCTGCGCAAGCTGGTCGGTTCCCGATCCATCGAAGACCTCAAACCCCGGGTCGCGAAGGTGGGCAAGGACATCCTGAACCGTCGCCGGATCGCGCGGCTCGCTCCGGAGGGCGGCATGCAGACCGGCCGCGACCACATCGTGTCGCATCTGAAACTGACCGCGGACGAGGTGGCGACGGTCTCCGGCAAACGACCGAAGGGCGCCACCCTCAACGATGTCGCGATCGCCGCGCATGCCCTGACGATCATCGGCTGGAACGCCGGCCGCGACGTCAAGCCTGCCGACACGGTGTCGGTACTGATGCCGGTGAATCTGCGGGCCAAGGAATGGTCGAACCATGTGGTATCCAATTTCGCGAGCTATCTGACGATCTTCGTGCCCACCGATGTCACCGACCTCACGACGGCCACCGAAATCGTCCGGGACGAAACGCAATTGGTGAAGGAGAACGGCGCCGCCGGCTGGATCGTCGACATCCTGGAACCCGGCAACAAGCTGCCCGCGGCACTCAAGCGCGGACTCACCTCGATGCTGCCGCTGGTGGAACGGCAGTTCGTCGAGACCACCGCGCTGTCGAACCTGGGGCGCCTGGCCATCCCGGACTTCGGCGATGCCGGAGCGGTGACCGAGGCGTGGTTCTCGCCGCCGCCGCTCTCGCCGACGGTGCCGATCGCCCTCGGCGTGGCGGGACTTGGCCGCGAACTGTTCCTTGGCTTCCGCGGCGACCGCCGCGCCCTCGACGCCACTGCCGTCGACCGTTTCGCCGCCTCGTACCGCACGACTCTCCTGGAGGGCTGA
>NZ_JAGQTN010000114.1 GCF_020438995.1 Gordonia sp. (in: high G+C Gram-positive bacteria)
CCCCGCTCGTTTCTCGGCAACTCGGCGAGTACCACCACGTCGCGGGGAATCATCCACGGCGCCAACGATGCGGACAGCGCCTGGCGGATCTCGGACGGCGACGGCGACCACTTGTCCGGATCGACGGCGACGTGGGCGGTGAGTCGCCCCGCCGCACGATCGGCGGTGACCACGACGTCCGTGGCCCACGGCAGTGCCCGGATGGCCGCCTCCACCTCGGCCGGCTCCACCAGATAGCCGCGCACCTTGATCGCGTCGTCGCGGCGGCCGAGCAGATACAGCTGGCCGTCGTCGTCGAAGCGGCCGAGGTCGCCGGTTCGGTACCTGCGCCGACCATTGCCCAGTGCGGTGAACTTCGCAGCCGTCTGGTCCGGATCGTTGAAGTAGCCGAGCGCCAGGTGGGCCGATTCGACGACCACCTCTCCGACTGTCCCCGGTGGGAGGTCGCGGCCGTCTTCACCGACGATCCGCACGTGCTTGTCCGTGGCCGGCCGACCGACGGGAATGACGCCCGACGGGACTTCGCGTTGCGCCGGAAAGCGATTGAACGCCAGGTTGCCCGTTTCCGAGGATCCCGACCAACTGCAGAACACCCCCGCCGGCATCAGCGTCCGGCGAAGCGTCGCCACATCGTCGCTGTGGACCGGTTCGCCGCACGTCGACAACAACCGGACTGTATCGACCGCGTCGGCCGCCGTCATGTCCGCCAGCCACGAGCGCAGGAGTGACGGCGTGCTGTGGACCGTGGTAGCGGCTTGCTCGACGAGCCATGTGCGCAGGTCCGTGGTCCCCCGGCGCCGCACATCCCAGAGCATCATCGTCGCGCCGTTGAGCAGGGTCATCACCAGACACTCGAAACCGGCGCCGTAGCTGAGCGGCAGCAGCACCGCGGCACGATCCTGCGGGGCCAGCTCGAGGAAATCCCGTCCGTCGACGGCCTGGTTGACCCACGCACGCTGGGCGTAGAGGACCCCTTTGGGTTTACCTGTGGAGCCGGAGGTGAAGATCAGTATCGACGGATCATCGGGACCGGGCTCGGGCCCCTCGACGCCCGGATCCGGAAGTTCGGTGATCTCGGCCGGACTCAGCCTTCGCGCACCCGACAGCCGCAGGATGTGGTCGCGACGTTCGTCGGGGAGGAACGGGTCGAGCAGGATCACCGGATGCCCGGTGCACAACACGGCCAGCACCGAGATGACCGATGCCACATCGGATTCGACTTCCACGGCGATCGGCACGCGGGCATCGTCGACCGCGGCGGCTATGGCCCGGGCCCGCCGATCGGATTCGGCCAGCAGGTGTGCGTAGGTGATCGACTCGTCGGGTGTGCGGACCGCCACCGCCTGACCGCGGTGAGCCGCCATCGCCCGCCAGTGCGCAGCGGTTGTCCGCGCCTGTGCTGTGCTCACGGCATTCTCGCCGCGGGAGTCGGTGGTGTCGAGGCTCATGTGATGGGACTCCCCACGCTCGTTCAGCGACGCAGCGCCGCGTCGAGGGTGGGCCACGACCGGTGCAGTTCGTCCTGCCAGTAGCCCCACGAATGGGTGCCGTTGCCCGACAGGTGGACGGTCGCCGGGATCCGCAGCGACCGGAGCCGCGCGGCCATCGACGTGGTGCAGGTGTGTGCCGCGGCCTCCAACGCCCCGCCCACCACCACCTGCTCGCCGAGCGACGGCGCTCCCGGCGCTTGCAGTCCCGGCTTGTCGTACTTGCCGGCCATGCCGTTGCCGCTCGACAGGTACAGCGTCTGCCCCCGAAGTTTGGCCGCGTTGATGTACGGGTCGTACTTGGTCCACAGCGGCGATCCGAACGGCCCCCACATGTTGTCGACGTTGGCCTTGTTGGCGATGTACACGGTGCCGCGGATGACCGAATAGCCGTCGAGGGTGCTGGTCCGCGCGCAACCGCTGTAGGCGGCGACGCCCTTGTACAGCTTCGGCTCGGCGATCGCGAGATTGAGCACCGAGGTAGCCGACATCGACATCCCGCCGATCACGTTCACGCCACTGGTCCGCAAGGACCTGTCGACAGCGCGGGGCAGTTCGGTGGTCAGGAACGTCTTCCACATCGGCTTGCCGATCACCGGGTCGCGGGCGATCCAGTCGGTGTA
>NZ_JAGQTN010000115.1 GCF_020438995.1 Gordonia sp. (in: high G+C Gram-positive bacteria)
GCCCGCACCTCGGGATCGTCGGTGAGCTGGTTCCACAGCGACGCCAGCCCCGAATGCAGATTGTCGTTGACGGCGTTGAGGGCGTCAGGCCGATTGAGGGTGATGATCCGCAACGCACCGTCCGCGGTCACCTCGATCTCGTCGGGCATTCCGTACATGTTCACACTCCCAATCCGAGTAGACGTCCGGCGATGATGTTCTTCTGAATCTGCGACGTACCGCCCATGACGCTCTGCGCCCGCGAATACAGGTACGACGACAGCAGTTCCGGGTCGGAGGTGCCGGTCACCGACAGCGCCGCATGGCCGACGGTCTGCTCGGTCCACGTCATCAGCAGTTTGTCGAGCGAGCCCTCCGAGGTATGTGAGACGCCGCCGAGCTGTTCGGACAGCCGGCGCCGCACGTGCAGCCGCAGCATCTCGGTTTCGACTGCGGCCAAAGCCAATTCGTCGGTCGGCTCATCAGTGCGCGCGACCAGTGACTGCACGGTCTTGGCGTACCGGGCCACATAGCCCAGCGTCGACGGTTCACGTTCGTGTCCGACAACGGTCATCGCCATCGCCCACCCGTCGCCGGGTTGGCCGACGATGTTGCCCGCGGGCACGCGGACGTCGTCGAAGGTGACCTGCCCGAACTCGGTGGTGATGCCGGAGATCATCTTGAGCGGCCGCTGCACGATGCCGGGCGTGTCCATCGGCACGATGAACGCCGAAATACCCCGGTGCCGAGGCACATCCGGATCGGTGCGGGCCAGCAGCAGGCACCAGTCGGCGATGTCGGAGTAGCTGGTCCAGATCTTGTGCCCATTGATGACGTACTCGTCGCCCTCCCGGACGGCGGCCGTGCGCAGCGACGCCAGATCCGAACCGGCACCCGGCTCGGAGAAGCCCTGGCACCAGCGCTCGGTGCCGTCGATCATGCCGGGCAGGAAGCGTTCCTGCAGTTTCACACTGCCGTGCCGACACAGGCCGTGCAGCAGGTAGCCCAGGCTCGGCCGGGGCGGGGCACCGGCTTTCGCGAGTTCCTCGTCGAGGATCACGTCGTATACGGGCGGCAGGTCGTGCCCACCGAACTTCGCCGGCCACGACAGCCCGAAGAAGCCTGCACCGTAAAGCGCCTGATGCCATTCGCCCTGCCGCGCCCAGTATTCGTCTCCGGAGGTCGGGAAATCCTTGGCGTTGTCGGCGAGCCAGGCGCGCAGCCGCGCGCGGAACTGCGCCTCGTCGGGCGAGTCACGATAGTCCACTGCTGATCTCCTTCAACGTGACGGGAAAGGTCTCGGTGTCCACGAGGACCCGGCGCAGATACAGGTGCGCCAGGCATTCCCAGGTGTTGCCGATGCCGCCGTGAACCTGAATCGAGTTCTCGCACACCGTCAGTGCCGACCGCGCCGCGTACACCTTGGCCATCTGCGCGGCCCGCACGGCCTCCTCGGGGTCGAGTTCATCGACGGCCCAGGCGGCGTGCCGCACGATGGAGACCATGCCCTCGATCAGGGCCAGGCCCTCGGCCAGCAGATGCGCCACGGCTTGATAGGAGCCGATGGTCTTGCCGTACTGTTCGCGGATCTTGGCGTAGTCGCACGCCAGGGCGTGTGCGCCGCGGGCGGCGCCGAGCAGGTCGGCCGCGGTGGCCACCAGTGCGAGTGCGTACCAGCGCCGGCCGTCGGCATCGGGGATCGTGCCCACCGAGTCGCCGCTACCGGCTACCTCTTTGGCCTCGCGCGTCAAGTCGGCGCACACAACGGATCCACCGGCGGCACCGAGCCGCACGGTGGTGCCGTCGAGGGTCGCCACCCGGTCGATGCCGCGAGCATCGACCGCGGTGCCGCCGACCGCGACGGTGACGCCCTCCCCGGTGCCCGAGGCGTGGCGAAGCAGGTCGTCGGCGAGGATCGGCCCGAGGAACGGTGCGTCGACGAGGCCGCGGGCGAGTTCTTCGGCAACGACGGCGACCTCGACACCCGATGCCCCGTCGGACCGCAGCGTCCGCCACCCCGAGCGTGCGAGTGCGGTGTCCAGCCTGTCGCGGCGATCGGCCGAGTCGAGGGCGGCCACCGATTCGGGTCCCAGGTCGGTGGCCAGTTTGGCGGCGGCGTCGCGCAGTTGCGCCTGCTCGCCGGTCAACCGTGCGTCCATCGGTCTCCTAACACGGATCTGGAGGTGTGAGATTCGGGGAACTTGAGAGGATGCTACCTCAGTATGAGAATATGATTCTCACAGTAATAGAACTGCAATACCGTCGTGGTTGGCAAGTGGCCGGCAGGCCCGCACCGGCACACGACGCCCAGCCCGAGCAGAGGAGAGGCCGTGTCGAGACCTCCGATGTACCAGCGCGCCACCGTCACCCGCGTCATCAAGGAGACTGCCGATGCGCGGACCTTCGTCCTGACCCCCGAGGACGGACCCATCGACTACCGCGCCGGCCAGTACTGCACCTTCCGCGTCGACGTCGACGGTGAGACGCTGCACCGCTCCTACTCGATGTCCAGTTCCCCTGACACCGACGACGAACTGCGCACCACCATCAAGCGCGTCCCGGGCGGCAAGGTGTCCAACTGGTTGCTCGACAACATCGCCGACGGCGACACCGTCGATATGACCAGGGCTTTCGGCACGTTCTGCCTGCGTGAGGGCCACCGGCCGGTGATCGGGTACAGCGGCGGCAGTGGCATCACACCGATCCTGTCGCTGGCCAAGTCGGCGCTGGCCACCACCGACCGCGACGTCTACCTGCTGTGCGCCGATCGCGACGCCGACGCCGCCATCTTCACCGCCGCCATCGATGATCTGGTCGCACGGTACCCGGAACGGCTTACCGTCCAGCGCAGCTTTGACGTCGAGAACGGCTTCCTCACCCGCGATACGGTGGCCAGGTTCCTCGGCGATCTGTCCGACGCCGACCACTACATCTGCGGTCCCGAGGCATTCATGGACGTGGTCGAGGAGGCCGTCACCGGCCGCGGCACCCTGTTCATCGAACGTTTCGGCGGTGCGACGCAGGCACCCGCCGACGCCACCACCGAACCCCCGGCCGCCGCCGACGAGGTCAGCGGCGAGATCACCATCAAGCTCGGGCGCAAGAAGGTCACCGTCTCCCGGCAGGCCGGCGAGACGATCCTGGAGGCCGCCCGGCGTGGCGGGCTCACCCCGCCGTTCTCCTGCGAGGCGGGCAACTGCGCGACCTGCATGGCCCATCTCGACGAGGGCACCGCGACGATGCGCGTCAACGACGCACTCGAGGACGACGAGATCGAGGACGGCTACACCCTGACCTGCCAAGCCGTACCGGACTGCGCCACAACTGTTGTCACGTACGAAGACTGACCAACACTAGGAAAGGTAAGACACCCATGGCCAAAGGCATCCTGCTGGTGGAGAGCCGCCCCAGCGCGCCCGAACGCGACGCCGAGTTCAACGAGTGGTATGAGAGCGTCCACATGCCCGAGGTGCTCGCCCTCGACGGCTTCGTCTCCGCCCGCCGGTTCCGCCCTGTCCGCCCGGGCGAACCCTACGTCGCTGTCTACGAGATCGACGCCGACGACGTCACGGCAGCAGCCAAGGGTGTGTTCGCGGCCGCCCAGAGCGGCGCGTTCAACATGAGCGACTCGATGCAGTTCGACCCCCCGCCCGCCATGCGCATCCTGGAACTGACCGCCGAACAATCGGCCCCGTAGCCTGCGAGGTGGGTACGTCAGGAGCCGAAAGGTCACCTGACCCTTCGCGACCCTCGCTCCTTCGTCGCAACGGCCTCAGGGATCAAGATGATTGGTCACACCCACCATCTTGATCCCCGAGGACGTTCACACAACACACCCACC
>NZ_JAGQTN010000116.1 GCF_020438995.1 Gordonia sp. (in: high G+C Gram-positive bacteria)
ATGCGGCGGCGGCTACGACTCAGGCTGCTGTGCCGTTGGGTAAGGCGTCGGCTGATTATGCCGGTGATGATGCGGTCACCCAGAGTTGGGCGGTTGCCCCGGGTCTGGTCGACGGCCCGACCGCAGAGTTTGAAGTCCCGAACGAGGGTGGGCGGCACAGCTCCACCGAAAACCCCGACAACCGGAGCTAAATTTCCATGGCCAGTGCCACCACGCGTGGCATTGATCGGATAGCAAAGGCCGGAAACGGTGCACTCGCACAGTCCGGCAATATCGTTCAGCTATTCGTCGATGTCGCACGCCAGTCCCTTGTGCGCCCGTTTCAGTGGCGAGAGTTCATCCAGCAGGCTTGGTTCATCGCCAGCGTCACGATCTTGCCGACCGCGCTCATCGCGATCCCGTTCGGCGCGATCGTCTCGTTGCAGACCGGCTCGCTGATCAAGCAGATCGGTGCCGAGTCCTACACGGGCGCCGCCAGCGTCCTGGTGGTGATCCAGCAGGGGTCACCGCTGGTCACCTCGCTGTTGGTGGCAGGTGCCGCCGGATCGGCGGTCGCCGCCGACATCGGCTCGCGAACGATCCGCGAGGAGATCGACGCGATGGAGGTGCTGGGCATCAACCCCATCCAGCGTCTCGTCGTACCCCGCGTGCTGGCCATGATCCTGGTCGCCATGCTGCTCAATGGCCTCGTCGCCGTCATCGGTATCGGCGGTGGTTACGTGTTCAACGTCGTGCTGCAGAACGGTACGCCCGGTGCGTATCTGGCCTCGTTCAGCGCGCTGGCCCAGCTCCCCGACCTCTATATCTCCACGGTCAAGGCAGCCATCTTCGGTGTCATTGCCGGCGTCGTCGCCGCCTACAAGGGACTCAACCCCAAGGGCGGACCGAAGGGTGTGGGTGACGCCGTCAACCAGAGCGTCGTCATCACGTTCCTGCTGCTGTTCCTTGCCAATCTGATCATCACGGCGGTCTACCTCCAGATCGTTCCGGCGAAGGGAAGCTGACGCGATGTCTGACTCCGGTGGTGGCGTCACAATCACCAAATCGCGCGCCGAGTATTACGCCTACGAGGCGCGCAAGCAGCTCAACAAGCCGCTGAAGATCCTCGACGGTGCCGGCGAGCAGATGTCCTTCTACGGACGCACGCTCGCCTGGATCCCGCGCACCATCGTGCATTACAAGCGCGAGGTGCTGCGTCTGCTGGCCGAGGTCGCCTTCGGCTCGGGCGGTCTGGCCGTCATCCTCGGCACCGTCGGCGTCATGGTCATGATGTCCGGTTTCACCGGTGTCGTGGTCGGCATGCAGGGCTACGCGGCCCTCGACCAGCTCGGATCGCAGGCCCTGACCGGCTTCCTGTCGGCCTACGTCAACACCCGCGAGGTCGCGCCGCTGGTCGCCGCGCTCGCATTGTCGGCGACGGTCGGCTGCGGCTTCACCGCCCAGCTCGGCGCCATGCGGATCTCCGAAGAGGTCGACGCCATGGAGGTCATGGCCGTTCCATCGGTCCCGTACCTGGTGTCGACCCGCGTCATCGCCGGATTCATCGCCGTCATCCCGCTGTACGTGCTCGGCCTGATCTCGGCGTACTTCGCCTCCCGCACGGTGACCACCCTGTTCAACGGTCAGTCCACGGGATCGTACGA
>NZ_JAGQTN010000008.1 GCF_020438995.1 Gordonia sp. (in: high G+C Gram-positive bacteria)
AGCCAGCAGATCGAGAGGTGTGCCGATGACGACCCCGGACCGACCCCCGGTCGCCTCGGTGAATCCGCATGTGGTCCGCGACTGGGCCGACGCGTGTGTCGCGGGCCTGGAAGAGCTGCGGGGCGAGATCAATGACCTGAACGTCTTCCCGATACCGGATTCCGACACCGGAAGCAACATGCTGTTCACGATGCGGGCCGCCGCCGAGGCAGCCCGTGCGACCCCGGACGAGGCGGACCTGGCGACCGTCACCCGGGCCATGGCCGACGGCGCGGTGTCGTCGGCGCGTGGCAACTCGGGCATCATCCTGTCGCAGGTGCTGGTGGGTCTGGCCGACGCCGCTGACGTGCTGACGGCGGACCACGACGCGACGTTCAATCATCTCTACTCGTCGGGGCTGCGGCTGGCCGCGCGCGGAGCGATACGGGCGGTCAGCAACCCCCGTGAGGGCACGGTACTCACCGTCATCGCGGTCGCCGCCCAGACCGCGGCCCAGTACGTCGGCGCCAGCCCCGCCGACCTGGCACGTGCGGTCGCCGACGACACCGCCGAAGCACTCGAACGGACCCCCGAGCAGATGCCGGAACTCGCGTCGGCCGGTGTGGTCGATGCCGGCGCGCGGGGTTTTCTCGTCCTCGCCGACGCCCTCGTGGGAGTGCTGACCGGTGCGATGCAGCGACGACGCCGGTATCGCGGAATCCTCACCGGCGGTGGCGAACCGGGGCATTCGGCCGACGAGGCGTGTGCGTCGTCGGATATGGACTACGAGGTGATGTTCCTGCTTGACGGCGCCGCCGGTGAACATGTGGCGACGCTGCGCACCCGGCTCGGTGAGATCGGTGACGCGGTGGTGATCGTCGGCGACAGCTCCGGCGATGCGGGAGAACGCTTTTCGGTACACGTGCATACGAATGAACCCGGTGCCGCGGTGGAGGCGGGCATCGAGCGGGGCGCATTGTCGGATATCCGGATCTCGTGTTTCGCGCTGGACGAGATCAAGAAGCAAACCGTCAACGACGGTCCGCCACCCAGGCATAAGCGTGCCGTGGTGGCGGTCGTACGAGGGGAGGGGGCCGCGGAACTGTTCGCGGATGCGGGGGCGGCAGTGGTTCGTGCCGACGACGGGCTGACGCCGGAAAAGTTGGCCGACGCCATCCGAGGCACCGACAGTGCCCATGTGGTGGTGATGGCCAACGGCGCGATGTCCTCGCCCGATCTGGTGTCGGTGACCTCCGAAGTCCGGTCCCCGCAGCGGGCCGTGGTGTCGTTGCCGACCCTTTCGATGACGCAATGCCTTGCGGCACTTGCCGTTCACGATCCGACCGAATCGCCTGACGCCGACGCCTATGCGATGGCCGAAGCCGCGGCCGGGGCACGTTGGGGTTCGCTGACCATCGCCGAGACGAAGATGATGACGTTGGCCGGAACCTGCGAAGTGGGGGACATTCTCGGCTTGATCGGCAGCGACGTCCTGGTGGTGGCCGACCGGCAGCCGGAGGCCGCGACCGCCCTTGTGGACCTCATGCTGGCCACCGGCGGAGAGATGGTCACCGTGCTTGCCGGCGCGCAGATCGCCGACGACACAGTCGCGGTCATCGACGAACACCTACGGCGGTCGTACCCTGGTGTGGAGTTGCTCGTGTACCCGACCGGGCAGCAGGACGATCTGATTCAGGTGGGAGTCGAATAGTGCTGTCGTTGCAGGACTCACCAAGTGTCCTTCTCGACAAGAAGACGACGGCAGGCCTTGCCTCGCTGAATATCACCACCATCGGTGAGCTGCTGCGCTATCCGCCGCGGCGATATATGAGTCAGGGGCACCTCGACCAGCGGGAGCGTCTCGAAGCCGGTGAATGGACGACGGTTGTCGGCACCATCACCTCGTCGCAGATGATCTCGATGCGGCGCAAACACGGTCAGTTCCTCAAAGTGGTGGTCGATGACGGCCATCAGCGCATCGAAGCCACCTTCTTCAACCCGCGCGCGATTCGACGCGCGTTGCAACCCGGTGCCCGGGTGATGCTGGCGGGCAAGGTGAAGTACTTCCGCGAGCAGGTGCAACTCTCGCATCCACAGTGGGCGGTGATCCCCGACGGCGACGCCGACGCGGGCAAAGTGGTCGGGTCGGCCATGGCCGCCGAAATGTACACGGCCGACAACGAACTCGCCGAGGAAGGCCACGAGATTGCCGCGTTCGACCGGCCGATCATCCCGATGTACCCGGCCTCCAGTGAGATTCAGACGTGGACCATCTGGAATGCGATACGGCGAGTCCTGGCTCAGCTTCCGCCGCAACCCGATGCGCTCGAAGAGTCGTGGCGACGTCCGCGAGGGCTGCTCACCGCCGACGAGGCATTGCGCAAGATCCACCTGCCCGACACCGAGGACGACATCGCCGCTGCCCGTGAGCGATTGAAATTCGACGAAGCATTGGCCATTCAGACGGTGCTCGCACAACGGCGGATCGCCGGTTATCGAGAACACTCGGTGGCCTGCCCGAAAGTCGATGGCGGACTGGAAGAGCAATTGCTGCAACGACTTCCGTTCCGACTCACGTCCGGTCAGCAAGAGGTCGTGGCCGAGATCGGTGACGATCTGGCACGTGCGACCCCGATGAGCAGGCTGCTGCAGGGCGAGGTCGGTTCGGGTAAAACACTGGTCTCGTTGCTCGCCATGCTGCGGGTGGTCGACAACGGTCACCAGTGCGTCCTCATGGCACCCACGGAAGTGCTTGCGGCACAGCACTACCGGACCATCCGGTCCATGCTCGGTGACCTGGCGGAGGCGGGGGAGCTGACCGCTGCCGAAGGTGCCACCAAGATCGCCCTGCTCACCGGGTCGATGAGGACCAAGGGTAAACGGCAAACACTGCTCGATGTGGTCAGCGGCGATGCGGGCATTGTCGTCGGCACCCACGCGCTCCTCGAAGAGAAGGTGAGCTTCTTCGACCTGGGCATGGTGGTGGTCGACGAGCAGCACCGTTTCGGCGTCGAGCAGCGCGATGTTCTCCGTGGACGCGGCAAAGACGGTGTGCACCCGCACTTCCTGGTGATGACGGCAACACCCATCCCGCGTACCGTCGCGATGACCGCCTTCGGTGACCTCGACACGTCGACGTTGCGCGAACTGCCGCGTGGCCGGCAACCGATCGGCACCACCGTCGTCCCGATGGGCAACGACAAGTGGGTCGACCGGGTGTGGGCGCGGGCCGCCGAAGAGATCGCTTCCGGCAGGCAGATATACGTCGTCTGTTCGCGGATCGGTGACGATGGCCCGGAAGAAGTGCTGCGCAAGATCGAGGACGATCCGGCGCTGCGCACCACCTCCGTGCTGGAGATGTTCGAAGAATTGTCGGCCGGGCCGCTCGGCGGGTACAGCATCGAGATGCTGCACGGCCGGATGCCTGCCGACGAGAAGAACTTCGTGATGGACCGTTTCGGCGCGGGCGATGTGGACATCGTCGTATCCACCACCGTCATCGAGGTGGGTGTCGACGTCCCCAATGCCACCATGATGGTCATCGTCGACGCTGAGAGGTTCGGTGTGTCCCAGCTGCACCAGTTGCGGGGACGCGTCGGCCGCGGACAGCACGCCGGACTCTGCTTGCTGATGAGCAAGGCCAACCCGGTGTCGCAGTCGATGGAACGACTCAAGGCGGTCGCCGGTTCCAACGACGGATTCGAACTCGCCCGCATCGACCTCGAGCAACGCCGTGAAGGCGACGTGCTCGGTTCGCTGCAGTCCGGCGGCAAGTCGTCGCTGCATTTCCTGTCGCTGCTCGACGACTCCGACCTGATCGCCGATGCCCGAGGTCTCGCCGAAGACGTTGTGTCCGCCGATCTTCCGCTCGCCGACCACCGCCCCCTCGCCGACCTCGTCGACGGCATTCTCGCCCCGCAGAAGGTCGCCTACCTCGACAAGTCCTGATTGTGAGCTCGCCGGCCGTGTCGGCCTGAGTATCGGTGTATTCCGCGGCCGCGCGGCTGCGCGAAGGTAGTGGACCAGATCAACGACATCGTGCTGCTGATGTTCGCGCACACGGCCTACAAGGCGTACCCGCCGCAGCTCATCGAGAAGAACCGCTGGGATCTGATGACCAAGTGGCTCGACAAACTGACCACCTACGACCTGTCCGGAGTCGACGCTTCGCGGTGCGAGTCCATCGACGACTGGCTCGACGCACTCGAATCGCAGAGCCCGCTGCAGCTGTTCACCTCGTCGGGTACCACCGGCACATTCTCGTTCATCCCCAAGGACGTGGACATCACCGTCCAGGGCATGAAGATCTGGAAGCTGATGATGTTCCAGACGTTCGGCAAGGAGCCCACCGAGGACGAACTCAACCCGGTGGTCGACGCGATTGAGCAGGTCACCGATGCGGTCAACGCCTACACGCAGACCATCGGCATCTATCGGCAAGGCGCGGGCGATCGCCACCCGCACGCAAACAGGCGAAAGACAAACTGTAAGACTTACAGTTGCGCTAGCGTAGTGGAAGTCGCGATGCGCCTGAACTGTCCGACAGTCACACAAGAGCAGAGGAAGCCGTGACCGCACCAGGTTCCGATACGCCAGATACCGGTACTGATGACCACCTGCTCGTAACCGACAACGGATCAGTACGAATCCTGCGGCTCAACCGCCCGAAAGCGCGCAATGCCATGCACGCGAAATTGCGAGTCGAGCTGAAAGCCGCGATCAGTGCGGCCGATCGGGACGCGGGTGTGACTGCGATCGTGCTGACCGGCACCGACCCGGTGTTCAGCGCCGGCGTCGACTTCAAGAATCTCGAACCGGAACCCGGGTCGACGGGAAGCCCGCTGGAGCCGACTCCGGCGGCCGCGATTCGCGCTGTGCGCAAACCGGTGATCGCGGCCGTCAACGGCGCATGCGTATCGGGGGCGCTGGAACTGGCGCTGAGTTGCTCCTTCATCGTTGCCTCCGACCGCGCATCCTTCGCCGACACCCACGCCCGGCTCGGAGTGGTCCCGACGTGGGGGCTGACAGCACTGTTGCCACGGGCCGTCGGAATCCGAAAGGCACGCGAGATGTCGCTGACCGGCGCATTCGTCGGCGCGCAGGAGGCGTTGCGGTTGGGTCTGGTCAACCAGGTCGTCGACCATGACGACCTGCTGACATTCACGCTCGATCTGGCTGCCCGGATTCCCGCCAACGGTGCGGTGGGCGAGTTTCTCGAACTGTACGACCGTGGTGCCGATCTGTCATTGTCGGCGGCACTCAACAGCGAACTAACCCATAGCCTCGGCAGGACTTATGACCTGGCGGCTTTCACGGCGGCCGGAACCGCCATATCCGGCGGCACCACATAGTCGCCGGTCGCCGGTGCACGCCCACAAACAAGCGAACGACAGGATCCGGCATATCGCCGGCCGAGCAGGAGGACGGAATTGACCGGACGTTTCGAGGGTAAACGTGCGTTGGTGACCGGCGCGAGTCGTGGGATCGGGGCGGGACTCGCGCAGCGGCTCGCCGCCGAAGGCGCCGATGTGGCGCTCGTCGCCCGGACCCTGGACAAGCACAAAGTGCTGCCCGGCAGTCTGCGTGAGACCGAGGACAAGCTGCGCCGGTACGGCCACAATGTGGCGGTCGTCGTCGGCGATGTCAGCGATGACGATTCACGGGCCACGATCGTGCCGGCGGCCGTTGAACAACTCGGCGGGCCGATCGATATCCTCGTGAATAATGCGGCGGCCGCCATCATGCTGCCGCTCGACGAGATCCCGGCACGCAAGCAGCATCTCCTGTACTCGGCGAATGTCATTGCGCCTCTTGATCTTGCGCAGGATGTCGTTCCTGGCATGCGAGAGAAGTGCGAAGGGTGGATCGTCAACATCACCAGTACGGGTGCACGACTGCACGACGGGCCGCCCTTCAATCTCGGCCCGCAAGGATCGGTGATGGAGGTCTACGGCGCGACCAAGGCCGCGCTCAACCGCATCACCAGTGGCCTCGCCGGGGATCTCCATGGCACGGGGATCCGCGTGAACGCTGTCGGTCCGCGTGTCGCGGTGCTCAGCGAAGGGGCGGCCGAGAACATCGGCGACCTCCTCGATTCGGGATACTTCGAACCCACCGAGACCATCGTCGAAGCCGCGGCGGCGCTGTGTGCCGCGCCCGTCGACATGACCGGCCGGATCGTGATCAGTGGTGACCTCATCGAGGAACTCGGATTGCAGGTACGTGCACTGGACGGTACCGAGTACAGCCTCCCGGGCACTGTGTGATCTCTTGTCGCCACGCGGCGGCATCGTCTCTGCGGTCCGGCACCGGAACGATATCCACATTCATCACCTGAAACCACCGCACCGTGCAGGAGCGGCGAAAGCGAGATACCCACGATGAAGGTCCACCTTCAGATCGACGACGACCCGACGGCCACACAGGACAGTGCCCGCCGGATCGAGAGCTTCGGCGCCGACGGACTCTTCACCTTTGAGGGCCCGCACGATGTGTTCTTCCCGTTGGTTCTCGCCGCCGGATCCACAGACCTGGAATTGATGACGAATGTGGCCATCGCCGGACCGCGCAGTCCGCTACATCTGGCACATGCCGCCTACGATCTGCAGGTACACAGCCGGGGCCGGTTCCGTCTCGGCCTCGGGTCTCAGATCAAACCCCACATCGAACGACGATACGGCGCCGAATGGGGCAAACCCGCCAAACGGATGGCGGAGTCGGTGGCCGCCGTCAAAGCGATCTTCGGCTGTTGGGAAGGTAAGGAGCCCTTGGACTTCCGCGGGGAGTTCTACACGCACACTTTGATGCCACCCAACTTCAATCCGGGCCCGAATCCGTACGGCCCGCCCCCGATTCTGCTGGGTGCGCTCGGACCGATCATGACCCGCACCGCCGGTGAGGTCGCCGATGGACTGCTGGTGATGCCGTTCAACAGCACCCAGCATTTCACCGAGCGCACCATCCCGGCGCTGACCGCGGGACTGGATCGTTCAGGACGCCGCATCGACGACTTCCAGATCGTCGCCCAGGTGATGTGCGCAGTCGGCAGCACACCGGAGCAGGCGCAGATCGCCTACGAACACGTGGCCATGCTGATCGCCTTCTACGGCTCGACGCCCGCCTATCGCGAGGTGCTGGAACTGGGCGGCTGGGGTGAACTGCAACCCGAACTCAACCGGCTGTCCAAGATCGGTGCATTCGCCGAGATGCGGGCACAGATCACCGATCCGATGGTGCGAGCCATCGGCGTGGTCGGCACCCCGCAGGAATGCGCCGACCAGATCCGCGAACGCTATGGCGCCTACGCCACCGATGTGTGCTGCTATTTCCCCGGATTCATACCCAGCGACGACGACGTCACCGAACTGGTTGGGGCGCTGCATGCGATCGGGCCGAGGCACCTTGAACAACGGGGTAAGCCCGTACACCGGTCGTAGATGGTGCCGCTCTCTACCACGCGGACAGATGGGCAGGGAACGGTACTACGACCGGTGGCTACGGTGCTGGAGGCGGCATCCTCGGGACCGCTCGCTTCATGAACTCGATTGCCATCGCACATAGTTCGGAGGCGGGCGGGGGCTTCCGGATGCGTGTGGCGATGGCCGAGACCGTCGCGTTTTCGGCTCTGGCAGTTGCCATGCACGAGAAGTCACGAGCATCAATCAGGGCTGTACGGCCCCCGATCGTCGTGTCGTACGACAGCACATACCACTCTCGATCTTTCTGCTGCACATCGAACGACGGACTGTCGCCCGTGAGGTGACTGACCCCTCCCATCGCGGACCCACGATATAACCAGAAGCATCCGCGGGGTATTTGACCGTTGGCCAGGGCTCGGTATCGCCCGTCATGATCCACCCCATGCGCCGCTGTCGAATAGTCTTTGCGAAGTGAAACCTGTTGATGGATTGCTTAACTCGACCCAGTGAACACGGTAAGGTCGCCGGTGTCCAGAGCGCAACGTAGGACTTGTGAACAGATCCGGGGGTGGCTGTGGCGGGGAGTCTATGGGGCTTGATGAGTATCGGTGAGGTGCTGGACGCTGTCGATTCGATAAATGGCGGCGATGCCTCTGCCGACGTCATTGCGTTGGCCACCGCGATTACCGAAGCGCCTCGGATCAGTGCGTCGTTGATCGATGACTTCCGTGACACAGGGCAGCTGATGAATTCGACTTATACCTATCCGATCACCGACATCAGCGTGTCGATGAAAACCGCTGGTGTCGCCGCCGGTCATCGGAGATTGGGAACCGGATGACACGGAAAGTAGTGATTCCACCGGCGATTCGGACGGCTATAACCGCAACGGCTGACCGGATGTCCCGGCAGGCGCGAGGGATGTTGTGATGCGCGTTGACAATTCGAGGGTATCGACCCGGCATTGCCGGACTTGCCACTGCGACGGGCATCGTGGCGCGTCGCGATGGCGGATCAGATTCGGCCGGCATCACCGGCGGCTACGCCGCGGGGTGGCGTCGTCGCAGTGGCCGGTCCGGCGGTGGCTGCTCGTGTGGGCGGGTGCGGTGACCGCGGTGATCGTCGCTATCGGTGTGGTGCTTTCGGATGTGGGTGTCGATACCGACCCGGCGCTTAGGGTGGCCGCGAGGCACGCCGCGGACGTTCTGGCGACGATTCCGACGACCGAATCCAGACCGGGCGCCGACGGTACCTACGATCGCGCGCAATTCGGTGCGGCATGGACCGACGCCGTGCAGGTCACCGGCGGCGGCGACCGTTGCGACACCCGCAACGACATCCTCACCCGGGACCTGTCGGACATCACCACCGTCGTCACCTCGAAGTGCCCGAAAGCGGTGCTGTCGGGGGAGTTCCGCAGTCCGTATACCGGCGAGTTCATCGTGTTCTCGCGTGAACGCGCAGCGTCAGCGGTGCAGATCGACCACATCGTGCCACTGGCGTTCGCCTGGACGATGGGTGCACGGACCTGGCCGGCGGGTCGGCGGTACGCCTTCGCCAACGATCCCGCCAATCTGGTGGCCGTCGACGCCCGCTCCAACCAGGACAAGCGCGATGCCGAACCGGCACGCTGGATGCCCAGGCTCACCGCGTTCCGGTGCCGGTACGCCATCCAATTCATCCTGGTCACCGCCGCCTACCACCTCACCCTCGACGCCCCCTCCCAGGCCACTTTGCGTTCCACCCTAAGAAGCTGCTGAGCGGGAGCGTCGAGGCGCTCGGTTAGGGTAGTAGGCGACTATCGACGCTAGCGAGGTTTCATGAGTGCACCTACGGCCGAATCGGTCGGGACCGACATCGAGAGCGCGGTGTTGTCGCTCGCGACCGCCGCCAAGGCGGCCTCCCGCAGCCTGAACGGTCTCACCACGGCCACCAAGAACGAGGTACTGCTCGCCGCGGCCGAGGCGATCGAGGCCAACACCGAGTCGATCCTCGCGGCCAACGCCTCCGACGTGGAACGCGCCGAGGCCGGCGGTACCGAGGCCAGTCTCATCGATCGACTGCGGCTGACCGCCGACCGGGTGAAGGGCATCGCCGGTGGTCTGCGCCAAGTGGCCGCGCTCGCCGACCCTATTGGGGAGGTCGTCTCCGGCAAGACCCTGCCCAACGGGCTGGAGCTGCGGCAGCTGCGGGTGCCGCTCGGCGTGGTCGGCATCGTGTACGAGGCGCGCCCCAACGTCACCGTCGACGCCTTCGGTATCGCCTTCAAGTCCGGCAATGCAGTGCTGTTGCGCGGGTCGTCATCGGCGGCCAGTTCGAACGCCGAACTCGTCCGTATCCTGCGGGAAGTGCTGGCGGACAAGGGCGTCAACGCCGACGCCGTGGCCTTGCTGCCCAGTGAGGACCGCGCCAGCGTCACCGCATTGATCCGCGCGCGCGGCCTGGTCGACGTCGTGATCCCGCGTGGTGGCGCCGGATTGATCAACGCTGTCGTGTCCAATGCGACCGTGCCCACCATCGAGACCGGCACAGGTAACTGCCACGTGTACGTGCATGCCCTCGCCGACATCGATGTCGCCACCCGGGTGGTGCTCAACGCCAAGACCCGCCGACCCAGCGTGTGCAACACGGCCGAGACGGTGCTCATTGACAAGGCCGTAGCCGCGGACGCGTTGCCGCAGATCTCGCAGGCGTTGCAGATGCAGGGCGTCACCATCCACGGCGACGAACCGGGCATGGTCCCGGCCACCGACACCGACTGGACCGACGAATACCTGTCGCTGGACATCGCTATGAAGGTCGTCGACGACCTGGACGCCGCCGTCGCGCACATCGACACCTACGGCACCGGGCACACCGAGGCCATCATCACCACCGACCTCGCGGCCGCCCGCGAGTTCACCACCCGCGTCGATGCCGCCGCCGTCATGGTCAACGCGTCCACCGCGTTCACCGACGGTGAGCAGTTCGGGTTCGGTGCCGAGATCGGTATCTCGACGCAGAAACTGCACGCCCGTGGACCGATGGGCCTGCCCGAGCTGACCTCCACCAAATGGGTGGTGTGGGGCGACGGCCACGTGCGGCCCGCATGAGCGCGATCGTTCCGTCGTTCGACGGCGTTCCCGATGTGGTCTCGCGGCTGCGGCAGACCGGCTACCTCGCCGACGACGCCACCGCCACCAGCGCATTCCTCGCCGACCGGCTCGGCAAACCCTTGCTGGTGGAAGGGCCCGCGGGCGTCGGCAAGACCGAACTCGCCCGGGCTCTGGCCACGGCGACCGGCGCCGAACTGATCCGGTTGCAGTGCTACGAGGGCATCGACGAGGCACGGGCCTTGTACGAGTGGAACCACGCCAAACAGATCCTCGCGATCCAGGCGACCGGCACCCGCTCGTGGGACGAGGCCAAGAGCGACATCTTCTCCGACGAGTTCCTGCTGCCGCGTCCGCTGCTGCGCGCCATCTCCCGAGACGAGCCGACGGTGCTGCTGATCGACGAGGTCGACAAGGCCGACGTCGACATGGAAGGTCTGCTGCTGGAGGTGCTCAGCGACTTCGCCGTCACCATCCCCGAGATGGGCACCGTCGCCGCCACCCGTCGGCCGATCGTGCTGCTGACGTCCAACGCCACCCGCGAACTGTCGGAGGCGCTCAAGCGGCGCTGCCTGTACCTGTACATCGACTTTCCGGACGCCCATCGCGAACGGGAGATCCTGTCGTCGCGGGTCCCCGAACTCGGCGACGCGTTGTCGGCGGAGATCGTGCGGATCATCGGCGTCCTGCGCACCCTCGACATCCGGAAGAAGCCGTCGGTGGCCGAGACGATCGACTGGGCCAATACGTTGCTCGCGCTCGGTGCCGGCGACGACGTGTCCGGCCGTCGCGCAAAACTCGACGACGGACTGATCGCCCGAACCCTGGGGGTGGTGCTCAAACACCGCCCCGACCTCAAGACGGCGATCAAAGAACTCAAACTCGGCTGATGACGGACACCGCGCCCACCCCGCTCGATGACGTACCTCTGGTGGGTCAGCTCACCGGGTTCGTCGACGCACTGCGTGGGCGGGGGATGCCGGTGAACCCGTCGGCGCTGATCGATGCTGCCCGTGCGATGTCGGTGCTCGACCTGCTCGACCGCACCAGCCTGCGGGAAGGTCTGGCGGCGACGCTGCTGACCGAGCAGAACCACCGCATCGTCTTCGACAAGCTCTTCGACCTGTGGTTTCCGCCCGCACCCGGCGCTCGCACCACCACCTTCGACCTGCCCCGCAAGGTCGACGGCGAGATCGACGTCGAGGCGACCAGGGCGATGATCGCCGAACTGCTCGCCGACGACGACGCCGAGAACGACGGGCGTCTCGCGGAATTGGTGGCGCAGATCGTCGACCAGCTCGGCCGGTACGAGTCGACTCAGGGCGAGGCGTTCTCGGCGTATCAGGCGATGTCGGTGGTGAGCCCGCAAACGCTCATCGCCAAGATCGCCGCAGCGATGGACATCGACAACGACGGGTCCGCCGGGCGTGCGGGAGTAGCCGAACGGTACCGGGCCGCCGCCCGTGCCCGGGCGGGCGGACTGCGTGCGGCCATCGAGTCGGAAACGCAGCGCCGGATGGCCATGCGCAAAGGCCGCGACGCCGTCGCCGACTACGCGGTGCCGCAGCTGCCGGAGAACATCAACTTCCTGTCGGCGGGTGCGCGGGAGCAGGCGCAGATCCGGCGCACCATCGAACCGCTGGCCCGGCTGCTGGCGGCCAAACTGGAGATCCGCCGGCGGCGTTCGCATCGCGGGCAGGTCGATGTGCGCAAAACGTTGCGGGCGTCGATGTCGACGGGTGGGGTACCCATCGACCTGATTCACCGCAAACCGCGACCGCATCGTCCGGAATTGGTGATCATCTGCGATGTCTCCGGATCGGTCGCCGGTTTCTCGCAGTTCACGCTGCGGCTGGTTTATGCTCTGCGGCAACAGTTCTCGAAGGTCCGGGTATTCGCGTTCGTGGACACGGTCGACGAGGTGACCGACTATTTCGACCGGCACACCGACGACGGCGATTTCGGTGCGGCGATGCACCAGATGATCTCCGAAGCGCGGATCTCCACCCTCGACGGTCACTCGGACTACGGCAACATGCTGCGCGGATTTGCCGCGGAATACGCCGAGTCGCTCACCCATCGGGGAGCCCTGTTGATCCTGGGCGATGCCCGTAACAACTATCACGATGCCCGCATCGATGCGCTCGGCGAACTCGTCGACCGGGTGCGCAATTCGTACTGGCTCAACCCCGAGGCCGAATCGGTGTGGGGAACCGGAGATTCGGCGGCGCCGCAGTACGCACGGGTGATCCAGATGTACGAATGCCGCAACGTCACCCAGCTCGGCGAGGTCATCGCCGACCTGCTCCCGGTCTAGGGTGAGCGGCCCGCACCGGTAGACTGACCCTTCATGTCCTCCGACCGTCCCCGCGTGCGCCGTATCGGTGTAATGGGCGGAACGTTCGATCCCATCCACAACGGTCACCTGGTCGCGGCCAGTGAGGTGGCCTATCGGTGCAAGCTCGACGAGGTCATCTTCGTCCCCACCGGGCAGCCGTGGCAGAAGATGTCGGGCAACACCGAAAGCGGGACATCACCGCGGTCGGTCAGCGCTGCCGAGGACCGCTACCTGATGACGGTGATCGCCACCGCCTCCAACCCGAGGTTCAGCGTCAGCCGTGTCGACATCGAACGCGATGGCGCCACCTACACCGTCGACACCCTGCGGGATCTGCGGACGATCCTGCCGGACGCGCAGCTGTACTTCATCACCGGCGCCGACGCCCTCGAATCGATCCTGTCGTGGCAGAACTGGGAAGAACTGTTCGACCTCGCCAAGTTCGTCGGCGTCAGCAGGCCCGGCTACGAACTGCGCGCCGAACACCTCGCCGATCATTTGAAGAGGCTGCCGGCCGATACCCTGCAGACGTTGGAGATCCCGGCGCTGGCGATCTCGTCCACCGACTGCCGCGAACGCGCCGCCACCGGCCGCCCCGTCTGGTACCTGGTACCCGACGGCGTGGTGCAGTACATCGCCAAACGCCGCCTCTACCGCGCACGCGCCACCCGCGGGGTGAGCGCCCCATGACCAGTACCCATTTCAACGAGAGGAGGCGGGCTTGAGCGCCGCGCCTGAATCCCTGACCATGGCCGAGGTCGCCGCCCGTGCGGCCGCCGACAAACTGGGCCACGAGATCGCCGTCATCGACGTGTCGGAGCAGTTGGTGATCACCGACCTGTTCGTGATCGTCTCCGCCGACAACGAACGCCAGGTCAACGCGATCGTCGACGAGGTGGAGGACAAGATGCGCGAGGCCGGACACAAACCGGCCCGCCGCGAAGGCGCCCGAGAGGGACGCTGGGTGCTGCTCGACTTCATCGACATCGTCGTCCATATCCAGCACGCCGAGGAGCGCAGCGTGTACGCGCTCGACCGGATGTGGAAGGACTGTCCGACAATCGAGATCGAGGGCTTGTGAGCGGCGGGCCGGATTCGCACGACACCTCCGTCGAGCGCCTGACGCCGGTGGCACGCAGGCTACTGTTGTTGCGGCACGGGCAGACCGAGTACAACGCGGGCAGCCGCATGCAGGGCCAGCTCGACACCGACCTGTCCGAGCTCGGCGTGCGGCAAGCTGCCGCCGCGGCGACGGTGCTGGCCAAGCGGTCACCGCTGCTGATTCGGTCGTCGGACCTGCGGCGCGCCCACGACACCGCCCTCGCGCTGGGTGCCGAGACAGGACTGCCCGTCACCACCGACGTCCGGTTGCGGGAAACGCATCTCGGCGACTGGCAGGGCATGACGCACTGGGAAGTGGACGCGATCGCGCCCGGCGCCCGGCGCATCTGGCGCGACGACGCCACCTGGGGGCCGCCCGGCGGCGAGACCCGGGTGGATGTGGCGCGGCGTGCGGTTCCGGTGGTCACCGAACTCATCGACGCCCTGCCCGAATGGGGTACCGGCGACAACCCGGACGCACCGGTGGTGCTCGTCGCCCACGGCGGTACGATCGCCGCGATGACGGCCGGCCTGCTCGACCTTCCGGTGACGTCGTGGCCGGTGTTCGGTGGTCTGGCCAACACCAGTTGGGTGCAGTTGTCCGGTCACGGGGTGCCCGGTGAGGCGCCGCGCTGGCGGCTGGATGTGTGGAATGCGTCCGCCGAGGACGCCGACCCGGGAGTGCAATGAGCATCGTCGTCCTGTCCGATTCGCTGGCCTTCTTCGGGCCCAAAGGTGGATTGCCGGCGAATGATCCCAATATCTGGCCGTCGATCGTGGCCGAACAGTGCGGCCGTGACCTGCGGTTGTTCGGCAGAATCGGCTGGACCAGCCGGGACGTGTGGTGGGCGCTCACCCAGGATCCCAATATCTGGGCGGCCATTCCCGACGCCGAGGTCGTGGTACTGGCGTTCGGCGGTATGGATTCGCTGCCGTCACCGTTGC
>NZ_JAGQTN010000117.1 GCF_020438995.1 Gordonia sp. (in: high G+C Gram-positive bacteria)
CACCCCAACCCTCTAGCCCCCCGACGCCGAACCAACGAAGAAGATGCTTTGGTCACCCCAACCCTCTTGCCCCCTGAGGCCGAAGCGACGAAGAAGATGTTCTTGTCACGCCAACCATCTTGATCCCTGAGGCCGAAGCGACGAAGGAGCGAGGGTCACGAAGGGTCCGGTGACCTTTCGGCACCTGACGCACCCACCTCGAACGCCACAGGCCACCTCAGGCGACCGAGACCCACGAACCGGTGATCGAGGCCTCCACTTCGGCGGCCACCTCCTGCAGAACACGCACGGAGGCAAGGGCGTTGGGGTCTTCCAGGCGCCCGGCGCGGGTCACCACCTCGATACGCCGGCTTTCCAGGTCGAGTCCTTCGACCACCAGCGGTGCGAGTTGTTCGGAGACCGCCAGCGCCGGCACAAGCGCGACCGCGATGCCGGCGGCGGCGAGTTCGCAGGCGTTGGCCGCCCCCATCGTCTGGTGGGTGATGTGCGGGGTGAAGCCGACCCTGTCGGCGGCCCGCAGGAGCGCGGTGTGCAGTCCCGAACCGGGAATGCCGGTGGCCCACGAATCGTCGGCCAGCACACCCAAACCCCCGCAGCGGATCGCCGCATGCCGGTTCTGCGCCGCGAGCAGCACCATCGGCTCGGTCAACAGCGGAATACCACGCAGCCCGCTGAACGATTCATGGCGCCCGAAGTCGTATTCGCAGGTGATCGCGAGGTCCGCCTCGCCCTGCCGCAGCTGCCGCAATGCGTCGGCGCGACCGAGCTGACGAATCTGCACACCGATCTCGGGGTCCACCTGCGCGAGACGGACGGTCATCGGGGCCGCGAGCAACCGGACACCGAGATTGAACGACGCCACGATCAGCCGCCCCGAGGTCCGATCGGCGGTGGAGGCGACTGCGCTGAGTGCCTCGTCGACCGCCCCGAGCACGCGGCGGGCATGTTCGGCGAGCACCAGCCCGCCCCGGGTGAGCCCCAGTGTCCGGCCCTCACGCCGGAACAGAGTCGCCCCCGCCTCGTCTTCGAGTACCCGAAGCTGTTGCGACACCGCCGAACTCGTGATGGATCGACGTTCGGCCACAGCAGTGACGGTCCCCAGCTCCGCGAGATCGCAGAGCAACATCATTCGCCGAAGGTCCAGCATGAGACATCCTCCTCCAGTTCGCGGACAGGAGCCCCAGTATGGTGCCGGGCGCCACCGGAGCACCCTGTTGCACCCAGCCTGGCGAAATCTACCGACGGCAAGTCACCGTGCGTAGACCGCGAAGTGCGCCGTCCGCACCCGCGGTGCCAGCCCCCGCACCTGTAGGAACTGCGCCGCACGGGCCCGGACCTGCGCGATGTCGGAGTCGAGCAGCGCCGCACCGCCCGCCGCGACGACGGCCGCCGTGGTGGCGCGGACAGCGAGTTCGTTGAGCACCGCACGCCACTGTGGATCCGGCAGCGGTGTGGCCGCCGCAGTCTCCAGTTCCGCGGACAGCGCGAGCAAATGAGTGTCGTCGCCGGCGATGCGCAGCGCGTCATCGAGCGCGGCGCGGGCGAGACCGTACGGTCCGGCAGGCGCGATCGCGGCCAGATCCGCATCATCGACGTCGGGATTCAGGTGTTTGGCCCGTTGCAATTCCTGCACGCGGGTGCCGTCACGGTGACGATACTCCTCAACGGCGACGACCTCCGTGACCAGCGCATCGGGCAGAAAGTATCCGTCGAGTCTCAGTTCCGCTGTGCGGGAGCCATATACCGCCGCGAGCGGGAGAACCTGACCGCTGATCGACGCATCGTCGAGATGGCCGATCCCGAACACGAATTCCTCGCGCTGCTCATCGACGGCGCCGAGCCAGATGATGTCGGTCAGCCCCCAGCCCGAATGCCACCCGATCACCCCGTCGATGCGATATCCGCCGGCGACGCGGGTGGCGACGGTGCCGCGGCGTTTCGGCCAGCTCCGCACATGCCCCATCCCCGCACCGCCGATCAGTTCACCCGAGGCCAGCTTCGGCAGCAGTTCAAGCGCGTCATCGGTTCCCGCAGTGACCGCCGGCAGCACCGGCGCACCGTGCTGCGTGACGATCGTCGCCGTCGACGGGTCCACACCGAACAGCAGATTGTTCACCGCATTCACCACCCGCGGCGGCAGTTTCAGTCCGCCGTACTGTTCGGGGACGAACAGCCGGTGGTAGCCGATCTCCCGCAGGCCGTCGATATGCGAGCGCGGAACCTCGGTGCGGTCGACCTCGACGGCGCGCGGGGTCAGTACCTCGGCCGCGAAACGCACGAACTCCTGGTACATGGGATGCGCCGTCGGGTCGGCGTCGACCAGTGCGGCGGTGACGACTGCTGAGGTGATATCGGCTGTGGTGGTCATGATGTCACCGTACGTTCGCCGCACCCACACCCAATGAATTCCGGCCCGGTCGATTTTTTCCCATCGTAAACAATTTCTTCGCGATTCCCCCAAGAATTAGTCGACACATTTCTACTACATGAATCCTGTAGTAGGACAACAGCTATCGACAATTCCAAGAACTCACTGCCCACTTTGGGGACCACGGTGAGTTTATCCATTTTCCTACCCGCCCGGCACCCATACCTTTCAGTTACAGCGCATGGCAGGGACTTCGATCCCCACAACGTGCACCCAAGGACCCCCACTTCCACAGACTCCACACCGATACCGAGGTTGCAGATGAGTTCGACACAGATCGCACCGACACACACGTCACCGACGGGCACCACGCGATTGCTGACCAGCAGAGTCCGGAGCAGCAGATTCGTACGCAAGCTGACCGTCGCGGTAGCCGCCGCCCTCGCCGCCCCTACCGTGCTCGCGGGCTGCTCCGGCGTCGGCGGGTCCGACGACGGCGTGGTCACCTTCCGGTTCGCCAACTCGCCCACGGCACTGTCGCTGGTCCGAATCGCCGACGAACTCGGCTACTGGAAGAACGCCGGCGTCAAACCCGAATACGTCGGTCCGGCGACCAGCGTTCCGGCGGTGCAGTTGCTGGACCAAAATCGCGTCGACATCGCCACCGGCATGTTCAGCAACGACATCGACGGCAAGGTGAAGGGTTTCAAGTTCACCGCGATCGCCTCCAGCATGCTCGATCTGCCCGATCAGCCGCATATGGCCTATTTCACCAAGGCCGGCTCGCCCATCACCAAGACCGATCTCAAAGCGGTAGAGGGCAAGACGGTCGGTCTGGGCCCCGGCAAGAACAGCTGCACCGACCTGGTGATCAAGCGCTACCTGAAAAAGAACGGTGTCGACCTGGACAAGGTCAAGTTCCTCGAACTCAAACCGGAACTGATCGCACCCGCTATCGAGCGCGGCGAGGTCGACCTCGGGGTGTTCCACCCGCCGCTGGTGGGTGTGCTACTGAGCAAACCCGACAAGTTCACCCAGACGTTCACCTCCTACGACGACTGGGGACCGCTCGGTGGCCAGGCCCCGTTCGTGGCCAGCAACGCCTGGTTGCAGAAGCATCCGGACGCCGCCCGCGAGTTCGTCGGCATCATCGGCAAGACCGCCAACTGGGCCAACTCCCATCCGAAGGAGTCCGCGGAGATCGCCGGCAAGACCACCGGATACCCGGTGGAGCAGACCACCAACTGGCACTACGCACCGAATGCACTGCTGGACAAGGCAAGTCTGGCACTGTGGTGGGATCTGGTGAAGGACACCGGCACTCCGCTCGCGGGTTCGGAGAAGCTCAAGCCCGAGGACATCGCCACCAACGCGTTCAACCCGTACGCGACCTCCGCCGACCTGCTCGACCATCAGGACGAGAACACCTCGGTACTACCGGGTTTCCGCAACAAGGGAGTTTTCAAGACCCCATTGGTCGACTTCGCCACCGCTGAAAAATAGGCCACCGGAAAGAAACATCACCCGTGGAGAAATAGCCGCGGGCCGAGAACCGTCATCCCAAATCACACACAGAAAGGCCACTGCCATGAGCGGAACAGTGCTGGTGGAGCAGCAAACAGCCGCCGCGGGCAGCGCGATCAGGGCACCGAGGCATGCTACACCCAAGATCGTGGCCCGCAAGGTCAGCAAGCTCTACCCCAAACCCGGTTCCCGCAAGGACGTCACCGCCGTCCTCGACGGATTCGACCTGACCATCAACGACGGCGAGTTCCTGTCGCTGCTCGGCCCGAGCGGCTGCGGTAAGTCGACATTCCTCAATATCCTTGCCGGACTGGACAGTTACAACGGCGGCTCGGTCCACCTCGACGGGCAGCAGGTCACCGGGGTCAACAAGAACGTGGGTGTCGTATTCCAGGGCTACGCACTGTTCCCCTGGCTGACCGCGCAGAAGAACGTCGAAGTCGGCCTCAAGATCCGGGGCGTCGGCAGGGCCGAGCGTCGCGAACGGGCCGCCGAGGTGCTCAAGACCGTCGGTCTGTCGGCTGCGGCCGACCGTCTGCCGCACCAGCTTTCCGGTGGTATGCGCCAGCGTGCGGCCATCGCCCGCGTCCTGGCATACGACCCGGAGGTGCTCGTGTTCGACGAGCCGTTCGCCGCGCTCGACGCCCAGACGCGTGAGTTCCTGCAGGGCGAATTGCTGCGCATCTGGGAGTCGGGCGAGAACAAGAAGACCATTCTGTTCGTCACCCATTCCATCGACGAGGCCATCTTCCTGTCCGACCGGATCGCGGTGATGACCAAGTCCCCGGGCGCTGTCAAGACCGTCCTGGACGTCGACCTGGACCGTCCGCGGACCCAGACATTGCGCAGTTCCGAAGATTTCGCACATATCCGGGCCAGGGTGGCCGGGATTCTCGCCGAGGAGGTCAACGTTGGCAACGACGCTGCCTAAGCCGGACCCGGCGGGGCTGTCGGCAATCGATGAGGACTACGACCTCACCCCACCTGCCCGCCGCAACCCGTATCTGGTCAAGTACGAGCGATACATCTACGGCGCGATCGGCCTGACCGGCTTTCTCGTACTGTGGTGGGCGGCCGTCGCTTCCGGTTATGTCGACAAGCTCTACCTGTCGACGCCGCAGGACACCTTCACCGCCCTGATCGACGGACTGGCCGACGGATCGCTGGCCCAGGAGATCGCGCCGAGCGTGCAGCGCGCGCTCATCGGTTTCGTGATCGGCCTCGTCGCCGGTATCGGTTTGGGGATCGCCGTCGGGTATGTCCGCATCGTTCAGCAATTCCTCGAACCGGTGCTGCTGTTCTTCCGCAATCTGTCGCTGCTCGCGCTGCTGCCGGTGTTCGTGGTGTTCTTCGGTATCGGCGAGCAGTCCAAGATCGCGATCGTGGTGTGGGCGTGCTTCTGGCCGATCTTC
>NZ_JAGQTN010000118.1 GCF_020438995.1 Gordonia sp. (in: high G+C Gram-positive bacteria)
CAACCGGCTCGGCATCGGCGATCTCCTCGACCTCACCGGCGGGCTCGGCGACGGCCGGCTTCGCGACGGGCCTGGCACCCGGCCGCTTCTTGCCTGCGGCCATACCGAATCCCTTGGCCTTTGCCGCACCGGCCTCGGTGGTCGCCGCTGCGGCCGGAGCCTCGGCAACCGGGGTCTCGGCAACCGGGGCCACAGCGGCGGGTGCCGCGGCAGCGGCAGGTTTGGCCGCACCCGGCTTCTTGATGCCGCTTTTCATGCCGAAGCCCTTGGCTGCGGGCTTCTTTTCTGCCGCAGGGGCCTCGTTCGCGGGAGCGGCTTCGGGAGCGGCGGCGGCGGGCTTGGCGGCGCCGGGTTTCTTGATGCCACCTTTCATGCCGAATCCCTTGGCTGCGGGCTTATTTTCGGCTTCGGGTGCCTCGGCGACGGGTGCGGCAGCGGCTGCCGGCTTGGCGCCGCCCGGCTTCTTCATGCCGCCCTTCATGCCGAATCCCTTGGCCGCGGGCTTGGACTCCGCGGCGGGAGCGGCCTCGGCGGCCGGGGCGGCGGCTTTCGCCCCACCCGGCTTCTTCATACCGCCCTTCATGCCCAGGCCCACCTTGGGCTTGGCGGCACCGCCGGAGGCGGCGGCCGGCGCGGCCTTCTCGACGACCTTCACCGGCTCGGGCTCGGGCTCGGGTTCCGGTTCGGGGGCGGGTGCCGACGGGTGCAGGAACTTGCCGCCACGCTTGACCTCGACCGGGTCGCCGCGCTTGACCGATTCGAGCAGCATCTGAGCGACGTCGATGACCTCGATCTTGTCCTCGAGTTCGGTGCCCGCGGTGCGGGCGGTGACGCCGTCGGTGAGCATGACGCGACAGAACGGGCAGCCGGTGGCGACCTTCTTGACCTCCTGCGGGGCGGTCTCCAGCACGCCGAGTGCCTCGTCGACACGGTCGACGTTGATGCGCTTGCCGATCTGCTCCTCCATCCACATGCGGGCACCGCCGGCGCCGCAGCACATGGACCGTTCGCCGTGTCGCGGCATCTCGGTGAGGGTGGATCCTGACGCTGCCATCAGCTCACGTGGGGCGTCGTACACTTTGTTGTGGCGGCCCAGGTAGCACGGGTCGTGGTAGGTGACGCCCTCGCTGACGGGGGCGACGGGCACCAGGCGCTTCTCTCGCACGAGGCGGTTGAGCAGCTGGGTGTGGTGCACGACCTCGTAGGTGCCGCCGACCTGCGGGTACTCGTTGCCCAGCGCGTTGAAGCAGTGGGCGCAGGTGACGACGATCTTCTTGCGCTGGTGCGGCGCGGTGTCGAACACCTGGTTCATCATCTCGATGTTCTGCTGCGCCAGCATCTGGAACAGGAACTCGTTGCCCGCACGCCGGGCCGAGTCGCCGGTGCACGTTTCGCCCTGGCCGAGGACCAGGAAGTTGACGGCGGCCATGTCGAGGAGTTCGGCGACGGCCTTGGTGGTCTTCTTCGCCCGGTCCTCGTAGGCGCCGGCGCAGCCGACCCAGAACAGGTACTCGAAGCCCTCGAACGACTCGACGTCCTGCCCGAAGACGGGGATCTCGATGTCCATCTCGTCGATCCAGGCGGTACGCGCGGCGGCGTTCTGGCCCCACGGATTGCCCTTGGTCTCCAGCTTCTTGAACATGCCGGCGAGCTCGGTGGGGAAGTCCGATTCGATGAGGACCTGGTAGCGGCGCATGTCGAGGATGTGGTCGACGTGTTCGATGTCGACGGGGCACTGTTCGACGCACGCACCGCAGGTGGTGCAACTCCACAATGTCTCGGTGTCGATGACCGCGCCGAGCGCCTCGGGATCGAAGACACCGTCCTCGGCGACTACGGGCTCGCCGCCGCCGGTGGCACCCTTGGATTCGCCGACGAGCTTGCGGGCGGCCTCGGCACGGGCCGCGGCCGGGATGGCCTCGAGCTTGGCCTGGTCGGGCTTGCCGTCGGCGTCGAGCAGACCGACCTCCTCACCGCCCATGTCGGTGCTGCCACCGGCCAGCAGGTACGGCGCCTTGGTCATGCCGTGGTCACGCAGCGACATGATCAGCAGCTTGGGCGAGAGCGGCTTACCGGTGTTCCAGGCGGGGCACTGCGACTGGCAGCGACCGCATTCGGTACAGGTGGTGAAGTCGAGCCAGGCCTTCCAGCTGAAGTCCTCGATCCGGCCGGCGCCGAAGGCGTCGACGTCGGGGTCGGCGGTCTCCGGATCCAGGACCTTGCCCTGGCTCATCATCGGCTTGGCCGCACCCAGGGCGACGCCACCGTCCTGCTCACGCTTGAAGTAGATGTTGAAGAACGCCGAGAACCGGTGCCAGGCCACACCCCAGTTGAGGTGCGTGCCCACCAGCAGCAGGAACATGCTGCCCGAGAGCAGCTTGATCAGCGCGAAGATGCCGACCATGTTGGGGCTCGCGGGCAGCAGCTTGGCCACCTGCATGGTGAAGAAGTCGGAGTAGGCGTTGTGGTGGTGGTAGGTGGCGATCTTGCCGGCCTTGACGAAGATCATGCCCAGGCCCTCGACCAGCACGATCGCCTCGATCGTGTAAGCGGGCACGAACCGCGAGCCGGAGAACCGTGAGATGCGCTCGGGGACGCGCGGGTGGTTGAGCTGCCGGATGACGATCAGCGTGACGATGCCGACGACGGTGCCGATACCGAGGATCTCGTCCCACAGGTGCCAGCCGAAGGTGGCACCGATGATCGGCCAGTGGAACTCGGGGTTGATGGCCTGTCCGTACGCCTCGAAGAACAGCAGCATGCCGCCGAGGAAGCCGATCATCACCAGCCAGTGGGCGATGCCGACGGTGCGGAACTTGATCATCCGGGTGTGGGCGATGAACTCCTTGATCATCGTCCACATGCGGGGGATCACGGGGAAGAATCGTGAGCTGGGCACACTCTGGCCGAGCAGGATGGTGCGCACGATGCCGAATGCGCCGCGGACGAACGCGAACCAGCATGCCAGGCTGATCAGCACTCCGATTGTGCCGAGCGTGGCGGTCATGGGAGTCACGGGCGCGTACCGGCCTTCCTGTTGGTCGATCCACTTGTTCTGCGTGCAGGGCTGAGCGCGCAGACCCGGGCGAGCGGAGCGACGGGCGTTGTGGATGTCGTCTACTACACGTAACGGTAAAACCTCACCCATACCCGGCGCTGCCAAGGATTACCTAACCAGTGGCCGTGGTCTGCGTGACGAATAGCTAAAGACGATACTCGCCAGTAACTTACTGTCGAGTCAGATGGCCGTTGAATGCGGCGCTTTGTGAGGAAGATTACGCGCCGACGCAGGTCCGGCGCGCGCCGAGATCTCGCCCGGTAACCGCTGAGTTCTAGCCCGGCATCCACCGGGGGTGGGCTACCCCTTGACCGACCCGGCGACGTCGGCCAGCTTCTCCAACTCCTCCAGCGCGGTCTCGAGGTGGGTGA
The DNA here is from genome assembly GCF_020438995.1 of Gordonia sp. (in: high G+C Gram-positive bacteria). Classification (GTDB taxonomy): domain Bacteria; phylum Actinomycetota; class Actinomycetes; order Mycobacteriales; family Mycobacteriaceae; genus Gordonia. Next base: position 3,430 of record NZ_JAGQTN010000118.1, read on the forward strand.
GCAGGCGCTGCAGGCTCGGCAGCTCCTTGCGGGCGCCGATCAGACCGAAGTTCATGTGCTGCGCGGTGGTCGTCACGGTGATGTTGAGGGCCAGACCTTCCATCACCACCGACACCGGGTACACGTCGGTGAGCCGGGCACCGTTCCAGTACATCTCCTCACGTGGCCCCGGAACGTTGCTGATCATCAGGTTGAACTGCGGCGGGACGTACCGGACGAAGCCCGGAATACCGGCCAGCGCGAGCGGCGCGACGTTGGCCGCGCCAAGGGCCAGCTGTTGCAGCGGTGCCAGCCCGCGGACGACCTTCTTGGCCTCCTTGGTGGAGGCGACGATCGTGCGCACGCGCTGTCCTGGGTCGGACTGCTCGGTGCCGAGCTTGCACATGATCGCCGTGATGGCGTTGCCGTCCTTGTCGTTGTCGCCGGAGTGCAGCGACACCGGCAGTGTCGCCACCATCGACGAATCGGGCAGTGCGTCCTGGTCGATCAGGTACGAGCGCAGCGCCCCTGAGCACATGGCGAGCACCACGTCGTTGAGGGTGATTTCGAGGGCCTTGGCGACGGATTTCAGGCGCGAGAGCTCCCACTGCTCGCCGGCGAAACGCCTGGCGCTGCCGATCGGGACGTCGAGCAGGGTGCGGGGCGCGGTGGTCAGTGGCGCGGCGTAGTCGTCGTCGCGCACGGCCGACCAGGCGATCTTGGCCGCGGCGGGCGCGAGCCCGACAACCTGACCGGCGACGTCGGCCGCGGCACCGGCGGCTCCGAGCAGGCCGCCGACGAGCGGGATCCCGCCGGACTTCTCTTCGGTCTTTTCCTTGGGCGGACGCGGCTTGCTGTGCAGCGCCCACGGTGTGCGGCCCGAACGATCCTCGGGGTCGGTCGACAGGGTGCGCCCGAGGATCCGCAGGGCGGTCACGCCGTCGACGAGCGAGTGATGGACCTTGGTGTAGAGCGCGAGCCGACCGTCGTTGAGGCCCTCGATGATGTGGACCTCCCACATCGGCCGGTTGCGGTCGAGGAGGGCGCCGTGGTTGAGCGAAACATAACGCAGCAGCTCACGCACGCGGCCCGGACGGGGCAGGACGACGCGGCGTACGTGGTAGTCGAAGTCGATCTCGTCGTCGTGGGTCCAGAACAGGTTGCCCATGAGCGGGGCGGGCGACGCGGGCCGCTTGCGGAACAGGTCGCTGACCTCAGTGCCGTTGTGGAAGGCGTCGAAGACCTCTTCGGCGAGGTCGGATGCGGACTGTCCATCGCGTGGCTCGAACAGCTGCAAGCCACCGACGTGCATCGGCTGCTCGCGTGTTTCCGCGATCAGGAACATCGATTCGGTGACTGGCATGTACTGCATCGCTGCGGCCTCCCCGGGGTCTGTGCCTCCTG
>NZ_JAGQTN010000119.1 GCF_020438995.1 Gordonia sp. (in: high G+C Gram-positive bacteria)
AAAGGCCAAGACAATGAGGAACTTCCGCGAGATCGCCACCGGCAGCCGGGTCATCAACATCCGGATCAAGGAACAGACCCGGGAGTTGGTGAAGGGGACGCTGGTCGCCGACGCCGGCGAATGCGCGATCGTCGAGTGGGACGGTGACCTGAACCCGGTGACCGAGCCGTGGGCGGATATCGCCTGACCGGCGGGGCCGGGGGCTCCGGTCCCCGGCCTGGCGTGTGCCGGTGTTTGCGAGTCGGGTTATCCACAGGCATACTGAGCTCGTTGGTTTCCCCATGCCCGGGTTCGGGTGTGGGGTTTCTGCGTTTGAGGGCCTCGCGGGATGCGGGGTCCTTTTGTGTTTCTTAAGCCGTGGGATGCGGTGTCCGAGATGGAGGAAACTTTAGATGTCACGTAAGACCCTGGCACTCAACGCTGTTCGGGCGTGTGTGCCGGACGAGCTCGACGAGTTCGCGACGCACCGGTCGTCGAAGAGCGCGTACTGGAAGTTCCCGCGGCGTGATGCCGCAGGACACGGTGGTGGTGGCGGTATCACCGGTGGTGCCGGTGGTGCCGGCGGCGCAACACCCCCACCGGCCGACGGTGCTGGCGGCGCAACACCCCCACCGGCCGACGGTGCCGGCGGCGATGACTTCAAGTCCGAGCAGTCCGAGCAGGCTGTACTGACGGATCTGGCGGCCGCTCGGCGCGAGCGAGACGAGGCGCTGGCCAAGCTGGCGGCGATCGATGATGCGAGCAAGACCGAGGAGCAGCGGCAGGCTGAGGCGGCCAAGCAGCAGGCTGCCGATCTCGCGGCGGCGCAGCTCAAGAACGCCCAGTACGATGCGGCGGACGCGGCGGGGCTGCCGATCGCGTATGCCAAGCGGATCGTCGGTGCGACCGCTGAGGAGATGGCGGCGGACGCGAAGGCACTCAAGGCTGATCTGGACAAGCAGGTGTCGTCCGGTCAACGCACCGATGGTGCGGGCGCCTCTGATGCCGGCGGTTCGGCGGAGGTATCGCCGGGTATGGGACGTCTCGAAGCGACGTACTCGACGAGCAACAGCAACAAGTAGTTTCCCGGTGGCCATAGCCCTCGGGGCAACCAGAGAAAGGACAGAGCGCTATGGCACTCACACTGGCCCAGTCGGCAGTGATATCTACCAATCAGCTGTCGAAGGCTGTGCAGGAGATCTTCGTTCAGCAGAATCCGATTCTGGACCGGATTCCGCTGATGACGATCCAGGGCAACGCGTTCGCCTACAACGAGGAACTGACGCTGCCCGGGGTGGCCTTCCGCGGGGTGAACGAGGGTTACACCGAATCGACGGGCACCTTCAACCAGAAGACTGAGGGGCTGGTCATCCTCGGTGGTGACGCCGACGTCGACCGGTTCATTCAGCAAACCCGCTCAAACCTGGCCAACCAGCGCGCCGAGCAGACCAAGCTGAAGGTGAAGGCGCTCTCGTTCAAGTTCTCCGACCACTTCTTCAACGGTGACGTGGCGACCGAGACGAAGGGGTTCGACGGGCTCAAGAAGCGTCTGACCGGCGCGCAGGTGCTCGACGCGGCGGCTAACGGTCTGCCGATCGTCGGTAACGGGTCGTCTGATCCGCACGTGTTCTTCGACAAGCTCGACGAGCTGCTCGCGTCGGTGCCGGGCCTGGACGGGTCCAACGGCGCGCTGTACGCGAACGCTGCGGTGATCGCGAAGATCAAGTCGGCGGGTCGTCGGATCGGTGGCACCGAGATGGTGCGTGAGGATCTGACCGGTAAGCGGGTGGTGCAGTACAACGGCATCCCGGTTCTGGACCCGGGTTCGACGGCGGCTGGTGCTGCGGTGCTGCCGCAAACCGAGACCGTCGGGTCCTCGTCGGTGACCTCGTCGATCTACGCGGTGCGTTTCGGCAGCTCCGAGGGCGATCACGCCGTCACCGGCCTGACCAACGGCGGTGTGCAGGTGTACGACCTCGGCGAGTTGCAGGAGAAGCCGGCACTGCGTACCCGGATCGAGTTCTACGTCGGTCTAGGTGTGTTCGGTGGCCGTGGTGCGGCTCGTCTGCGTGGGGTGCTGGCGGCATGAGTGAGGACCCCGGGTTGGACGAGTCGGCTGACATCGATGACGCCGTCGATGAGCAGCCGGCCGAGGAAGTGAGCGTGTCTGCGGCGGGGAAGCCGAAGGCACGGCGCCGGCCGAAGGTCTCGGCGAAGTCTGCCGATCGGGTGGAGACGTTCCTGCGTCGTAGTGCCGACGACGGCCTGCTGGTGGAGGTCACGCGCAATCTCGACACCGGCGAGCAGACGGTGACCGTCGTCGAATGACCGGTCCCGTGCACACGCTGGTCTCGGCGTCGGATGTGTGTACGGTCCTGGCGCGTGAGGTGCCTGATGCCGGGTCGGTGTTGCGGGCCCAGCTCGACGAGTTGTGTGTGCAGGCTGCGGCCGAGATCCGGCATCGGGTGCCGGCGGTGGATGCACGGTTGACCGCGGGGTCGTTGTCGGCGGTGCGGGTGCGTGGCATCGCGTGCGACATGGTGATTGCGGCGCTGGAGAATGTGGAGCTCGGGTTCCGGTCGACGGGTGAGTCGTATCCGGAGCTGGGGACCACGCAGGTGGCGGCGGCGAATCGGATGCTGGTGGAGATGACTGATTCTCAGCGTGCGGCGTTGATGCCGCCGGACCCGCTCGCCGGTGCTGATGGTCGGGGCGGCATGTTCTTCGTGCCGCTGAGCTGACATGCGGTTCATTCAGCGGTGGCAGGTGCGGGCACCTCGTCCGACGGTCGTGGATCTGTCGACGGGGAACCGGATTCCGGGGCCGGCGCCTGCTGCGGTGCCGGTGTGGGGCGTTCTGCAGGAGCGGTTCCCGGAGAACATGCAGACCGAGCTGGGTGCTGGTGTGCGGTCGCATCCGTTGCGGGGTGTGGTCGTTGATCAGCCGTTGCTGTGTTTGGAGCCGGCCGCGGCCGCGTTGGGGATCACCACCGCCCATCAGGTGATCGGGCCGGACGGCGCGGTGTGGTCGGTGGTGCGGATTCCGGTGCACCGGCATCGGCACCGGTTCTGGTCGCCGCCGGTCAGGTATGTGGCGCTTTATGTTCGGCGCTCAACGGACATCATCGAACAATAGGAAGAAGGTCAATCGTGGCTGTGCAGTCTGAGCTCGTGGAATGGGCCGACGCCGACGGCAGAAAGCATGTCGGCTCGCGCAACGGGTCTGCGTACAAGAAGCATGTGGCGGCCGCGCAGCACGCCGCGCCGACACCCGACGCTGCCGAGGTCGACGCCGACAAGGTGGACGAGGATAAGCCCGCCGATGATGGGCCTGCGGCGCAGGACAATCCGGTCGCCGAGGACAAGCCTGCTGCGGTGAAGGCGCGGCCTGCCTCGTCCAAGGCTGCGGCCGGCAAGTAGGGGCCTGGTCCGGTGGGGTTGTCGCTGTCGGCTCGGGCCAGCGCTGACTATCAGTCGGCGCGGCGTGAGGCGTACGAGTCCTCTACTGAGCAGCGTGCTCAGATCGCCCATCAGATCGGTGACGAGGCGCGTGCTGAGGCGCCGGTCCTGACCGGTGCCTATCGCGATGGTGTGAGTGTGGAGGTCGACGGGTCGGACGTGATGATCGTCGACAACGATCCGGATGCCTTCTACAAGGAGTACGGCACCTCCAAGACGCCGGCGCATGCGACGTTGACGAATGCGGCCTCACGCCATGGCGCCTATACCGGGTTCTCGCCGCGCTGATGTTGCCGTTCGCGCCGGGTGCTGCTCGTGAGATCCTGCGCGCTGACCCTGATTTCGTGGCGCTGGTGGGTGCTGATCCGTCGGTGATCACCACCCGCGAGTTGCCTGATCCGTTGGTGCGGCCGTGCGTGACGATCGCGGCTGCGATCAACCGGCGGCTCAATGAGCAGGTGTCGTCGGTGCGGTTGATGCTCAATGCGTGGGTGCCCAAAGCTGAACTGCTGGTGGACAATCTGGGTCTGGTGATTGATCCGGAGGAGCTGGCGTGGAATATCGCGGCTACGGCCGGGCAGATTCTGGATATGCGCCGGATGATGGGCCGCGGCCCGTCGTTCGAGTTTCGTGGCGCGCGGTGGCGTGGTGTGTGGGATGAGGGTCCCACCACGCTCGTCGATGTTGAGCGGGGCCCCGATAATCCGATTTATCGTGCGGTGATCCAGGTTCAGATGAACATCGGGAAACAGTAGCGCCGCAGTAGTTTTCACCGCCCGACCGGGGTGGTGACTGATGGGCCCGGGGTGAGGGCGGCTCCCGCTCCGGGCCCGGCCCAACCGAGAAGTTTGTTCTTGCCCACATGGTGTGGGCGACCAAGATGGGAGAGGTTCTTGTGAGCACCACACCTGACAATTCGAAGGCGTATGTGTGGCAGGACGGTGATGCGTTCCGCGCACCGGCCGGCACCGCGCTGCCGGCCGGTGCGTTCGGAGCGCTGCCGCTGATCTCGGGTACCGCACCGAATGAGGTGAACTGGGATCCGTTCGGCGGTATCCAGGCCGGATTCGAACGCACTCCGGATCAGGAGACGACCAAGCACCGGATCTTCAACTACCGGCAGGCGGCGTACGCGGTGAGCCGGGGTCCGCTGGAGCAGACCACCAAGTTCCGGGCGGTCGACTACTCGAAGGCGTCGGTGCTGACGGTGCTCTCCGGTGGGTCGATCACCGAGACCGCTCCGGGGTCGGGGATCTTCGAGTGGCTCTTCGGTGACGGCGACGAGTTCGCGTTCTTGTGTCTGCTGGCCGAGCCGTCGAATGCTTCGGCGTTCCGGATGGGGTTCTACACGCCGAAGGCGACGCTGGCCACGCCGCCGCCGCAGAAGATCGACGGCACGAGTCTGGACGGCTGGGATCTGGAGATCGTGTCCCTGGCGCCGCTGGTGCCGATCACGAACATCAATCCGCTGGCCATCACCCCGACCGCCTGGACGGTCACGATCACCGGCACCCCGACCGGCGGTGACTTCACGCTGACCGTGAACGGTCAGATGACTGCGGTGATCGCGCACAACGCGGCGGCCGCGGCGGTCAAGGCCGCGCTGGAGGCGCTTTCGACGGTGACCACGGCGACGGTGACCGGTTCGGCCGGTGGCCCGTACGCGGTCACCCTGGCCAATGGTGGGACGCTGTCGGGCAGTGGTGCCGGTCTGACCGGTGGTAGCTCGCCGGCGGTGTCGGTGGTCGCGGCCTGATGCCCAAGACCAGCAGTAAGGCAGCCGCCGCCGAATCCGTGACGGGTTCGGCGGCGGCTTCTGCCGTGGAACGGGTCGATCTGCTCGACGCGCTGGAGGTCGGTGAGCCGGGGTTGGCGCCGTTGCCGGCGGTGTTCGCCGGTGTCGAGTTCGCGATCAACCGGTATTATCCGGCGGCGGTGATCTGGGAGTGGTCGGACCTGCAGCGTGAGGACACCTCGTCGTGGACGGACGAGCAGATCCGGACAGGGAATCGGAAGATTCTGCGGATCATCATCGCCGCCGATGATCACGACATGATCGATCCGTTGCTCGATGAGATCGGTAAGCGGTCGATCCCGGAGGCCCGCCGTATCTTCGCGTACCTGAACAATCGGGCCGGGTTGACGGACAAGTGGGGAAACGTGTTGGCGCTCTGACCTGCCTGGACGCTGTCCGGGATGGTTGGGGCGCGCTGATTGGCCGGTTCCGTCGGCAGTACGGCGCAGATCTGCGGGAATTGCTGGTCTCGTTGCCGTGGCAGGATCTGGCGATCCTGGTCGACGAGCTCGACTCGGCGTGGTCGGACACCGACGAGAACACCGCACGCCTGGTGGACCTGATCAATTACCAGGTCGAGTGCGAGCACGTGCGGTCGACGACGTCACCGGCCGAAGCCAGACGCGCGCAGCGTGAGTTGGCCGGGCGGGCGGCGCCGCCGGTGCCGATCATCCGGCCGGTGGCGCGCCGGCCCGCGGCGGTGCACGCCCGGTTGATGGTGCAGTACGAGGAGCTGATGGCGCGCCATGAGGGTGCGGTCGAGACACCGGCGGGTCAGATGGACCCGCGGGCGTTGCTGTCGCTGCTCCATCTTGACCGGTCTGATCTGGTCGTCGTCTAACGAATCCGAGGAGGTGAATCTGATATGGCCGGTGGCCGGATCGAGATCGATGTCGCGATCAACGATGAGGGTGTGGCCGAGGGCATCGACAATGCGTTGTCTGCGGCCACCGATGCGGTCAAGACCGCGGCCGGGGTGATGGGGTTGGCGTTCCTCGGTGGTGGTGTCTCCGATGCGATCTCGCACATCGTCGGGGTGGGTACCGACCTGGATACGGTGCTGAATCAGATCAAGGGCACCTCGGGGGCGACCGCGCAGGAGATGGCGGCCATCTCCGATAAGGCCAAGCAGCTCGGTAACGATATGACGTTGCCGGCGACGTCGACGAGCAAAGCCGCCTCGGCGATGCTGGAGCTGTCCAAGGGTGGGTTGTCGCTCAAGGATTCGATGGATGCGGCGAAGGGGTCGCTGGCGCTGGCGGCGGCGGCGCAGATCGACGCTGGGCGGGCTGCGGAGATCCAGGCCGATTCGATCAACACCTTCAACCTCAAGGCCACCGACGCCGGGCATGTCGCCGATGTCCTGGCGAACGCGGCCAACAAGTCCAGTGCCGAGATCGAGGACATCGCACAGGGTCTCGCGCAAGCGGGGGCGGTGGCGTCCGGGTTCAACATGACGATCGACGAGACCGCCGGCGCGTTGGCGGTGCTGGCGTCGAACGGGATCAAGGGCTCGGACGCGGGCACGCTGCTCAAGTCTGCGCTGCTCGCTCTGCAGGACACCGGTGAGCCGGCGTCGGCGGCGATGGAGGAACTCGGGATCTCCGTCTATAACGCGAAGGGCAAGTTCGCTGGGTTCGGTCCGATCATGGCCCAGCTCAAGAAGGCCTCCGGGGAGCTGACCGAGGAGCAGTACAACCAGGCCACCTCCACCCTGTTCGGCTCTGATGCGATGCGCCTGTCGATGATCGCCGCCAACTCCAGCGCGGGCGCGTTCAAGGACATGACGAAGGCGGTCGGCGAAGCGGGGTCGGCGCAGCGGCTGGCGGCTGCCTTCAATGAGGGTCTGCCGGGGGCGATGGAGCGTATCCAGAACTCGGTGGAGTCCGCGGAGCTGGCGATCTATGACCTGCTGCGTGGGCCGATGACCGAGATCGCCTCGTTCGGTGCGGACAAGATCGGTGCGTTCTCCGAGTGGCTGTCCTCCGATGACATCACCGCCGCCGGGAACGCGTTGCGGCCGCTGGCCGATCAAGTAGGCAAGATCGGTCGATCCGTCGCTGAGACCGGTAAGGATCTGGTGGCCGCAGGCGGGGCGGTGTCCACCTTCGGTGAAGGCGCGAAGGTCGGGGCGGGTGTGGCGATCGCCGGCCTGCAGCCCGTGCTCGGCGTCGTCGGCGGGGTCGTGAGTGCGTTCAACGCGCTGCCAGGCCCGATCCAGACCGCTGCCCTGGCAATGGGTGCCCTCGCGATCGCCCGCAACAAAATGAGTGCCTCACTGTCGCGGGTGACCAACATCAACGAGGCATCCCGGTGGCAGCGTGCCACGTTGGCGCTGCGGGACTTCAACGGGAGCATGCGGACTCAGGCGGCGCTGGCGCGGTCTGCCGGTCAGACCCTGTCACCGCTGCAGCGAGTCATGGCGGGATACCGGACATCGACGTTGGGCAGTGTGTCGGCGATGCGTGGGTTCACGACGCAGGTCGGTGATATCCGGCGTGGCGCGGAGGCTGCGGGTACCCCGATCTCCCGGTTGTCGGGGACGTTCCGGGCGATGGGTGAGCGGTCGGGGTCCCTCGCCGCGATCGGGCGGTCGTTCACGAATGCTCAGACGTCGATGTCGCGGTTCGGGTCGGTGGTGTCGTCGACGGCGGGCACGGTGTCGGCCGGGATGACCACGATGCGGGTCGGGGCGTCCGGTCTGATGGGTGCCCTCGGCGGTCCGTGGGGGGTGGCGATCGCCGGTGCGGTGGCCGGGTTGTCGCTGTTTGCCCAGCATCAGCAGAAGGCCAAGGCGGCTGAGGCCGAGCATAAGCAGATGGTGGACTCGCTGACCCAGTCGATCAATCTGCAGACCGGTGCGCTCAACAATGCCGGTAAGGCGCAGATGGCCAAGACGTTGCAGGACAAGGGAATCCTGACCGACGGGTACGAGCTGGGGTTCGACAAGAAGACGTTGGTGAATGCGGCTTCGGGTGACAAGAGGGCGATTGAGCGGTTCAACGCGGGCAAGGATCGTGCGCTTGCCGATCAGCTGAAGGGCAACCAGTGGGCCACGGGTGTGGCCGAGAAGACGGGCATGTCCGATGTGGAGATCGCACAGGGCCTGTATGGGGCGAAGGCGCAGCAGGACAAACTCAAGGCCACCAAGTACACCTACACCGACGGTCAAGGCCGCGAGCAGGAACGTTCGTACTACGAGGCGTTGACCGAGACGCTTGATGAGACGTCGCGGGCGTATCTGGATCTGTCGTCGAAGATGGGCGGCTACATCGGCGACACCGCGCAGGCGAACCGGCTCGCGCAGGAGCAGGCGGAGGTGACCGGGAAGGTCGCCGACAATGTGATCGATCTGCGCGAACAGCTCGGCGCGTTGCCGAAGGGGCAGTCGGTGGAGCTCGATGCTGATCAGATCGCCGGCGCCGAGACCCTGATCGACAAGCTCGGGTTCTCCATTCAGGAGTTGCCCAACGGTAAGTTCCGGGTGACCGCTGATACCGCGTCGGCGGGTGCGAAGCTGACCAGGATCGCCGAGTCGATTGCGGCGACGGATATTCTGCGGGCGAACCCGACGATCGACGCGGATACGACGGTGTTCGAGGCCGGTAAGTACAAGGTCGATAAGGATCTGGCGGCGCTCGGGAAGACGATCACTGATCCGACGGTGCGTGGCAGCTTCGACAAGTGGACCAAGGGCAAGGATTTGACCTTGCTCGACATCGCGCGTCTGGACACGCTGCGCACTGATCCGAAGATCGGTGCGAAGTTGCAGGAGTGGCTGGATGCGAAGGCTCAGGTCGATCAGTGGCAGCCGCCGGCCAAGCGGCAGACGGTCACGGTGGAGTATGTGGCGTATCAGAATCCGTTCTCGACGAACGGTACCGCGGTCGGTCAGCATTACGCCAGCACGCAGTATGCCGGTGGTGGGCAGGTGCGGGGGTATGCCGACGGTGGTGGTGTCGGGACCGATGGTGCGATCCGGGGGCCGGGTTCGGGGACCTCGGATTCGATTGCGGCGATGGTGCCGGTGGGTGGGCATGTGTTCACCGCGGCCGAGACCGCCGCGGCCGGTGGTCCCGATGGGCTGAATCGGGCGTTGGCGGCGCTGGCCACCTCGTCGGCGTCGGTGCCGGTGGCCGGTGGTCCGTTGACGGCGGTGCGCCTGTCCAATGGTGAGTTGTATGCCGACCCTGCGAAGGTGGCCGCGGCCGGTGGGCATGCGGCGATACTGGCGCTGCGTCAGCAGCTGCGCAGCCCGGCCGGGCATTCACTGGGTGGCGCGGTGTCGGCTGAGCAGGTCGGTAAGGCCAACGACGGCCTGCCTTATATCTCCGGTGCGCGCGATTGTTCGATGTGGGTGTCGTGGATTGTGCAGGCCGCCAAGGGGGAACCGCTGCAACGGTTGTTCACGACGTATTCGTTGCTTGATGGTCAGACGGCGGGGTTGCAGGCGGGGGCGTCGGCGTCGGATCTGATCGCGGTCGGGACTTCGCGTGAGCATATGGCGGCCACGGTGATGACCGCCGACGGGCCGGTCAATACCGAGTCCGGTGGTAATTCGCAGCCCTCGCAGGTGCGGTGGGGCCGCGGCGCTGCGGGTGCGTTCGATCCGCAGTTCACCAACCGGTATCACCTGCCGATCAATTTGATCAATCCGGCGCCGACACCGGAGGACAAGCCGGCCGATGATCGGTCCCCGTTCATTCCGGATGCGGCTCAGAACAAGAAGGATCAGGAGCTCGCCCGCGGCGGCGACAAGGCCGAGCAGAAGCAGACCATTGAGGCGCCGACCGCGCCGAAGTTGGAGGATGTGGCCGCTGAGGCGGCGCGGATCGGTGTGCGGGGGTTGCTGGAGACGTTCGGGTTGGAGGATTCGGCGCTGGCCGATCCGGATTCGACGACGATCGGGCGGGCGGTGACGATCGCGCAGAACACCGACCGGTACCGGCGTGAGCAGGCGCAGGCACCGACGGCCACCGACGATGAGGGCGACGGTAAGAAGTCGTCGACCAAGCGGTCGCAGGCCGAGAAGGACGCCGACGATAAGGCGTTGCTCGATCTCAAGACCAAATATGAGCGGGAGAAGCTGGACCGTAAGCAGGCCTACGAGCGTGAGCAGGCCGCGATCCGGGCGGCGAACAAGGACAAAGACGTGCGTGCGCAGAAGCTCCTGGATCTCAAGCAGCAACGTGACCGCGACGAGCTGGATAAGAAGTTCGCATATCAGGCTGAGCAGCGGCGGATCAAGGAAACCGATTCGACGGGCACCTCGGGCACCGACACCGCCAATACTGCGGGCACTTCCACCAATGATGGAACCTATTCCGGGCGTGTGCATCCCAAGGACGAGACCGACCCGTACCAGATGGTGAACGCTGCCCCGTACAACGCGGCGTTGGGAACGGTGCAGTGGGACAAGCAGATCGCGGCGGCATTGCAGATCACCGGGATGCAGGCCTCCTACAACGAGATCATGCGCGCGCAGGGTGATATCGAGTCCAAGGGTGATCCGAAGGCGCTCGGGCCGGTGTCGGCCGACGGCACGCCGTCGGGGGTGTGGCAGGTCAAGCCGCCGACGTTCGCGTCGATGCGGGACGACAAGCTCCCTGATGATGTGTTCAACGTGCTCGCCAATGGTGTGGCCGCGCTGAACTGGACGGCCAAGCGGTGGGGTGGTCCGCAGAATGTGTGGCCGACGACCCTCGGTTATGCCGACGGTGGTGTGTGGTCCCAGCGTGCCAAGGCCGGCGGTTTGGACCCGATGCCGGCGACCAAGGCTGCGGTGGTGGCGGCCGATGCGTGGCGGGTGATCGGTGATCGTGCGGTCGCTGATGAGTTTTTCATCCCGGACACCGATGATCCGCAGCATGTGGCGATCGGCGCCGAGTGGGCCCGCCGGCGCGGGTTGCAGCTGGTGCAGATGCATGCCGACGGTGGGATCGCCGCGCGTGCTCAGGGCGGGCAGGCCGGTCTGTCGCAGGTCCTCGCCGAGCCGCGGACCGAGGTCCACAACCATGAGGGCTCGCGGTATGAGTACAGCGGTCCGGCTGAGCAGGCCGGTGACTTCTTCCGCGGTGCGCGCCGGCACGACAACATCGTCACCCAGGGCGCCGGTATCGCGCGGATCGGGCGTAAGGGTGTGCGTCGGCGGTGACGGTGCGCCTGGTCGACGACACGCTGTTGCGGATCTACGACTGGCGTGGGTCCGGTGACTTCGTCGAGTTGTCGGGGCCGCGGCAGAACACCCACGGCGCGCAGCTGCTCGAAGGGCTCGGCGGGATCTTTGATGCGCCGGTGACGCAGGTGGAGATCCGGGCGGCGACGTTGCCGGGTGCGATCCCGGTGACTGTGCGCGTGGCCAAGCGGGCCATCGATCTGCCGGTGATCGTGCAGGGCGCCGATTCGATCGCCTGGCAGTGGTGGAACCGGAGGTTGCGGCGGCTGTTGTCGCCGACCCATGATTCACCGTTGGTGGTGGCGACGTTGCCGTGGGGTCCGCGGTGGATCGGTGTGCGGCTGCGGGAGAATCCTGACGATGTGTTCGGCGTCGATCCGACGTTGTCCCGCTCGCACATCTGGAACTTGCAGTTCGATGCCTACGATCCGGACTGGCGTAGCCGCGACCTGACGGCGACGTGGCGTAACACCGCCGGCACCGGATACGGGAACCTGCGGATCGCCAACCGCGGAGATCGTCGGTCGTATCCGAAGTGGGTGGGTGGGGCCGGGGATTGGGTGTTGCAGCAGTCGCCGGGCGGGTTGTGGAATCCGTTGCCGCGCATGGCTGCCGGTGAGGAGTGGGTGGCCGACTCGCATCCGCTGGCCTTCCAGTTGCAGTCCACGGCCAACCCGAACAAGTGGGAGCTACTCCAGCGTGGGTTCACCCGGTGGATTGAGGGTGAGGGCGAGTACGTGTTCGGGGTGAAGGTCGCCGGGTCGTCGTCGGCGTGGTGCCAGCTGCGGCTGGAGCAACGGTTCTCACACCCGTGGGGCTGAGGGGCTGAGATGTCGGGGCCGATCGATCCGGATGCGGTGTACCACCAGCTCAAGGCGGTGCAGCACCAGACTCGGCGTGAGCATTTCGAGTCGGCGCTGATTCGGTGGTGGGACGGCGACATGAACATCAACATCGAGGTCCGTTCGGACATCTTCTCCGAGGGTGAGGACCCGGTCTATGCGGTCGGTGGTGCCACGTGCCAGGTGCCCTACCGCTCCCCTGAGGGGTACTTCGCCTACGACTGGGTTCCCGCCGACGCTGATCTGAATATGACGGTGGAGGTGCACGGGTACGACGACCGTGTCGGGTACAAGGCGCTCAGCGTCGACTTGGTGACCGACGAGGACGGCACCGAGTGGGTGGAGGTCACGTTCGTCTCGTTCTTGGCGTATTGGGAGTCGCAGATCCTGATGGCGATGCCGTTGCTGCCGGCGGCGTTGCAGCTGCCGAAGCTGTTCGCGATCCCCGGCGACACCCGCACGGTGTACCTGCTGAGTTTCTGGCTCAACCTGCTGCAGACCTACTCGCCGCTGTGGCGGGTGCCCGATTCGGTGACCCCGGAGGGGATCGCCGACTCGATTGATCCTTCACGCTGGCCGCTGGTGGTCGCCCCGACCGGGCTGCTGGGCACGTTCACCAAACCGACGATCACCTCGTGGCGCTTCGACATGGCGTTGCCGGCGATGACTCAGGGACTCAAGGACGCCGAGTGCATTCCGATCGCCCGGCCGTGGCTGGTCGGTGACCGGCAACCGTTCCCTCAGTACATGAGGCTCTCGCGTAACTGCGTGATCATCGACATCGAGCACCACCCACGCACACCCGGGCTGGTCGGCACATTGCTCGGCGGGCTGATCCAGCTCGTCGTGTCCCTCGGGACGAACCTGGTAACTCAGGTGACTCACCCGGTGCTGGACCCGAACGTGATGCCGGCGTTGCCGTCTCAGCATGCGCTCGGCAATCAGGTGGGGTTGCCGCCGGCGCAGCCGTGGCCGGTGTACCGGCTGGGTCAGTACTCGGGTCTGGTGGGCACGAGGGTGGCGAAGAAGAAGTCGACCGGGACGATCTTCTGGACCGGTGGCCGTTCCCCGGAGTGGGTCAATCAGGGCATCACCTTGGCGATCACGACGGCGCTGAGCTACATAGGGTGGCTGATGGCCATCCCGGGGTTGGCGCACTTGTATCAGGGGCAGCTCGACAATGTGGTGCTGGCGTTCGCGAAGGTCGAAGACACCGCGCGGGCCCGGCGCGCCGGGAGGTTCGCGCTCAAGCATGTGTGGTGCGCCGAGGGCTCAACGGGTTTCGGCATCAGCACGGCGCTCGCACTCCGGAAGGGTTGGTATGACTCGCGGCCGCGGATCGTGCGGCACGCCGAGATCATTGACGGGTTCCCGTATTTGGTGGGCAAGCACATCCGCAAGGGCACGATGTGCTGTTTCGAGATGCCCGACGGGTCTCTGTATATCGATCAGATAACGAACATCAAGTGGCGTCGTGATGAGGAAACCGCCGGTCTGCGACGCACTTTGGTGGTCGGCGATGACGACGAGGACGAGGACCCGATCGCCCAGTTGTGGCGGCACGCCAACGATCTGCGTGAGATCGCCAAGAAACTGTTCCTCGAGAAGTGAGGTGTGGGCTGTGTCCGGTGAGGTGTGGCGGGGGCCGTCGGCGGCGGATCTGCAAGGTCCGCACCGGTTTGCCGAGTTCTTCCGGGACATGCCGATCCTGGACGGCGGCAACGCGTTGTATCTCGACGACGCCCAGCGTGATCGGCTCGGCTGCCACGCCGAGGCGTGCGGGCTGCGGAAGACCGCACCGCGCCAGATCAAGTACTGGCCGTCCCCGCGTGGCCAATCCGGTTGGGGCAACACCGGTTTGTGGGTGCCCGCCGACACCCCGGACCCGCCGGAGCTGGCCACACCTGATCCGGCGGCGATGACACCGGCTGAGCGGCAGGTGCTGCGCGCCCAGCTCGCCGCGTTCGACGATGACGAAGGAGACGACGATGCCTGACTATGCGACCGTGACCGCCGATTACACGCGGTTGATGACCAAGCATTTCACGAAAGGTCGTGGTGCAAGCAAGATCCGGTTCGTCACTCGCCATCACAACGCCGGGATCTCGACGACCGATCAGACGTGGCAGACGTGGCAGAGGCGTGAGGCGTCGGCGCACTATCAGATCGAGGTGTCCGGCCGGGTGGGGCAGCTGGTGTACGACGCCGATACCGCGTGGGCCAACGGTGACGTCGCGGCGAACGCTTCGGCCATCGCGATTGAGCACTCGAACTGTGGTGGTGCCGAGCAGGATTGGCCGATCGCTGACGCGACGATCGTGGCCGGTGCGAAGTGGGCCGCGGCGCTGTGCGTGTTCTACGAGCTCGGTCGCCCCGAGTACGGCAAGAACATCCGCGATCACAAGAACTTCTACGGCACCGGCTGCCCGTGGCATCTGGCCGCCGACCACGAGGGCCGGCCGGGCAAGTACCACGCACGGTGGATGCAGGTCGCCCAGGACCACTACGACTCCATGACGAGAGGAACCCCGACCGTGTCGACTCCGAATCTGCTGCAAGAGATCTGGGATCAGCTGCGCGGCCCGAACGGCAAGGGGTGGCCGCAGCTCGGTGGCCGCACGATCGTCGACTCGCTGGCCGAGGTACACGCCAAGCTCGACACGCTGATCAAGGGAATGGGCAAATGAACATCGCTGACCGACCTCGCGACGACGTGCTGCACCTGCTGTCGCTGTTCGAGTGCGACCATCTGCCTCCGCACCTGCGCATGGTGTCCGAACAGTGCAGGTCCGTGGCGCTGACGATGGTCAACCGATCCATGGCCGGTCCGGAGCTGACGGCCGGGTTGCGGAAGTTGTTGGAGGCCAAGGACTGTTTCGTCCGGCAGGCCGTGATCGATGCTCGCAGTGCTCAGGGTCCGGACCTATGAGCGCTGACGAGGTGCTCGTCGACGTGCTGCGTGCCCAGCTGGCAGCGCAGCCGTGGTGGCGCACATCAGCGAACACCGTGACCTCGGCGGTGACGCTGGGTGTGAATGCGGTGTGGCTGCTGGTGTCGTTCGGTGTGGATGTGGACCCGATGGTCATCGCAGTGGTGGCCGCGCTCGTGCAGCTGCTCGGGGTGGTCGGGGTCAAGCTCACCCCGAACGGGGTGACGGCCCGGCAGATCGACGAGCTGGAGGCGTACGTGGGGCGGCATCGTGCCTGACATGCCTGCGGGCACGCATCCGCTGGTGTGGTTGTCGGCGATCATCATGCTGACCACCCCGACGCTGGTGATGACGATCCGCAACGCACGGTCGGCGGCGGCGGTGCGTGACTCGACGGTCAACGACCACCCGCGGCCGCTGCGTGATGATGTCGACGACGTCCTGTCCGAGCTGCGGGCGTTGCGTGCTGAGGTGGCCGAGCTGCGCGCGGAGGTGCGTGCCATCGATGAGCGCACCGCGCGCATCGGGACCGAGGTCCGTGAGGACCGCACGTTTCGGCGTGACGGGGATGCCCGGGTCAATAAGGCTGTGCGCGATCTTGAGCACCGAGTCGACACCGTGATCAGCAAATACCATCCGGAGGAGTTGGCGTGACGAACAATCTGGGGACCTATCTCGGGGATGTGCTGCTCAAGGCGAAGGTGTTCGGGTTGGCCACCCCACCGGGTGAGCCTCCGCTGCAGCATGCGCAGCTGTCGGTGGTCGGTGATGACGCATCGCTCGGCATCCCGGTGTTGCGTGGTGATCCGGGTGCGGCCGGTGCGCCGGCGGCGCCGTTCAAGTGGCAGTTCCCGTCGCTGGATTCGGCTTCGGAGTTGCCGACGCTGACCAACACACCGACCGATGTCGGTAAGGCGTACGTGATCAATGACGGCACCGGCACCGCCGACATTGCGTACTGGACCGGCACCCAGTGGCGGTACTTCGTCGATGCGTTCGGGCCGGGTCTGCCTGGTCCGGTCCCTGACATCACCGTCGACGGTGAGCTCGTCGCCGCCGGTGATCCGTTCGCGGTGGTGGTGTCCGGGACCGCCGAAGCTCCGCACCTGCATTTCCAGGTGCCCGCCGTACCGGGCCCGCAAGGTCCGTCGGGGCCGTGGCAGCTCTACGACGACACCCAGACCAGGGACACCGGTGATGTGCCGGTGTGGTCGGATGCGGCCGCGAAGTACGAGCCGCGGTCGTTGCTGGAGCTGGGGTCCTTCCCGCGGGTGCTGCGCTACACCCAGCCCGAAGGTGCCTTCACCGCGTACACGGGGACGAACGGGTCGCACACGATGTGCGTCATGAGTCTGCCGTCGCTGGCGTACGCCTATCACGTCGATGTGCATGGGCATGTGCGGGTCTCGCGTGCCGGTGATGCGACGACGCGGGTGGCGATCGTGGTGCGACTCGGTGACGCGTCGTCGGGGCAGATCGTCGGCAAGGGCATGGCGGTCGAGTCCGGGCCGTGCATCATCGTGCCGCACTACTCCTCGCAGGAGTCGGGGAAGACGAACCTGACGGCGACCCCTGATGGTGCGACCGGCCGCACCGCGGCCGAGGCCTCGGCGTTGCTGTACGCGACGGCGGTGGTCGTCGACGGGGCGGGGTCGTGGTCGGTGGCCGCAGTGGATGCGCAGCTGTCGGTGTCGTTGATCCCGGCGAACGCCTGAGGCCTGCGCGATGACGTCATCGTTGCAGCCGGTGCAGGACTGGTACGACGATCCGCCCGACCGTGACCTGACCGGTGGCGGGTTGCCGTTGACGGTGCCGTTCGTGTTGCCGTCACGGCAAACGCAGGAACGGTTCGACGACAACACATCCTACGATCGGCTCGACACCTCGCGGGTGCCGTCGGTGACCGGTGGTCTGCCGATCGATACGAATGTGGCGAACCTGCTGGCCGGGCCTGGTGGGTTGACGACGAAACCGAACATGCTCTCGGCGATCGGTGCCGCGTTCGATCCGCTGATGGGGATGCTGACGGTGGTCCAGGTGGACCTGGCCGCTCAGCAGGCCACGGTCAACGATCATTCGCAGTCCATCACCGAGCTGCGCGAAGCGTTCAACCAGCTGATCTTGCAGGGCAATGCGCTCGTGTTCACTTCCAACAACACCTACACTCCGTCGGCGGGGGTCCTGTCGGTGGATGTGATCCTGATCGGCGGCGGTGCCGGCGGTGCCGGTGGGACCGCGTCGGCGTTCAACGGTGGCCCCGGCGGCGGTGGCGGTGGTGGTGGTGAGGTGCACGTCAACATCCCGGCCACGCTGCTGC
>NZ_JAGQTN010000120.1 GCF_020438995.1 Gordonia sp. (in: high G+C Gram-positive bacteria)
CCGCCGTCGGTACACCAACACTCGTCGGCGAACCACCTGCTCATCAGCGGGTCGCGGCGCATATCCGTGACCGACTGCGCACCCTCAGTGCCCGGGCGTTGAGCTCACCTGAATCCGGTCTCCTGCCCGGCCTGGTCCTCGGCGACATCTCCGGCCTGGACGACGAAGTGCGCGACGACTTCCGTGATGCGGGCCTGAGCCACCTCACCGCCGTCTCGGGAAGCAACTTCGCCATCGTCTGCGGCGCGGCACTGGTCCTGCTCGCCCTACTGGGTTGTCCGCGTAGGCTTCTCCCGATCCTCGGCCTGCTGGTGATCGTCGGTTTCGTGATCCTGGTCCGCCCGTCTCCGAGTGTCCTGCGGGCCGCGATGATGGGTTCGGTCGGACTCCTCGCCATGCTCAGCCGACGAAGATCCCAGGCGTTACCCGCACTCGGGACCGCCGTCATCGTCGGCCTGCTGTGGTGGCCCGAACTCGCCCTTGCCCCCGGCTTCGCGCTCTCGGTAGCCGCGACCGCCGGAATCGTCCTGTGGGGACCGGCAATCCGGGACTGGCTGTGGCACTACCGAATACCCACCGGCGTCGCCGAAGTGCTCGCGATGGCCATCGCCGCGCAACTGGTGACCGCTCCCATCATCGCTTTGATCAGCGGCCGGTTCAGCATCGTCGCGATCGCAGCCAACATCCTGGTGGTACCGGTCGTCGGGGTGATCAGCATCGTCGGCACGGTGCTCGCGATCATCGGCTCGGTCGGTACGTCCGGCGGATTCGGTTGGGTGGTCGCCGAACTCCTGGCCCGCCTACTCGGCCCCGCCCTCTGGTGGATGGTCACCTGTGCCCGCGTCCTCGGTGGGTGGGCCTGGGCATCGATTCCGGTGCCCGACGGTGTCGTGGGTGCGGCCGTGGTGGGCGGGGCGACGCTCGTCGTCGGGCTGTGGGCGCGGAGTCGGATGTCCGCGCACAGGTTTGGTCCCGAGCAGGCATAGTCCAATTCGGAATCCAGGTGCCGGTACCGGGCGCCCGGATTCCGTTGATGGTCGGCGCGGTGGCGCCCAGGCTGATGATGCCGACCGGGCGGCATCGTCGTGATGCCTGGCCTACAGTGAGCCCGGTGAGCCTCGCTGATTCCACGCCGGCCGGCAGGAAGGCAGCAGACCGTCTGCTGCCGCCCGGCTTGATGATCGTCGGCGCGACGTCGATGTATCTGGGTGCGGCAGTGGCAGTAGGACTGTTCGACGCGATCGAGCCGGCGGGCGTGGCATGGTTGCGGATCGCCGGCGCGGCCGTCGTTCTGGTGCTGTGGGTTCGGCCGGGTCGCGCAGCATGGCACTGGCGCCGGCTGCGTCTGGCGTCGGCGTTCGGACTGATGACCGCGGCGATGAACATCGCGTTCTATGAAGCACTCGACCACCTGCCACTCGGGTCGGCGGTGGCGCTGGAGTTCTTGGGGCCGATCGCGGTGGTCGTGGCGGGTTCGCGGACACGACGGGACCTGGTGGCGCTGGTGTTCGCGGTGGTGGGGGTAATGCTTATCGCGGATGTGCGCTGGAGCGGGACGGCATGGGGTGTGATTCTCGCGCTGACTGCGGCCACGTGCTGGGCCGGCTACATCGTGTTGGGGAAGAAGGTCGCCCAACGCGGGTCCGGTGTCGAGGATCTGGCAACCGGGTTCGTGATGGCGGCGCTGCTGACCTCACCGTTGATCTGGCTGGTATGGCGGGGGATCGACTGGGACGCCCCTGGCTGGCAGACCGGCGGTGACGGCGCGTCGATCTGGGCGGTGCTGTGCTTGGGGCTGGCGGTGGGCGCAGCCTCGAGCGCCGTTCCGTACGGACTGGATCAGGTCGTGCTGAGGCGGATCGGCGCGGGACGCTTCGCCTTGTTGATGGCATTGCTGCCGGTGACCGCGGCGGTGATCGGCTTTCTCGCGCTCGGCCAGGTGCCGCATTCATGGGAGATCGCCGGGATCGTGTGTGTGGCCGTCGCGGTGGCGGTGCGGACCGCCGACCCGGATGAGGGTGAGGTCGAATCAGCGACGGACAGGTGATTGCGACGCCGCGCGGACTCCGGATCCTTTGATCCGGCCCTGTGGTGGATGGTTACCTGCGCCCGTTTCCTCGGCTGGGCATCGATCCCCGTTTCCGAGGCGTGCCTGGCGCGGTGTTGGTCGCGCTGGCAACCGGGCTGGCGGTCACGGTGTTCCGATTGCGGCCGTCCAGCCGCTCGGGCATTCAGGTCACATGAACTGACGGGATTGCTTGGCGGCCTTCTTCGGTGTGCGGGCCGAGAATCCCTCCCCGATCGCACGGAGCTTCCATTCGCCGTTCTGCCGGTCGATGGCGGCCATCAGGATCGCCGTATGTGGCACCTTCTGGTTGAGCGTGTAGCGGGCCAGTTCCGTGTTGGTGGTGGTGTCGACGAGCCGGCAATAGGCGTTCTGGACGGATTTGAAGGATTGCCCCAGAAAGGAGGTGACGGTGAAGCCAAGCTTGTCGATGTGGGGTGGAATACGTTGTAGAGCAATCGATATCGTTTCATCATCGCCCTCGCCGTGGCCGGTCAGATTGTCCCCGGAGTGGACGATCGAGCCGTCGTTGCTGCGAAGATGGTAGAAGCACACGATTTCCATACACTCACTGCCGGAGTACATCAGTACCGATGCGTCGAGGTCGATCGATCGGCCGCGGCCAGGGTCCCAGCCCAGTGCCATCGCGATGTCGGTCAGTGCGACGTTGCCGTCTTTGCGCAGCGTCACCCGCTGTCCCTTGACGAGGTTGACCGGCCGGTTCTTGCTGAGGCTGATCTCCGGGACCGGTGCTGGGGCCGCCACCGGTTGCGGTGCCTGTACCGGTGGGGGTGGTGTGGGTTCGTCGTCGACGCTGACTCCGTGGTCACGTACCAGGTCGGCGAAACCGCCGGCGTATCCCTGCCCGACGGCGCGAACCTTCCATTGGTTGCCGCGCCGATATATCTCGATCGCGACCACGACTGATTCGCTCGAAAGTCCTTCGATCATATAGGAATACAGTTCGTTTCCGGCTACGTCGAGGATCCGGGCGATTGGTGCGGGGAACTGCCCGAACCTGAGCCCGGCGTCGTCAAGAGTGATGACGGTACGGACCGCGGCGATATCGGCGGGCAC
>NZ_JAGQTN010000121.1 GCF_020438995.1 Gordonia sp. (in: high G+C Gram-positive bacteria)
CAGGACGGTGGCTCGTACCGGGTGGAGATCGTCGGTGAGCCGTCCTACCGCGTCGACATCTGCCCCACCAGCAGCGTCGGCGACCACAACCACGCGGCGATCGTCGCGGGCGTCGGACGTGTGGTCAACGCCATCCCCGCAGTTGTCGATGCCGCACCCGGCGTGCTCACGGCACTGGATCTGCCGCTGATCACCGGGCCCGGGCTGGCCCCGGTCTGACCCCGCGGACCGCGGCCGCTACCGCGGGGTAATCTCAGGTGCCATGAGCGAGCATCAGTGGAAAGCGTTCACGGTCACCATCGCCGACGGCATCGCCGAGGTCACCCTCATCGGTCCTGGCAAGGGCAACGTGATGGGCCCGGACTTCTGGAACGAATTACCTGCGGTGTTCGCCGAACTCGACCGCGACGACGCGGTGCGGGTGGTAGTCCTCTCGGGTTCGGGCAAGAACTTCTCCTACGGCCTCGACCTGCCCGGCATGGCCGGTGATCTGGCCCCTGCCCTGGCCCCTGACTCCAGGGCCGCCGCGCGCACCCGTTTCCACGACATGATCCTGCGTATGCAGTCGGGTGTGAACGCCGTGGCGGACTGCCGCAAACCCGTGATCGCCGCCATCTGGGGCTGGTGCATCGGCGGCGGCGTCGACCTCATCACCGCCGCGGATTTCCGGTACGCCTCGGCCGACGCCAAGTTCAGCATCCGCGAGGTCAAGGTGGGCATGGTCGCCGACATGGGCACTCTGGCCCGGATCCCGGCGATCATCGGCGACGGCCATTTCCGTGAACTGGCACTGACCGGCCGCGACATCGACGCCGCCCGTGCCGAGCGCATCGGCCTGGTCAACGACGTGTTCGACGACGCGGAGGCCACCCTCGCCGCCGCCCGCGCGGCCGCGACCGAGATCGCCGACAATCCGCCGCTGGTGGTGCACGGCATCAAGCAGGTCCTCGACCGGGCACGCAGCGCCGCGGTCGACGACAGCCTGCGGTTCGTCGCCGCCTGGAATGCCGCGTTCCTGCCGTCCAACGACCTGTCCGAGGCGATCACGGCCATCTTCGAAAAGCGCAAGCCGAATTTCATCGGCGACTGAGCCGATCCGTCCGTCCGGGCCTACCTCCCGGACGGACGGGCTCTATCAACGCGGCCGCAGCCTGAACACCGGGATCTGCCGCTGCGTGCGCTGCTCGTAGAGATCGAAGTTGGGCCATACCGAACGCAGCACCTGCCACGCCTGGGCGCGTTCGTCACCGCTGAGTTCAGTTGGCACACAATCCCATTGCCTGCCGCCGTGCGAGACACCGATCGTGTCGGCGGCACGCACGTTGTACACCCATTGCGGCATGGAGGCGGCACCGAAATACGATCCGGCGATCAGTCGATCGGCACCGTCCGGGGCGGACAACAGCCGGGTGCGCCGCACGATGCCACTCTTACGCCCGGGCACATCGAGGGTGATGTTGGGCAGGTCGGCGATGTCGAGCAGGCTGTAACGCTGACCGGTTACCTTCTGAATAGCGCTGTCGCACTTGACGATCTGCGGCAGATACCGGGGCATCCATTCGATCGATCCGATCGTGACGGCCAGTCGCTTGCGTACTCCCATGCGTGACAGTGTGCCATCAGCGCCGTCAACTCCGTCATCCACAACCGCTGGGCTGTGGATACCGTGATCGCGCAATCGAGCCGCACGGCGCACTATTCGCCCATGGAACAAAACACCCTGCACGCCCGGCCACATCAACTCACCCGGACGCTGTCCACGGTCGCCGATCTCCGCGATGATTGGCTACGCCGCAAAGGCGACCTGACGTTCACCTACACCGCGCTCTGGTTCACATTTCTCGATTCGGACAATCGGACGATCCCCGCCCACAACACCGTCGACCTCGCGATCCGCCCCGATCCGCACGGAATCAATCTGCTGATGCGCACGATCGCCGAGATCTGCGAGGATGACACCTCCGTCGCATTCCTCCTCGTCAGACCCGGCGAGGACGACGATGTCTCCGCCACCGACACCGAGTGGGCGCGCCTGCTCAGCCTCGCCGCGCGCGAACACGGGGTACACATCCGCCCCACCCACCGCGCCAACAACACCACAGTCCGCGCCGTCGGCGGCTGGTAAGCCCCGAACCTGCCCCACCGCTGCTGGTTGAGGTGCCCCGGCTCTGCCGGTTGGGGTGTGACGAGCGCAAGCAACGAGCGCGCTCGTCTCACCTCAACCGGCGGGCCGTACCCTACGTCGTGATCGCAGCGGTGAGCGTCGCAGCGAGCAGCTTGGCGAACCCGGCGGGATCGGGCAGGTCACCGCCCTCGGCAAGCACCGCCATCCCGTAGATCAGTTGAGCCGTCGGCTCAAGTTCGGAGTGATCGGCCGACGCCGCGAACGCCTCGTTGAGCCCCTTGACCAACGCGTGATCGGGATTGATCTCCAGCGCCCGCTTGGTCTTGGGAACGTCCTGACCTGATGCCCGATACAGCTTCTCCAGCTGCGGCGACATCGAGAAGGTGTCGCCGACGAGGCAGGCCGCCGACTCAGTGAGCCGGTGCGAGATACGCGCCTCGGTGACGTCGTCGCTGAGCGCCTCACCCAGCCAGGTCAGCAGATCGCCGTATTCGGCTGCGTCCTTGGCCTTCGCGTCCTCGGATTCTGACTTGTCGGCGTCATCGAGTTCGTCGAGGTCCACCGCACCCTTGGCGATCGACACAAAGCTCTTGTCCTCGAACTCGATTCCCGACGCCGACCACATCTCATCGACCGGGTCGCTGAGCAGCAGAACTTCGATTCCCTTGGCGCGGAACGCTTCCAGATGCGGCGAGTTCTCGATCTGCTTGCGCGATTCGCCGGTCATGTAGTAGATCGACTTCTGTCCACTCACCATGCGGCCCACATAGTCGGCGAGTGTGGTCAGCGCTTCGTCAGAATTGGTGGACTCGAATGACGACGCCTTGAGGATGGCGTCGCGATTGTCGAAGTCGTTGACGAGGCCTTCCTTGAACACACGGCCGAAGTTCTGCCAGAAGGTCTTGTAGTCGTCGGGCCGGGTCGACTGGATGTCGGCGACGGTCGAGATGACCTTCTTGGTGAGACGACGACGAATGGCACGGATCTGCCTGTCCTGCTGCAGAATCTCGCGGGAGACGTTGAGCGACAGGTCGGCCGCATCCACCACACCTTTGACGAACCGCAGGTATTCGGGCATCAGCTCTTCGCAGTCGTCCATGATGAAGACGCGTTTGACGTACAGCGACACCCCGGTGGTGCGTTCGCGCATGAACAGGTCGAACGGCGCCTGCGTCGGGATGAACAGCAACGCCTGATATTCGAAGGTGCCTTCGGCCTTGAACGGGATGGTTTCGAGCGGGTCGTCCCAGGCGTGTGCGACGTGCCGGTAGAACTCCTTGTACTCCTCGTCGCTGACCTCATCCTTGGACTTGGCCCACAATGCCTTCCGCGAGTTGAGGGTTTCGGCCTCGACGGTCGTGGTTGTGACCGGTTCGGCGTCCTCCTCCTCGGCCGGGGTGGTCGTGGTCTTCTCGACGTCCATGCGGATGGGCCAGGAGATGAAGTCGGAGTACTTCTTCACCAGGGCGCGCAGCTTGTGCTGGTCGGCGTAGTCGTACAGGTGGTCTTCGGTGTCGACCGGCTTGAGTTGCAGTGTCACCGAGGTGCCCTGCGGGGCGTCATCGACGTCGGCGATGGTGTAGGTGCCGTCGCCGGTCGACTCCCAGCGGGTGCCGGTGGTGTCGCCGGCTTTGCGGGTGACGAGGGTGACCTTGTCGGCGACCATGAACGTCGAGTAGAAACCGATGCCGAACTGGCCGATCAGCTCTTCGGAGGCAGCGGAGTCCTTGGCTTCGGCGAGTTTGCGGCGCAGTTCGGCGGTGCCGGAGCGCGCGAGGGTGCCGATAAGCCCGATCACTTCGTCGCGGTTCATGCCGATGCCGTTGTCGACGACGGACAGCACCCGGTCGTCGGTGTTCGGCACGAGCTGGATGTGCAGGTCACTGGCATCGACGTCGAGGTCTTTGTCCTGCAACGATGCCAGGCGCAGCTTGTCCAGCGCGTCCGATGCGTTGGAGATCAGCTCCCGCAGAAAGCTGTCCTTGTTGGAGTAGATCGAATGGACCATCAGGTCGAGCAGCTGACGGGACTCCGCCTGAAACTCGTGGACCTCTGGTTGCGCACTCACCGAAATACCTCCGCTGTTCTCACTCTGGCGTCCTGTTCTGGGACGCTGTTCACCACGTGTTCGCGATCGCGAACGCGCCGAAATTCTACTTGGCGGTGCCGACACGACGCCGAAGGCCCTGTCAGCACGGGCCCGGTCCTTCTATGGTGGCTGGGTGGCCCCCCGACTGCTGTTCGTGCACGCGCATCCCGACGACGAGTCGTTGTGGACGGGCGGCACGATCGCGCGGCATATCGCCGCAGGTGGGGACGCCGATCTCATCGTATGTACGTGGGCGCCCGGTACGAGCCGGCACGCCGAGGTGGTGGACGCGGCCCGGATTCTCGGCCTGCCGCGCGAGCCGATCGCCCTCGGCTATGCCGACGACAGGATCCCCGAGTCGGCGCCGGGCGCGCCCCGCTTCTGTGAGGCCCGCTTCGATTCGCAGGTCCGGGTGATGGTCGAGCACATCCGCCGGCTGCGCCCGGACGCAGTGGTCACCTACGACCCGATCGGTGTGTACGGCCATCAGGACCACATCCACACCCACCGCCTCGCCGACGCCGCCGCCCGCGCCGCCGCAGTCCCCAACATCTATCGACGCCTGGGCGATCCGTGGCAGGTCAAGTCCATCTACGAGGTCACTGCCACGGCATGGATGATCGACATCCTCTGGGAGCACGTCTTCGACGACATGCCGGTAGAACGGCTACAGGGCACCCCGGACCACGAGGTCGATCTCCGCGTCGACATCGAGTCCGCCGCGATCGTCGACCGCAAGGAGTCCGCGATCAGCGCCCACCACACGGAGATGGACCGCAGCCTCGCCATGAAAGCCCTGATGACTCTGCCCCCCGAGATCCGCCGCACCCTCCTGGCCACCGAATGCTATCGCCGCCGCGACCTCACCCCCGGCGGCATCGACCTCCTCTGACGAGATACACCACCACATCGAGCACCTTCTCGATCCCCACGACCAGAGCGACCAACCGTCTCGATCCCCGAAACCGAAGCAAAAAACGAGCAAAGGACCAACCATCTTGATCCCTGAGGCCGAAGCGACGAAGGAGCGAAGAACCAACCATCTTGATCCCTGAGGCCGAAGCGACGAAGGAGCGAAGAACCAACCATCTTGATCCCTGAGGCCGAAGCGACGAAGGAGCGAGGGTCACGAAGGGTCCGGCGACCCGAGGCTCCCAAACGACACCGCGTTAACCCGTTCACAGGCGAGCCCACTCTTGCTAGCGTTGCTAGCTGGAGGTAACCATGGCAACGCTGACGATTCGCAATCTCCCGGACGAGACGCAACGTGCCCTCAAAGCCAGGGCCGCCCGCAACGACCGATCCATGGAAGCGGAGGTGCGTGACATCTTGCAGAACGCCGTCGCCTCGGAGCAGGACTTCATCACGGGATGGCTTGCCAGTGCTGAGAGCCTTCGTGGTGAATTCACCCTGCCCGACCGCTCCGCCGCTCGTCACGTCGATCTCGCCTGATGATTGTTGCTGACACCAACATCCTGTCCGAACCTCTGCGACCTCAGCCGGATCACCGTGTGATCCGTTGGCTTGCGGCGCACGCACCTGAACTCGCGATTACGACCTTCACGGTCGCGGAGCTTCGCTATGGGGTGTACCGGCTTCCCGTCGGACGTCGGCGGCACGCACTGGATGCGGCGGTCACCGCACTCGTGACGCAGGCCGGTGATCGTCTACTCAGCTTCGGCCCTGCCGCTGCTGAGCACTACGCCGCCATTCGCGCAGAGCGAGAATCGAAGGGTGTCCACGTCGGCGTCGAAGACACCATGACCGCTGCTATCTGCAAGGTGTCAAACTACCCGATAGCGACCCGCAAGGTCGCGGACTTCCAAGGTGCCGGCACCCCAATCATCAACCCCTTCGACTCACCCACCTGACCAGCCTTCCCGCGACCAAAACTTCGTCCCGCTCTTCGGATGTCGCGATATCGGAAGAGCGGGACGAAGTTTCGGTCGCGGGAGTGGTCGATGTGTTGGCTCTGAGACCGGCGGTGTCGGTGGTGTCCATTAGAGTTGTCCGGGTGATCACCGGTGAGCTCAAAAGCAAGATCGACCGCATCTGGGACGCCTTCTGGTCCGGCGGCATCTCCAACCCCCTCGAAGTCATCGAACAACTCACCTACCTGCTGTTCATCCGCCGCCTCGACGATGTCCAGACGCTCGCCGAACGCAAAGCGAACATCACCGGCAAACCCCTCGAGAACCCGGTCTTCGACCCAGACCAAACCCACCTGCGGTGGTCCCAGTTCAAGAATGCCTCTCCCGAGGTCATGCACCACACCGTCGCCAACCACGTCTTCCCACTCCTGCGGTCGCTCGGTGACGGCACCACCTACAGCGACCACATGCGTGATGCCCGCTTCACCATCCCCACCCCGGCCTTGCTGTCGAAGGTCGTCGACATGCTCGACGACATCCCGATGGCCGACCGCGACACCAACGGAGACCTGTACGAGTACCTGCTGTCGAAGATCGCCGCCGCCGGCGTGAATGGCCAATTCCGCACTCCCCGCCACATCATCGACCTGATGGTGCAGATGACCGCGCCCGGCCCGGCCGACGAGATCTGCGACCCGGCATGCGGCACCGCGGGCTTCCTGGTCGCGGCGAGCGAGTACATCCGCGACACCCACACCGACGCCCTTCTCGATGCCAAGCAGCGCAACCATTTCCACAATTCGATGTTCCACGGCTACGACTTCGATTCGACGATGCTGCGGATCGGTTCGATGAACATGCTCCAGCACGGCATCGAGTCCCCCGACATCCGCTACCGCGACTCCCTCTCCGAAGGCGCCAGCGACGACGCCGAGAAGTACACCCTGATCCTCGCCAATCCCCCGTTCGCCGGCTCCCTCGACTACGAAGCCACCAGCAAAGACCTCCAACGCGTCGTAAAAACGAAGAAGACCGAACTCCTGTTCCTGGCCCTGTTCCTCAAACTCCTCAAGCCGGCCGGCCGGGCCGCGGTCATCGTCCCCGACGGTGTCCTGTTCGGATCTTCAAAGGCGCACAAGACTCTTCGGCAGATCATCGTCGACGACCAGAAACTCGACGCCGTCGTCAAACTCCCCTCCGGCGTCTTCCGCCCCTACGCCGGCGTCTCCACCGCCATCCTGTTCTTCACGAAAACCAACTCCGGCGGCACCGACAACGTCTGGTTCTACGACGTCCAAGCCGACGGCTTCTCCCTCGACGACAAACGCAACCCCGTCGACGCCAACGACCTCCCCGACGTCCTCACCCGCTGGAACAACCTCAACGCCGAGGCCGACCGCCCCCGCACCGCCCAATCCTTCCTCGTCCCCAAAGCCGGCATCATCGCCCAGGGCTACGACCTGTCCCTCAACCGCTACAAAGAGATCGAATACGACGAAGTTGAGCACCGCCCACCGTTGGACATCATCGCCGACATCGAAAAGTTAGATGCCGAAATCACACAGGGCATCGCCGAGCTGAAAGCGATGCTGTGTCGACAGAGGTAACACTTGGAGATGTCGCTCAGTGGGGCAGTGGCGGCACGCCAAAACGAAGTATCCCCGAATACTTCGGCGACGGGACACCGTGGCTGTCGATCGCAGACTTGAACGATGGCATCGTCACGAGTGCCAAAGAGTCGCTCACTGCCGACGGGATTGCCAACAGCGCAGCCAAGATCGTTCCACCCGGAACACTCCTCGTCGCAATGTACGGCTCAATCGGCAAACTCGGTATTGCCGCGACCGAGATGGCAACGTCTCAAGCAATCGCCTTCGCGAAGCCCCGGGAAGACCTAGTTGACCGACGTTATCTGTTCCATTACTTACTTGCCCAGCGCCCAAGGCTGCAAGCCTTGGGCCGCGGCGGAACGCAAATGAATATCGGCCAAGCAGATCTCAAGGCGTGGCCGATCCCCCTTCCTTCCCTCCCCGAACAACGCCGCATCGCCACAATCCTCGACCACGCCGACACCCTCCGCACCAAACGCCGCCAAGTCCTCACCCACCTCGACTCGCTGGCCGATGCGACTTTCCTCGAAACGTTCGGACCTCCCCAGCTATGGCCGACCCACTGGTCGATGGGAACGATCGGTGAACTTGCCACAAACGTCGATTACGGAACGTCCGGCAAGGCGGGCGACACCGGTGAATGGCCGATTCTTCGTATGGGTAATGTCACCGATGACGGCCACCTCGACCTCTCCGATCTGAAGTACATCGACCTCACACCTGCAGAGATCCCCAAGTACACCGTGAGGCGTGGTGACATGGTGTTCAACCGAACCAATAGCAAGGAGAAAGTCGGCAAAGCCGCGGTGATTCGGACGGACGAGCCGCTTGCCCTGGCGGGGTACCTCGTCAGAGTTCGCTTCGACGACTCCGCATCTGCCGAGTTTGTGTCGGCGTATCTGAGGAGCCCACACGGGAAAGCAGTCCGGAAGAAATTAGCGAAAACTGCAGTAAACCAGGCCAACATCAACGCAACCGAGATGCAAAGAATAGCGATCGCGCAGTTTCCGGCATCAGTTCGCAAATCCTTCCAATCTATACTGGAATCAATCCACTATCAACGGATAGAGACTGAGCATGTTTTGGAAGCCGACAACGATCTCTTCATATCACTCCAATCCCGCGCCTTCCGTGGAGCCCTGTAGTCAGACATGGCTACCCGATGCACTACGGTAGACGCATGCGTAAAGCTGATCCCAGTCTCCTCGAACGGATGGACGTCCGTGCGGCACTCGAAACCGAAATCTCCAGCGCACAGCGAGACCTCCTGCCCGTCCAAGTCGGCGATCTGGCCGCCGAGAACCATCTCGACGAGGTTGCTCAGATCATTGATACCCGAGCCAAAGAGGGTAACGTGGGCACTGAGGCTGCACCAGTACTCGCGGCCAGCAAATGGCGTCACGGACGGCGGCCCGTAGCCGCGATACCGCTGCCAGAGCGCGTCCTCTATCGATCAGCTGCTAGACTCCTTGACGCAGGACTCGCCAAAGAGCGAGGAAAAGGCGACTTCTCGTCGTTCACTAGCGCGCCAGTCGAAAATGGCGACGACTTCGTAATTGTCACAGATCTCGCAAACTTCTACTCCTCAATTCAAATTGATAGACTTTCCCGCGTTCTTCTATCCAGGACCGGCGAGTGGTCGACTATCAACTGGTTAAATGACTTTCTACACGGAATCTCTCCTGACGTAGGTGGTCTCCCTCAAGGAAGTACGGTTAGCGATAGGCTCGCTGACACTTACGCAGATACGCTCTTACGCAGATTACGCCGCCGCGGCCTATCCGTCTGGAGATACTCCGACGACTTCCGCATTGGTGCGTCTAGCTATCAGAATGCGATCAACTCACTCGAGATCTTCGATGAAGAGGTTCGATCGATGGGGCTATTCGTCAACGAGCGCAAGACATACGTCATGAGTAGAGACAGATACGTAGAAAGTCGAGGTCGACAGCACGCTTTCCTCACCGAAGCATGGGAACAGAAGCGGGAAGAATTGACAACAGTCGACTTCTACAGCTTCGAGGTGCATGAACCGGCAGATATATCCGTGTTCTGCGGGGTCGCTTTGGACGAGATGGATGCGTGGGCCAAAGACATTGCGCACAACCGCGACAATGATCAAATACCACAGCCCGTCCGACTCGATCTGGGACTCGCACTGGCTGTCGTCACCATAGCTAAAGACCCCGCAGCACTGGTCTATATCTCCGACCTTCTACTAATGGAACCTCAGATGGCACACCAAGTCGCTGACTACCTCTATGTGATGTCGGAAACACACGCAAAAGCAGTCGATAACACGGTAATTCAGATCATAAAGAACGCATCCCTGAGTAAATGGACATCATTGTGGCTGTGCCACGGACTGAGCAACCCTGCGAGCGAACACGCTTCACTTCCCTGGGGATCTGACGATATAAATCCAGAGGTGAGGGACTGGATTAGGACTCTAACATGGCACAACGATGCGGTCGTTTCCTCCCATGCCACCTGGGCATTGGCAATTAACGGAGCCCTAACCAAGGAGGACTGGATACGCCTCAACTCTAAACAAGGGCCTTACAGCCAGCAGTATACAGCTGCGACACTCGGAAAACTCAGAAACACGAACAAAGAAAACAATGACAGTGGGGACCAGTTCGATGCCATAGTGCGGAAATGGGCCCAGTCGTTATGAATGAAAGTGGCGTAAGATCGCAGTACGCCGAGGATGTGTGCGAATTCGTTTGGCTGGCATTGGCAGCTTACGATAGGACACAGAGGACTACTTCAAATATTGCAGATTGGCAGCAAACTGGCAATGAACCTTCGAGAGCAGTACTGTCCGCAATATGTGAGATCGCCAGTTACGTAGAAGCCTTCGCTGCCGAATCGTTCATTGATCACGCCGAAACTGTTTCGTCGATGTGTGTAGAACCGATACCGAAGATCGTTCGAGAATCTGTTCGAAAGCCCCTCGAGAGCACATGGAAGGGAAGGCTGGAGTTCATTAAAATCTGGTTGGATCCGGAATATGGCAGCACCGATTCATGGAAGGAGTGGATGGGTTTCGTCGAGGCAAGGAATGCGTGGGCACACGGCCAAGGGAAACTGACAAAGCGCCAGCTCCAGAATCAAGAGGTCCGGGCAAACATTAAGCGCTCAGGCCTCACTGTGACGGATGGACTGATATCTGGAAGCGCCGAGGACGTAAGGAAGTGCGCATGTATAGCAGTCGAATTCATTGACTGGATTGACCAACGTGTGAAGCGTTCGTAGTTCTGCCACCAGTGTTCGTATCGCGGGTCACAATGGATCACTATTTAGCCATCAATGGCGACACCGAGCCCGTCAACTGACTGGCAAGAGCTGTAGATTTGATGAGGCACCGACCAGCTGAACGGACCGACACCCTGGTCGGGCAAGCCGACGACTGCGCTGTTGCTACCACGGTACGGCACTGCCCGCTCTTTTTAACTACCGCCAGAAATCACGTCGGGGGGTTGTCTATCCTACTTCTTCTCTTCGTCCGCCTTGTCAACATCGTCACCCTTACCACCCTTTTCGCTCTTCATAACGCCGTCAGGTGTCCACTCATCAACCCCCTTGAGTGGACGCCCTAAGAGAAACAGTACGCCCGGAGAAGCGACAAATACCGTGAGCGCAAAGATGACTCCAATTAGCTGATAGCCAACACTTGCACTCGCCTGCACCTTCCCGGCCACGTCCCGGATCACGAAACCTGAAAATACGAGTAACGCTACCGAAAGCCCGGCGGCAAAAAACGCTAGCTTCTTCCAAGCCTCCGCCTGCTCAACTAGCTTCTCCGCCATCAAGGCAACGGCTCGTAAGTATCTGCGACGGATCTTCGCATCCGACTCTGGAATCTTCTCAAAGACGGAAGAGAGCGTGCTAACAGCACTGTGCGGCTCCTGCGTCATGAAAGCCTGGAGGCCGTCTCGTGGTAGCGGTCGTTTGCTCGAATCCACTAGAATCGCTGCGTCTGGAATAGCTGCCACCGTGGCCGCGGCATCCGCCCAAGATTCAAACTCGAGCAGATAGATCACGTAATCGTCTTCACCGTCACGAACCAGATCAGTTTCTGTCCACCCGGCTGCCTGCAACCTGGCTTCACCTTCAGTGTCGTCCTTGCGGATCTTGTACGAAACGGTCGGCATGATGTGTTCCCCTCAGCTATGGGTCTTGTGTCACGAAACTCTACTCTCAGACGTAGCTTTCGGTCAGACTTTTAGGAACGATGCTCCGACCCACAGCCACACAGTAGGACCTCCGAGCACCAGCACGAACACCCAGTCCACGATCTCGTCCCCGTCGTGGGCGCGCTCGCTCCAACATACGCTTCGCCTCGGGGTTCGCGGCCTCCGCCGCGCCCGCTGGGTCGTACGTGAACAGTGCCACGCCCACCTCGTCGGCGTAGTCCAGAGCTTGCGTGCTGCAGCCGGACGCGCTGAAGAAGACGAGCTCGTCTGAGCCAGTGCCGTGTGCGCCCACAAGGTTCTGAACGTCTGGGAGACGTGTGGCCCCGCTCTTCCATTTGACCTGCGCCAGACCACGGGAGGAGCGGACGTCGATGGCAGGTCCGCTAACTACGAGACCGGCCGCCAGGCAGCACATCCACGCGTCTCGAACGCAACGTCAGTTGCGCTGATGGTGACGGTCGTCGGTCCCGTGGGGTTGCCGTTCGCGATGAGATCGGTGAACTCGCCACTGGTTCCGCTGAGCCGAGCCCAGTAGCAGCCATCAGGATCACCTTTGGTCCGGTAAGTTCCGGCCTTGATGTCCTCGCCAACCATCCAGGTGCCGTCACCGAAGGTGTCGCCCGAATCCTCGTCTTCCGTTGTGGTCGGCGTGGCGGTGACGGTCTCGGTCACCCGCTTGGTTGTTTCGACGGCTTCGGTCTCGTGCACGGTCTGAGTGACCGTTACGGTCATCGCCTGGGCTGCCTGCCGGGTCCCGCCGTCGTCCCCGGTCTGGCCGCCGATCAGCGCTCCGGAGGCCACCCCGACGAGCAGGATTGCGAAGGCTCCGACGATGAGCCGTATCCACGACTTTCGCCGGCCGTCGGATTCTCGGCTCGGCGGTTCGACGAAGCCCGGAGCCTGATGCTGGTCGCCGAAGGAGTAGTTGGCCACCGCCCGACACTATTTCAGCCGGGCAACCTCCACAAATAGCCCGTCCGGGCGAACTGCATAGGACCGCACCGAAATGTGGGCGACTGCGCAGTTGTCCACAATATCGGCATCACGGCTGGCGACAACAGCGATAGCCAGGTCAGTCCGTTTCGGTGGTCCCGTATCGTCGCCCGCCAAATGACTCGCCATCCTCGTAGCCTGACCCCCCATGCGCGCGAAGGTGCTCGTATCGACAGTTCATGCACCGCTGTAGTGGACTTCTTCGCCGCAATCTGAAATATTCGAACGTATCGAAATAGTTTTCGTTTTGTTCGTTCAGAGAGGTGGTCCGGCATGACAACGCAATCTCAGCTCTCGTCTGAGACGTTCCTGCCCGAGCATGTTGATCAGCTCGCGCCAGTGCTGAGTTTCCTACAGACCCATGAACGTTCAGCGGGGATGACCGCCTCGTCTTCGTATGCCCTGGTCGGGGACGACGGGCACGATCGAATCGAGCTTCCCGGGAACCTTCACCAGGTTCTCAAGCGGGTGGTCGAGGCAATGTCACAGGGTCGAGCTGTCACCGTGGCGCCGCAGAGCATGACTCTCACGACGCAGCAGGCCGCCGACCTGCTCGGTGTGAGTCGGCCGACCATCGTCCGATTGATCAACGACGGACATATCAATGCTGAGCGGGTCGGCAATCGGCATCGGCTGCTGCTCGATGATGTGCTCGCCTACCGGGATGCTCGCCGGACACAGCAGTACGATGCCATCGCCGCGACATCGGTGGCCATCGACGCCGAAGACGACCCAGCGGTCGTCCGCAAGCAGTTGCGTGAGGTCCGTAAGGCCGTCGCGGCACGTCGCAAGACGTCGAAGAAGGTCGGCTGACACGATCAGCCATGTTTGTAGCCGTACTCGATACCTGTGTCCTGTGGCCAAGCTTGCAACGAGACCTTCTTCTCTCGCTCGCAGCCGAGAGTCTATACCGCCCCGTATGGTCAGATGCCGTCCTGGAAGAACTCGAGTTTCACGAGACGCTCAAACTCGTTGACCGCGGCATCGATCCTGGCGATGCCGCGGCGCGCGCAGCGCACCTTGTCGAGCAGATGGCAGCCGCATTCAGTGACGCCTGTGTCTCCGGGTGCTGGACGGCTCGTTCGGGCTGCCGGACCCAGACGATGAGCACCTTGTGGCAGCAGCGGTTGTCGGTGGTGCAGAAGCCATCGTGTCCGACAACATCTCAGATCTTCCCCGAGGGAAAGTACCCGATCGGATCCGCGTTGTCAGACCTGCCCTGTTCGTCGCCGACATTGTCGCGGTGTCGCCTGACGCTGCGGTTCGTGCGCTGCAGACGATGATCAGACGCCGCACCAATCCTCCGGAAACCTTCGAGTATGTACTCGATGTACTCGGACGACGATACGGGATGCTCGACGCCGTCGAGACGATACGAGCTGCTGCTCATTCACCGTAACCTTGTGATTGCTACGAGGTCGGCCGCCAAGTCCTGCCAGTTCCACGCCCCTTCGTCTCGAAAACCACGTCACTCGCACCGAGGGCTACCGCCGGCGGCCGTAGGCGTGGCGTTCGCCTTCCACAAGCCCGAATCCGACACCATTCCCGTGCTGCAGACTTCGTCCTGGCAGGTCCCCGATAGTCGGTCCAGGCCGTTGTAGAGCCAGTTCCTACAGGTGATCGCTCACGCGATCTCACACACCACCGGGTGGTGGGTGCAGGTGCATCCGGCAGCGTACTCGGCCGGGGTCTTGTAACCCAACGCCGAGTGCCGATGCCGACGGTTGTGATCGTCCTTGAAATCCCCGATCACCACCCGGGCCTCCAACACACTGGTCCAGCAGTTGCGGTTCAAACACTCATCCCGAAGACGACTGCCCGAACGATTCGACGAACCCGTTGTTCCATGGCGTGCCCGGCGGGATGTAGCTGATACCTACCTTCCCGTCGCAAAACTGTTGCAACGCATGCGATATGAACTCCGGTCCACTGTCCATCCGCAACACCTTCGGCGCTCCGCCGACGGCCGCAAACACCTGCTCGAGCTCGGCAACGAGCCGCTCAGCTGGGATCGAGGTATCCACGATGTCCAGCAACGAGACCCGCGTGTGCTCATCAACCATCGACGCAATCTTGATCTTACGCCCACCAACAGTGGCATCGAACTGAAAATCCAAAGCCCACACCACATTCGGAGCATCCGCCTCGATCACCGGGACCGAGGACTGCCCGGCACGTTTGCGCCGCGGCGCCCGGTGAACCTGCAACCCTTCCTCCTTCCACAGTCGGTGCACCTTCTACTTGTTGATCGTCATACCCTTGTCGAACCGCAGATGCGCCCACGCCCGCCGGGACCCATGCCGGGGATTCTTGTCGGCATACGTGCGCAGATCAGAGCGCAGATCCGCATCCGGATCAGCGGGGGTCTGTGCTTGCGGAAGGCGTCGATACGCTGAGCGGGAAAGCCCAACCACCTTGCACGCCATACGCTCTGACATACCCTTCACCTCTTTGAGTATGTCGATGGCGGCGCGTTTGGCGGCCGGGCCTAGAATTTTCCCTTGACGATCTCCCGCAACGCGTCCTTCTCCAACTCCGCATCAGCCAGCAGCCGCTTGAGGCGCCCGTTCTGCTCGCGCAACTCCTTGAGCTCTTTGGCGGCGTCGGTGTCCATGCCGCCGTAGGTGCGGCGCCAGTTGTACAAGGTGGCCGCCGACACCTCCAACTCGTTCGCGATCTGCTCACCGGTCTTACCCTCGGCCGCGAGCTCATCGGCGCGCCGCAGCTTGCGCACGATGTCCTCGGCCGTGTGGCGTTTGCGTCCTGCCATGTCCTTCATCGTCCCTTCTGTGCCCTCATCAGGGCAATCAGGACTCTAAAACACCCCGGACCGGTTCACGGGAGGCATGCCACAGTCACAAGTCGATTCTACGCTCGACCGAGTCTCCGGGACCTCACTCTCGCCCTCCAACATGTCAGGGAGCCCCCACACCGCCAGCTATGAGGTGTGGGGATCGCTAACAACGACTGAAACCTGCTGATGTGACACCGCTCTCGCCGTGAGTCAGAGACTCGCGAGCACGTGCCTCGACTGCCAGTTGATCTACTTTGGAACTTGAGAAGCATCAATTGTTGGCACTCTCCTCATGGCGTGTCGATTCGAATGAAGGTGAGCTGGTTCGGGGCAACTGCCCCACGGACGCCCCATCGTCGCCGCAGTACGTCAGCCTCGCAGCCAGGAATTGAATGCACCGCGGTCGAATGGGCCGGTCGGTGGTGTATGCCGCTCTGCTTCATGCAGGCGGCGCGAGTAGTCCCACAGCTCGTCTGCTGTCACGCACTCACGCCGATGAGATGCTCTGAGCAATTCCCACGTTCCTACGACCTTCGGACTGCCAGGTGGCGCCACCCGACCGACGGACTGATCGTCGGTGACGAACAGCGCGCGAATGTTTCGGCATTCAATGATGGCCAGCGTCTCAGCCTCCCCCAGGTTCTGAGTTCGTGGCTGCCCCGGTGTTCGAAGCATGTCCCGATACCGCAGCACTGTCGCATGTTCACGCGGATTCTCCGGCGTGAGTGGCTCACCGAAGATATCGTGCGCTCGCCGCATATCCGCAAGATTCGGCTTGCGTGACCAATCGTCGCACTCCTCCGACACGGTCCGACACCAGCTTCCGTTGCGCCCGACCAGTCTCTCAAGTAGGTCCATCCGACCGATGACTGCGAAGTTGATGAGGGCAGTGTTATCCGGGAAGACGATCACCATCCGCGCCGATCAGATCCCGAGTGCGTCAAGCAGATCTGACGTCGACACCCCGGGGCGCGGCGTCGGCTCTTCCACCTCCAGTGAGTCGTCAGCTACGCCGAGCATCCAAGCCAGGATACCCTTGCCGACCTCACCCCGTGCGATGCGGTCTAGGTGGGCGGTCTGTAGTGCGACCGGGAATCGCCGAACAGCCGCAGCGTCCATCCGGATTGTGATCGGGTCGTCGGCTTCGCTCGGCACCCAATGATGGCGCAGTAAGCGTTGAGTTGTGTACCCGCTCCAATCACGAACAACCGGCGACTCGATGCCCAGCGACTCAAGGCGATTGGCGAGCGCTTCGGTTGAGACCCCAAGATCCCATATCCACGCAGCCAGATCGGCCGGCGTGACACCTTGCCAGTCCAGGGAACGCATATCGGCGGCGGGCAGGAGAAGTTCGGCCGCGAATCCGTGGGCCGCTCGTTCGTCGGCATCGCGGGTTTCCGGGTTGGCGTGATGACCGAGCACCAGGTGGCCGAGTTCGTGTGCGATGCTCCAATTTTCACGGAACCAGCTCGCCGTGGCCGGGATCGCAATCACAGGCCGGCCGTCGACAATGAAGCTGTAGGCGGTGGACAGTTCACCGACTCGTACAACCTCGATACCCAGCCTCTCCTCGATTCGTTCGACGAATGGCCGCACAAACCCGGCACCGAGCTGCGTTCTCGCGGCTTCGACGTCGGACGGTGCGCTCCAGCCTTCGCGCGGTGCGAGTAACGCCTGGCGGTATGCGAGCGTGATGTCATCAAGGATCGGCCGATCGGCGCTATGACCAGGGATCGATCGGGTTCTCGTGCTCTGGTCGTAGTCGTGTCGGGCCACCAGCCGCGGCCGCCTCGGATCGGGCTCGCCCGAGATGAGGGTGTGCAGATCAGCGTCGAAGTGGTCCGCAATCCTCATCAGCTCCGCGGCACCGAAACCGCGCTGACCGTGAATTGCCCGCGACAACGCGTCGGGCGTCATCCCGACAGCAGCAGCCACACGCCCCTGCTCGCCCCGCGGAATCAGACGTGCTACACGGTCGCCAATCGAGTTGTCCACCTGGTCGATCGTACTGGTATTTTGGGAAAATCCCAATACCGCGCACTACGGCGTCTACACCAACTCGGCGCCGGTGACAGCAAACACCTCACTTGGCCGCACTACGTCATCGCCCTCTACCGACGACTCGCCTGCCCGGTCCACCTGCTCGTGCTCTGCCCGACCACGACAGTCGCCCGCTGGGCGGCAACCCCCATCGACTTCGGAGCCGGAACACTCACCCCAACCGTCATCGGACCCGACACAATCCCAGCGATCGCCGAGCCGGATACCGCACGAGAATTGCCCGACCTGATGATGCTCTCGGCGATGGTCCACCACCACAACCGGGCCGTCCTCAGGGCTCTGACCAGGATCTTTGCCGCCGACATCCCCGACCACGAACTGTACGATGTACTGAGCCGACTCATCCTGCCCAAATCCGCCCGAGAATATCTGGAGGAACTCATGACAACCATCAACTTCCCCTGGGCGGACGACACCGAATACGCCCAAGAACAGCGGGCCCGCGGCGAGGCCCGAGGGAAGGCCGAAGGGAAAGCCGAGGCGCTTTTGACGGTCCTGGAATCCCGCAGCTTGACGATCACCGACACCGACCGCGCGCGGATCCTCGGATGCGACGACGGCCAACAGATCCAGAATTGGCTGACACGAGCAGCATCCGTACCGACCGTCGAGGATCTGCTCACCTGATAGCGCCAAACACCGTATACGGACGAGCCCCGACCACCACACCGCCATCATCGACAACAGCGGTCCCCAGCGGCGGCCATGAAGAACGCGCCGAGAGTGACGCTCGATTGCTCTTCAGACTGGTGGCCACTGCCGTCTGCGCGGAAATCTCAAGCGCCTCCTCCACAGCAGGAACCCCGAGGTCAAAGCATCGGCATCAGCCCATGCCGGATAGTATCGACGCCCATGGAGGTGGTGGCAATGACCGGCGTTCCGGACGACAACATCGGCAACGATGATCGGCCAGCCGATGGAACGACTCACCGGGGACTTCTGCGGTCTTGAGTAACTTCGCGTTTGTCCGCCAGACATTGCCGTCGGTCCACGAAGACTGTGCGCGGGCCGAGTCGTATCTGCATTCCGATCCGCGGTCGGCGTGCTTCTACTCGCGGCGCGTCGTTGAGGAAGTCGTCGGGTATCTCTACGATGTGCTGTCGCTGCGCATTCCTTACCGGGACGATCTTGCTGCGCGGATCGGCGATTCGGCGTTCAAAGCGAAAGTACCGCAAGGTATTACGCAGAAGATGACGATGATCCGGAAGACGGCCAATACTGCGGTGCACGAGAACCGGCAGATTCGGCCCGAGGTGTCACTGGCCGTCGTGCGGGAAGTGTTCCATGTTGTGGTGTGGGTGTCGTATCACTATTCAGCACAGCCGGATTCGGTGCCGCTGCACGCGCAGTTCGACCCGAAACTGGCAGCGCGAGCCGCACCGTTGTCGCGCGAGCAGTTCGCCCAGATCGCGGCCAAGTTCAGGGCACAGGACGAGGCGCGTGCGAAGGCGCTGGCGGAGAAGGACGAACTGCTCGCGGCGCGTGACGCCGAGATCGCCGACCTTCAGGCGAAGATCGCCGCCGCACAGGCCGACGCGAAACCCGATGACCGCGACTACACCGAATCCGACACGCGCGACCGGTTCATCGATCAGTTGTTACTCGAAGCGGGCTGGCCACTCGACCAGGACCGCGATCGTGAATACGAAGTCACCGGCATGCCGAACGCGACCGGCAAAGGCTTCGTCGACTACGTGCTGTGGGGTGCCGACGGTCTGCCGCTGGCTGTGGTGGAGGCCAAACGCACCACGAAGTCGCCGGAGGTCGGGCAGAAGCAGGCCGAACTGTACGCCGATTGCCTCGAAAAACGTTTCGGCCGAAGGCCTGTCATCTTCTACACCAACGGCTACGAACATCGCATCTGGGATGACGCAGGCGGCTACCCGCCCCGCGAGATCGACGGCTTCTACACGGCCGCCGAACTCGAACTACTGATCCAGCGCCGCCACACCAGGATTCCGCTGGCCACCACCCCGGTCAATAGCGGCATCGCCGGACGCCCCTATCAGGTCCGCGCCATCAAGGCGGTCGGCGACGCCTTTGACAGCAAACAACGCGAGGCGCTGCTAGTGATGGCCACCGGCGCCGGCAAGACCCGCACCGTCATCGCGCTCGTCGACCTGCTGCAGAAGGCCAACTGGGTCAAACGGGTGCTGTTTCTCGCCGACCGTACCGCCCTGGTAAACCAGGCCGCCAATGCGTTCAAAGAGCATCTGCCCGGCTCCACCACCGTCAATCTCGTCACCGAGAAGGTCACCGACGGCCGCATGTACGTATCCACCTATCCCACGATGATGAACCTCATCGACGATACGGTAGACGACCAGAAGCGTTTCGGGCCAGGATATTTCGATCTCATCGTCATCGACGAGGCACACCGGTCCGTCTACGCGAAGTACGGCGCGATCTTCGAGTACTTCGATTCGCTGCTGGTGGGCCTGACCGCCACTCCCAAAGACGAGGTGGACCACAACACCTACCGGCTGTTCCATCTCGAAGACGGCGTCCCCACCGACGCGTACAGCCTCGACGAGGCCGTCGACGCCGGATACCTGGTGCCGCCCAAGGGCATCAGTGTGGGTACCCAGTTTCTGCGGTCGGGCATCAAGTACGACGACCTCACCGACGACGAGAAGGACCAGTGGGATGCCCTCGACTGGGGCGACGACGGACCGCCCGCCGAAGTGGGCGCCGAAGAACTCAACCGGTTCCTGTTCAACGAGGACACCGTCGACAAGGTGCTGTCGACGCTCATGACGCAGGGCTACCGGGTCGCCGGTGGAGACAGACTCGGTAAGACGATCATCTTCGCGAAGAGCCAGAAGCACGCCGAATTCATCGAAAAGCGGTTCAACCAGGCCTATCCCGAACACGCCGGGCGGTTCGCGCGCGTCATCACCCACGGCACGCCGTACGCGCAGTCGCTCATCGACGACTTCTCCATCAAGGACAAAGCACCGCATATCGCGATCAGCGTCGACATGCTCGACACCGGCATCGACGTGCCCGAAGTGGTGAACCTGGTGTTCTTCAAACAGGTGCGGTCCAAGTCGAAGTTCTGGCAGATGATCGGCCGTGGTACCCGCCTGTGCCCCGATCTGTTCGAGCCCGGCAAGGACAAACAGGACTTCTTCGTATTCGACTTCTGCGGCAACCTCGAGTATTTCAGCCAGAATCTGCCCGGATCAGAAGGAAATATCCAGAAGTCGTTGTCGCAGCGACTGTTCGAGGCCCGCCTGAGTCTGGTGACCGCACTCGGCGACAACGAATCCGAGCTGCGCACCGCCACCACCGCGACGCTGCACGAGATCGTCGCCGGCATGAACCTGGACAACTTCGTCGTCCGCAAACACCGGCAGACCGTCGAACGGTTTGCCCAGGCCGGCGTGTGGCAGACGCTTACCGCCGATGACGCCGAGGCCGCGCGCACGCTGGCTGGGCTGCCCTCGTCGGTACGGGACGAGGACGAGGAGGCCAAACG
The DNA here is from genome assembly GCF_020438995.1 of Gordonia sp. (in: high G+C Gram-positive bacteria). Classification (GTDB taxonomy): domain Bacteria; phylum Actinomycetota; class Actinomycetes; order Mycobacteriales; family Mycobacteriaceae; genus Gordonia. The sequence goes on from NZ_JAGQTN010000121.1 coordinate 21,224, forward strand.
TTTCGATCTCATCGTGCTGCGCCGCCAACTCGCCCAACTGGAATCGGATACCCTTGCCGCCGAACGACTCCGGCAAACGGTTCAGCAGGTGGCAGCCGACCTGCTCGCACTTGCGACGATCCCGTCGGTGGCCGAGCAGGCCGTGCTGCTGGAATCGGTGGCCGGCGACGAATGGTGGATCGATGTCACACTCCCGATGCTCGAAGAAGCCCGGAGAAAAATGCGGAGCCTGGTGCGGCTCATCGAGAAGACCAGCCGCAACCCGGTGTACACCGACTTCGAGGACACCCTCGGCGAGAGTGTCGAAGTTCATCTGCCCGGCATCACCCCCGGCACCAACTTCGAGCGGTTCCGTTCCAAAGCGGAGGCCTACCTGCGCGAACACCTCGACAACATCGCGCTGCAACGGCTGCGCCGTAATCGGCAACTGACCACTGACGACCTCGGAGAGCTCGAACAGATGCTGCTGGCCTCCGGCGGAGGTGAGAACGACATCGTGTGGGCGCAGCAGCAGACCGGTGGGCTCGGCCTGTTCGTCCGCAGCCTCGTCGGCCTCGACCGCGCCGCCGCCACCGAGGCGTTCGAGCACTATCTCGGCGGCACATCGTTCACCGTCGAGCAGGTGCGGTTCGTGGGCCATATCGTCGACGAACTCACCCGCAACGGGGTCATGGAGCCGGGCCGGCTCTTCGAGTCGCCGTACACAGACCACGGCACCCCGTTCGAGGACGACGACCTGTTCGCGATCGCCGACACCCTGCGGCAGATCACCCGGACTGCGATGCCCGAAGCGGTCGCATAGAACGGCAGTAACGCACGGCCTATGAGGGATACGGTGGATCCATCAGTTACCACCGATCATCAGGGGTTGATATGCCCGCCGATCACGTCTTCACCAATGCTTCTCTCTGGCAGCCGTCAACGGCAACATTCGCCGATACGGTAGCGGTCACGGGCCGGAGTATCACCGCGGTCGGTGTCGGCGTCGACACCGATCTCCTCGGACCGGGAACGCAGGTTCACGACCTGCGCGGTGCAAGCCTGCTGCCCGGGTTCATCGACGCGCACGTTCATCCGGTGGCCGGGGGTCTGGCCGCACTGCGGTGCGACCTGTCCGAACTCCCCCACGATCGCCGGGGATACCTGGACGCGGTCGCCGAGTATGCCCGCACCCACCCGGACGAGCCGGTGGTGAGCGGCAGCGGATGGTACGGGGACGCCTTCCCCGGTGGACTACCCACCAAGGACGATCTTGATTCGGTGGTCGCCGATCGGCCGGTGATTCTGTCCAGCCACGACGGCCACGGGGTGTGGGCCAACTCCGAGGCCCTGCGGCGCGCCGGGATCGATTCCCACACAACCGATCCCGAGGGCGGCCGGATCGAGCGCGACAGCGCGGGTGAACCGACCGGGGTGCTGTTCGAACGCGCCTTCGATGCCGTCAACGCCCTCATCCCCGCGTACGGACCCGGCAGGCTGCGCGACGCGCTGCTCCTGGCGCAGCAGCGGCTGCTGTCGGTGGGCATCACCGGCTGGCAGGACGCGGGGGTGGGCATCCCGGCCTTCGGTCTGACCGACACGCTCGACACCTATCTCGCCGCCGACGCCGCCGGCGAGCTCGTGGCACATGTGTGTGGCGCACTCTGGTGGACCGCGGAGGAGGGTCCGGCACAGATCGACACCATCCTCGAACGGCGCGCAGCCGCTCGCGGTCCGCGCTTGCACATCGACACCGTGAAGGTGATGCAGGACGGGATCTGCGAGAACTGCACCGCCGCCATGCTGGAGCCGTACTGCAACACTCCCGAGGGCGTACACCCGCGGGGCCTGTCGTTCATCGACCCCGAGGAACTCGCCACGGTGTGTGCACTATTGGCGCGCAACGACTTCGACGTTCACATGCATGCGGTGGGTGATCGCGCGGTCCGCGAATGCCTCGACGGACTGGCCGCCGCGGTTGCTGCCCGCGGCGATACCACCGCCAACCATCAGATCGCCCACCTGGACGTGGTCGACCCGCAGGATATCCCCCGATTCGCCGCGCTCGGTGTCACGGCCAACATTCAGGCCCTGTGGGCCCGGCGGGACATCGAGATCGTCGAACGCAAGCTGCCCCTGCTCGGCCCGGACCGCGACGCCCGGCACTTTCCGTTCGGTTCACTGGTCCGCGCCGGGGCCCGGATCGCGATGGGCAGTGATTGGCCGGTCACCGACCCCAATCCGCTGTGGGCCATCCACACCGCCGTCCACCGGACCGGATCGCGGGCCGATCCGCACGCGATCGGCCCGGACGCCCGCACCGTTCCCCTGCTTGCCGACGAGGCCATCTCGTTGCGCACCGCGCTGGACGCCTACACCGCCGGCGCTGCCCGCGTCACCCACTGCGCAGACCGCACCGGCACCATCGAAGTGGGCAAGGACGCCGACCTGATCGTGCTCGACGCCGACATCACCACCGCCGACGACATCGGCGAACTGTCCGTGCAGACGACCATGGCAGGCGGTGAGATCGTTTTCGCCCGTCAGTGAGCGGTGTCGTCCGTACGTTCGGCGGCCGTGAAGTGACGTTTGCACAGTTCCTTGAACGCCGACGCACGATTGGTCAGGCGCACCCCCGTCAGATGGGCGATCACCAGCTCCAGCGCAGGCGCGCTGTCGGTCAGTTCGAGTGCGGCTACGCGGCGCCCGTCGTAGGTCAGGTCGTGGGCCGGCCGCTGGTTGAGGATGGAAAAGCCGAAACCGTGGGCGACGAGTGAGCGCACCGTTTCATAACCGGTACTGCGGAAACGTATCTGCGGGGTGAACCCGGCCCGCCTGGGCAGTGACAGAAAGTAGTCACGGCTGTGCGGCAGATCGAGCAGCACCATCGGGTCGGTGGCGAACTCACTGAGCGTGGCGTCACGGCGGCCGGCTCGCGCGATCGGGTGGTCGACGGAGACGATCACATACGGCCTGCTCATCGTCAGCGGTTGGTAGGTGATGCCGTCGTGGCGGTCGAAGCCGTACATCAGCGCCAGCTCGCATCGGCCGTCACGCAGCAGGCGCGTCAGGTTCTCGTGTTCGCTCTCGATGACGTCCACCCGCACCTGCGGAAAGCGCTGTTCGTACGCCGACAGCAGTGTCGGGAGCCCGAACGGTGCGATCGTCGAGAAGCAGCCGACCGTCAGATCCCCGATCAGGGAGTTGCCGAGCCGTGCGGCCGAGTCGGCCAGTTCCACAGAGTGCGCCAGGAAACTGCGCAGTTCCTGCCGGAAGTTGCGGCCGGCGGGGGTCAGTTCCAGTCCGCGCGCGTGCTGGCGAATGAGCAACTGCACGCCGAGTTCCTTTTCGAGCTGCGCGATCGCCGTCGACACCGCGGACTGCGAGACCATGAGGACTTTCGAGGCTGCGGTCATGCTGCCGAGATCGGCGGCCGCGGCGAAGTACCGGAGCTGCACCAGAGTGAAGGAGGGCTCCTTGGCCGACATGGTCATCAACCTCCTTGATCGGGTGCGCGAATACCATCGAACAACGTACCGACGAGTAACAAAGTCGGTAGCGACTTCACGCATTGGTTCATCTGATTTATCAATCTAGAATATAGATTCTATCTTCTTTACAGATGCTTTGCATGTCCGGATCATGGAAGACGGTCAAACACGAACAAGTGCGGTGGAGGTTGTGGTGAGCGACGAAACAGTCGAGGTGCTCGTCATCGGTGCCGGACAGGCCGGTATTGCGATGAGCGAACATCTCGGCAAGCAGGGCATCGAGCACCTGGTTCTCGAACGGGACCGGGTCGCCGAGCGCTGGCGGTCATGGCGCTGGGATTCCCTCGTCGCCAACGGCCCCGCCTGGCATGATCGCTTCCCCGGATCCGACTTCGACTGCGCGCCTGATGCATTCGCCGGCAAAGAAGAGGTGGCCGACTACCTCGCCGCGCACGCCGAGAAGGTCGGCGCACCGATCCGCACCGGCGTCGAGGTCACCAAGGTCCGCAAGAACGAGGGCCGGACCGGATTCCACGTCGAGACCTCCGGCGGCACCATCGACGCCCGGTTCATCGTCTCGGCCACCGGCGCCTTCCAGAAGCCGATCATTCCCACGCTGGTACCCGAGTCGGCCGGCATCACGCAGATCCACTCCAGTGATTACCGCAATCCCGGGCAACTGCCCGACGGTGCGGTGCTGGTCATCGGCGCCGGATCGTCCGGTGTGCAGATCGCCGACGAACTGAACCGCACCGGCAAACAGGTCTACCTGGCCGTCGGTCCGCACGACCGTCCGCCGCGCAGCTACCGCGACCGCGACTTCTGCTGGTGGCTCGGGGTTCTCGGGCTCTGGGACGCGGCCACCCCGCCCGCCGGTGCCGAACACGTCACCATCGCGGTCAGCGGCGCCCACGGCGGCCACACCGTCGACTTCCGGCAACTGGCGGCCGAGGGCGTCACCCTCGTCGGGCGCGCCGACGAATTCGATGGCGGCATCATGCGTTTCGGGGCCGACCTGAAGGCGAACATCGACGACGGTGACGCCAACTACCTCGGCATGCTCGACGCGGCCGACGACTACATCGAACGCAACGGTCTCGACCTGCCCGAGGAGCCATCCGCGCGGGACATCGGACCGGATCCGGACTGCGTCAGCAACCCGATTCGCGAACTCGATCTGGCCGCTGCGGGCATCACCTCGATCATCTGGGCGGTCGGCTTCGGCAACGACTACGACTGGCTGCAGGTCGACGCCTTCGACGAGGCCGGACGGCCCAGTCATCAGCGCGGTGTGTCGTCGGAACCGGGCGTCTACTTCCTCGGGCTGCCGTGGCTGTCCCGGCGCGGATCGAGTTTCATCTGGGGCGTGTGGCACGACGCCAAGTACCTCGCCGACCAGATCACCATCCAGCGCGCCTACGCCGCCTACGAACCGGCCTGATCCGCTGTTCACGAAGAACCGCCCCTGGTCACCAGGGGCGGTTCTTCGTCGCGGTCCCGTTCGAGGTCAGTCGCCCTTGGCGATCCAGGTGGTCTTGAGTCCGGTGAACTTGTCGATCGCGTGCACCGACAGGTCCGGACCGAATCCCGATGCGCCGAATCCGCCGAACGGTGTGCCCATCGAGAGAGCGTCGACGGTGTTGACCGACACCGTTCCCGCATGCAGCGCATCCGAAACCCGCAGTGCGCGATCGAGGTTCGATGTCCAAACCGAGGCTGCCAGACCGTAGGGGGTGTCGTTGGCCAGCGCGATCGCCTCGTCCTCGGTGTCGAAGACGACAACAGCCAGGACGGGACCGAAGATCTCCTCGGTCACCACAGCCGAATCGGTGGCCAGCCCCGTGACCACGGTGGGCTCCATGAAATACCCGGCGTCCCCGATCCTGTTGCCGCCCAGTGCGATTTGTCCCTCTCCGGCCCCGACTGCGGCATAGCTCAGGATCTGTTCGAGTTGTTTGCCGGACACGATGGGACCGGCCGTGGTGTCGGGATCGAGCGGATCACCCGGATAGTAGTGGGCCGCCTGCTCGACGACCTTCGCGACGAAGGTGTCGGCGATCTCCCGCTGGACCAGCAGCCGACTATTGGCCGAGCAGACCTCACCGGAGTTGCCGAAGATTCCGAAACACGCCATCTCGGCGGCCTTGTCAAGATCGGCACAGTCGGCGAAGACGAGGTTGGGGCTCTTGCCGCCGCATTCGAGCCAGACCTGCTTCATGTTGGATTCGCCGCTGTAGCTCAGGAACATCTTGCCCACCGCGGTCGATCCGGTGAAGGTCAGGCACGCGACGTCCGGGTGCAGACCGAGTGCCTTGCCCGCGGTGGCACCGAGGCCGGGAACCACATTGAACACACCCGGCGGCAACCCGGCCTCGACGGCGAGTTCGGCCATCCGCAACACCGAAAGCGGTGATTCCTCCGCGGGTTTGAGCACCACGGTGTTGCCGGCTGCCAGCGCGGGGGCCACCTTCCACGCCGCGATATCGAGCGGGAAGTTCCACGGCACGACGGCGCCCACCACACCGAGTGGAACCCGCCGTACCATCGCGACGCTGCCGTCGGCGGTCGGTGGCAGTTCGCCGGGGATCTTGTCGATGACCTCGCCGTAGTACCGGAACACCGCCGCGGCACCGGCCACTTCAACACTCATCGCGTCGGAGATCGGTTTGCCCATTTCCAGTGTGACCAGTAGTGCGAGTTCTTCGGTGTGTTCGGCGATCAGGTCGGCGAACCGGCACAGCAGTTGCCCGCGGGTGGTCGCCGACAGGCCTGACCAGGCGCCGAACGCCGAGGCAGCTGCGGCGACGGCGGTGTCGATGTCCTCGGCGTCGCCGGCGGCGACCTCCGTGAGCGGGTCACCGGTGGCGGGATTGACGACGGTGAAGGTCTGTCCGGACGCCGCGGGCAGCCACTCGCCCCCGATGTAGGACCCGGTGGGTAACGACACCTGCGCGGCGCGGGAGCGCCAGTCGTCGACGGTGAGTTCTGTGGAATCGGTCATCCTCCTATCGTGACTGGATATCGGGCCGGAGTGGGCAAACCGGTACGAAAATCTGGCGTGATCTTCTGGATTCAGTGCATCACTTTTCTAGATTCATCTGTCCGTTTTGTCTGGGTACAGACCCGTAATCAAGGCATCAACAGAATTGATGCAGTGGAACCAATATTTCTGATTTATCTTTCTTTGCCCATCGGTCAAACTCGTTTTCATCGCCTCGATGTTGCGGCGGTCACGTCTCACCGAACGAAAGCCCACGCACATGAGCACACCCACCCCGGCTACCTCCGCCCCTCCGCAAGTCGAGAAGCGCACCATCGATCACATTCCGGAGGACGAGCGGCACGGCAAGGGCCGCGACCTGTTCACCGTGTGGTTCGGCTCGAACATCATGCTGCTCACCATCATCACCGGTGCGCTGTCGACAACGGTGTTCGGTCTGCCGCTGTGGGCAGGTGTGATCGCCGTCCTCGTCGGCAATATCGTCGGCGGGGTCGTGATGGCTCTGCACGCCGCGCAGGGGCCGCAGATGGGCGTGCCGCAGATGTTGCAGACGCGCGCCCAATTTGGTTCCTACGGAAGCCTTCTCGTCGTCGTTCTCGTGGTCTTCATGTACCTCGGCTTCTTCGCCTCCAACGCCGTCCTCGGCGGTAAGGCGCTCGCCAAGGTCAGCGGCATGCCAGTCAACCTGTCGACCTTCCTCATCGGTTGTGTCAGCGTCGTCGCCACGATGGTCGGCTACAAGCTGATCCACGGTCTGGCCGCCTTCCTGTCGGTCGTCGCGGGCGGGGCGCTGATCGTGGCCTTCATCTGGATGGTGTGGGTGAACGGACTGCCCGAGCACACCTTCCATTCCGACGGATTCAGTGTCGCCGGCTTCATGGCCACGGTCTCGGTGGCAGCTCTGTGGCAAATCGCCTATGCCCCTTACGTTTCCGACTACACCCGATATATGCCCAAGGACACCGGGGTGCGCGCCGCGTTCTGGGCCACCTACGCCGGCTGCGTGCTGGGCTCGACCCTGCCCATGCTGCTCGGCGCACTAGTCGGCGCCGCCCTGCCCAACTCGGACACCCTCGATGGCATGGGCACCCTGACCCAGGGTGTCACCACCGGCGTCTTCATCGTCTTCGCCGTCGGTGTCGCAGCAACCAACTCGATGGACCTGTACTGCGGGTCGCTCTCGACCATCACCATCGGCCAGAACATCTTCCCGGGATGGCAGGCCGGCGCCGTCAGCCGCGCGATCACCGCGGTCATCCTGTTCGGCATCGCGATGATCCCGGCACTGTTCAGCGCCGACGACTTCCTGGCCAATTACGCCAACTTCCTGGCCCTGCTGCTGTGCGTGCTGATCCCGTGGACGGCGGTCAACCTCGTCGACTACTACGTCCTGCGGCACGGCGAGTACGACATCCCGTCGCTGTTCGAGCGCGACGGTGGCGTGTACGGCACCTTCAACTGGATCGCGATCGCGTGCTACTTCCTCGGCATCGCCATCCAGATCCCGTTCCTGTCGACGACGATCTTCACCGGGTTCGCGGCCGAGGCCATCGACGGTGTCGACATCTCCTGGCTGGTGGGTCTGGCCGTGATCTGCCCGCTCTACTACGTGCTCATGCGCTCGAAGTTCCAGAACATCGGTGATCCGGTTCCCGAACTCGCCTGACCCGGCCCCGATCGGGCCTACCGTCTCAATCACCCTCCGCGAGCCCCACACGGGCAGACAAGGATTCACGTACATGCCTGGCACCCACCGCCGCATCCGGCCGTTCAACACCAAGGACACCTACCCCGAGCAGAACCTCGACAACGACCTGTGCCAGGCCGTCGTCGCCGGTGGTGTGGTGTACCTGCGCGGCCAGATCGGCCAGGACCTCGACACCCCCGAATCGGTCGGTATCGGCGATGTGGCGGTGCAGACCGAGAAGGCGATGAGCAATATCGCGATGCTGCTCGACGAGGCCGGCAGTTCGCTCGCCGACATCGTCAAGGTGACTGTGTACCTCACCGACATCCGCTATCGCGAGACCGTTTACCGGATCATGGGCCGCTGGCTCAAAGGGGTGTACCCGGTGTCGACGGGGCTGGTCGTGGAGGCGCTGGCCCGTCCCGAGTGGCTCGTCGAGATCGACGCGACGGCAGTACTCAGCACACCGGAGGCGACGGCACCGTGACATTCTCCCTGGTGGTTCGCGACGAGGAGACCGGCGCGTTCGGGATCATCATCAGTTCATCGAGTCCGGCGGTGGCCTCCCGCTGCGCCCACGCCCGCGCCGGAGTCGGCGTGGTGGCCACCCAGAACGTCACCAACCCGGCGCTGGGGCCCTCGGTTCTCGACGCCCTCGCAGCGGGCGCGGACGCCCCCACCGCGCTGGCTCAGGTCCTGGCCGACGAGAAGTTCGGCGAGTACCGCCAGGTGACCGTCGTCGACGCCGCGGGCGCGACGGCGGTCCACTCGGGAGCCAACAGCCTCGGCATCAACACGCACCTGGAGGGTGAGAACGCGGTGGCCGCGGGCAATCTCCTCGCCGACGAACGGGTGATCGCCGAGCTGCTCGGCGGGTATGCGGCAAGCACCGCTGCGGCTATGGAGGAACGCCTGCTCGACGGTTTCCGGGCCGCGTTGGCCGCCGGCGGCGAGGCCGGTCCCCTGCATTCGGCGGGAATGCTTGTGGTGGAGGACGTTCCGTGGCCGGTCACCGACCTGCGCGTCGACCACAGCGACACCCCGCTCGATGACCTGGCCGCGCTGTGGGACGTGTGGAAACCACAGAAGAACGATTACCGGGTGCGTGGCGTCGACCCGACGAGCGCGCCGTCCTACGGTGTCCCGGGAGACGAATAGCCATGCCGGACAACACCATCGAATTCGACACGGCGGTCACCACCACGGTGACCGGGGCCCATCGCGCACTCGTGGGACTGTCCCGCGACCTGTTCGACCACCCGGAGATCGCCTGGGAGGAGGAACGGTCGGCGAGGCGCGTCGCCGATCAACTCGCCGACGCCGGGTTCACCGTCACCGGCGGCTACTGCGACCTGCCGACCGCCTTCTCCGCCACCGTCGGATCGGGTGAGCTGCATCTCGGATTGTGCGCCGAATACGACGCGCTGCCCGGCCTCGGGCACGCGTGCGGGCACAACCTGATCTCGGCGATCACTGTGGGAGCGGCCACCGCACTCGCCCCCCTGGCCGACGACCTGGGCATCACCCTGCACGTGCTGGGCACCCCGGCCGAGGAGGGTGGCGGCGGCAAGATCGAGATGCTCGAACGCGGCGGATTCGACGGCCTGCACGCGGCGGCGATGGTCCATCCTGGCCCTGTCGACGTCGCCCGGGCCAGGCCGTTCGCGGTGTCGCACAGCCATATCGAATATCAGGGCAAGTCCGCGCATGCTGCGGCCTACCCCGATCGGGGTATCAATGCCGCCGACGCCTTCACCCTCGCCCAGGTGGCCATCGGGTTGCTGCGTCAGCAGTTGCCGTCGTCGGTGCGGGTGCACGGGCTGCTCACCCGCGGCGGTGAGGCGCCCAACTCGATCGCCGAACGCACCGAGGGCCGCTGGTACGTCCGGGCCGAAACGCTCACCGAACTCGCCGAGGTCGAACCACGGGTGATGCGGTGTTTCGAGGCCGGTGCCCTGGCCACCGGTGCGCGGCTCACCGTGACCCCCGAATCCAAGCCGTACGCCGAGTTCCGCACCGACGACGAACTGCTCGCCTGCTATGAGCGGCGTGCGACGGCGGTCGGCCGCACGTTCGGGTCGGGCGCCGACGCGACGATGGCGCGGGCGTCGACAGACATGGGCAATGTGTCGCAGACCCTGCCCGCGATCCATCCGTACATCGGTATCGATTCACTGCCCGCGGTGAATCATCAACCCGAGTTCGCCGCCGCCACGCTCACTCCTGCCGCCGAACAAGCGATCGGGCAGGGCGCGATCGCGCTGGCCGGCACCCTCATCGACGCCGCGGTCACCACCGGTATCCGCGACCGCCTGCTCAGCTGACACCACGAGGAGCACATCATGGACACCGCAATCGATTTCATCTATCTGTCCGAACCCGACATGATCGCCGCCGGGGTCACCGACATGGCCGCGTGCGTGGACACCATGCACGAGATGTTCAAGCTGCTTTACGCCGGTGACTACCGGATGGCCGGCCCCAACAGTGACTCGCACGGCGCGATGATCACATTCCCCGATCCGCCGCCCTTCCCGACGATGCCGCTCAACACACCCGACCGACGGCTCATGGCGATGCCCGCCTACCTCGGCGGTTCGTTCGGCACCTTCGGCGTCAAGTGGTACGGCTCGAACGTCGCGAACCGCGAAAGAGGCCTGCCCCGTTCGATTCTCATGTTCATGCTCTCGGACGTCGACACCGGAGCACCGCTTGCGCTGATGTCGGCCAACCTGCTCTCGGCCTACCGGACCGGCGCCGTCCCCGGCGTGGGTGCCCGTCTGCTGGCCCGTCCCGACGCCAGGACCGTCGGCGTTGCCGGACCGGGCGTGATGGCCCGGACCACGCTGGAGGCGTTCCTGGCGACCTGCCCGAACATCGACACCGTGAAGGTCAAGGGCCGGGGCCGGGCCAGCATGAACAAGTTCATCGCCTGGGTACGCCAGAACCATCCCCGGATCACCACGATCACCGAGGTCGACACGTTCGAGGAAGCGGTCCGCGACAGCGACCTGATCACCTTCTGCACCACCACCGTTCCCGACGATCCTTCGACCTATCCGCTGATCAAACGTGAATGGGTCAAGCCGGGCGCGATGCTGTCGATGCCCGCCGGACTGGAGATCGACGAAGGCCTGCAGGCCCCCGACGTGCGCAAGGTCGTCGATAACATCGGCGTCTTCGACGCGTGGGCCGCCGAGGAGGGCTATCCGACGCACAACCTGGTCCCGATCATCGGCTGTAAGTTCACCGACATGATCCACGACGGAAAGATGACCCGCGACGAGCTCGTCGATCTGGGTGCGGTTGCGGCCGGCGCGCAGATCGGGCGGCGCAACGACGACGAGATCGTCATCTTCGGGATCGGTGGCCTGCCGGTCGAGGACGTCGCGTGGGGAACCACTCTCTACCGCACCGCGCGCGCCAAGGGTATCGGAACCCCGCTGAACCTCTGGCAGTCACCGGCGATGGCCTGACCTGTCCGGCCGGTCCCCCACTCGTAACGAAAGGAATACATGGACGCCCAGGTCGTGGTGGTCGGGCTCGGTACCGCAGGCTCGATGGCATTGTGGCAGTTGGCCAAACGCGGAGTGAAGGTGCTCGGTGTCGAACAGTTCGGCATCGGGCACGCACGCGGCTCCTATGCCGGCGATTCGCGGCTGTTCCGCTCCACCGTGCACGAAGGCCCCCGCTATGTACCGATGCTGCAACGGGCCCGCGAGCTGTGGTTTGAATTGGAGGCCGAAACCGGCCGTCACCTGTACGACGAATGCGGCGCGCTGCAGATCGGTCCCGCCGGATCCGGTTCGCTCGCCAACTCGCTCGCGTGCGCCCAGCAGTACGGGCTGCCGTACGCGTTACTCGACGCCGACGCCCTGCGGGCCCGGTATCCGCAGCATCGTGTCGAGGACACCGACGCCGCCGTCCTCGATCTGCGGGCGGGCAGCCTCTACCCCGAGGCCTCCGTGTTCGCCGCGGTGCAGGCCGCCAAAACCCATGGCGCACAAGTGGCCACCAACACCGAGGTGCTCGACTTCGACGAGGAGGGCGGCCGGCTGCGACTGCATACCTCCGGCGGACCGATCACCTGCGAGAAGGTGGTCGTCGCCACCGGCTCATGGACCATGCGGTTGCGCCCTGACCTGCAGGGCTACCTGCATGTGCTGCCGTTCGCGCTGACGTGGTTCATGCCGCATCATCCGGAGATGTTCACCTCCGACCGGTTCCCGGTGTTCATCCGCGATTCCGACGGGGTGCACCTGTACGGCACACCCACCCACGACTCGTACAGCGTCAAGGTCGCCAGCGATCCGCAGTGGGCAGCCATCGGTGATCCCGACGAGATCCCGGAGTTCGACCGTCCGGAGCTGTGCAAGATCGGGCGGTGGGCGGCCCGGTATCTGCCCGATCTCAATCCCGAGCCGGTGCGTCATTCGATGCACCACGATCTTTGTGCACCAGGCGATTTCCCCATCATCGACCTCGACGAGGACTCGGGGATGGTGCTCCTGACGGCGTTCTCGGGCCGGGGCTTCAAGTTCGCGCCGTTCTACGGTGAACTGGCCGCCGACCTGGTGACCGGGCAGCGCAACGATCTCTACGATCCGGAGTTCGCACTCGCCGAGCGCTCCCGGTAGACCGCGACCCGGCTCACTGACTGACCTGGCGGATACGCGAACGCAGACCACTGGCCCGGGCGACACGCCGGTTGACCGCTGCCTTGAGGACGTCGAGGGTGCCGACGATCCACACCTGCTCCTGGGCGCGGGTGATGGCGGTGTACAGCAGCTCTCGGGTGAGCAGTTCCGAACCGACCGGCGGAAGCACCACCGTCACGGCCCCGTACTGGCTGCCCTGGCTGCGGTGGATCGTCATTGCGTAGGCGGGCACCACATCCGACAGACGCGCCGGATGCACCCGATGCACACCTGAATCTCCGCGCGCGAACGCGACGGTCAGCGGCAACTCCGCACCCGATGTCAGGTCACCCGGTCCCGGTGTCGCGCGCACATCCCGGATCACCACGCCGCAGTCGCCGTTGGAGGTGTCGGTCTCCTTGTCGTTGACGGTCACCAGGATCGGACGGCCCGGACGCGACATCGCCGTCGCCGGTGTCAGCGGAAGGTATGTGTGGCCGCCGGCGATCCAGTCGGTGATCTGGTCGGTCCAGCCCTGCACACCCCACCGGCCCTCCCGGTGCGCGCACAGCACGCGGTGCCGGTTGAGTGCGGCCAGCGCTGTGACCTCGTCACCCTGATCCGCGGCGACGAGGAGGTCACGGCCCCAGGTGGTCACGGCCTCCTGCACCGGGTCCGGACGTGTCGGGTCGACGAGCGCGACACCCGGCAGACCCGACTGGACGAGATCGGCGACCCGGTCCGCGTCACCGTCGTTGATGGCCGTGGCCAGCGCGGCGATGCCGGGACTGTTGCGGTGGCCGCGGCGGAGAGTGATCACGCCCGCGCTGATCCGGGACAGGTCCGTGTCATCGACCACCGCGTCGGGGTCCGTGTCATCGACCACCGCGTCGGGGTCCGTGTCATCGACCACCGCGTCGGGGTCCGTGTCATCGACCACCGCGTCGGGGTCCGGGGGCCCGCCGGCGTCGTCGGACACGCGCATACCGGCCAGGGTGGCCGCCTCGGCGGCCCGCACCCGCGCGTCGGCGGTCGTGGTGGCAGCCCCCGCTTCGACCCTGTCAACGAGATCGGCGAGAACGGCACCGGCGTCGACGGATTCGAGCTGATGCGGATCGCCGACAAAGATGATCCGGGCGTCGGGGCGGATCGCGTCGAGCACGTAGCTCATCGCCGTCATCGACAGCATCGACGTCTCGTCCACCACCACGACGTCGTGGGGCAAGGTGTTGGTCCGGTTGTACCGCGGGTTGGCACCCGGCCGCCACGACAGCAACGAGTGGACGGTGACCGCGCGGATAGGAGTGGCATCGCGACGGTAGGAGGCGACCGACGACTCCAACTGTGCGGCGGCGCGGCCCGTCGGCGCACACAGTCCTATCCGCAGACGATGCTCGGCGAGATGTTCGAGGGTCGCGAGAATCCTTGCGACGGTGAAGGTTTTGCCGGTTCCCGGACCACCGGCCAGGACGGTGATCCAGCGGCCCGCCGCGACGAAACCGGCCAGTCGTTGCCGTGCGTCGACCGTCGCGACATCATCTGAGGAACCATCCGCATCCGCGGCGCCAGGTTCGCCGAAAGCGCGATACACGGCCTCCCGCAACGCATCCGGGTCGACCTCGGGGGCGCGTGCGGCGCGGTCGTCGAGCACCGACCGGATGACGTGTTCCTGGCGAAAGTACTTGTGCAGGTACAGCAGCGGACCGTCGTCGGAGTCGGCCAGCACCAGTGGACGCAACGGTCCGGTGCCGGCACCGGCCACCAGCGGGCACCTCGCCAGCGCGTCGGCAAGAGCCTGAGCCGACGGCACGCGCACGTCCTCGGGGGCAGACCCGGCAATCGATTCTGTGACGCCGTCCAGCGCCAGGCAGGTCGACCCCTGCCGCACCGCCCGCACGACCAGCGCCACACCGAGTTTGGCGTCATCGGTAATCCGTTCCCCCGACAATCTGCCCAGCCGGTCGACGACGTGCAGATCGGCGGCCGAGAGCACACCGGCCCGGTTCCACGGTTCGAGCACCGGATCGGCACCGAACACCAGGTCGTCGGCGAACCGGTCCTGCCCGGCGGTACCGTCGGTCATCGGGCAACCTCCGCGGCGCCGGCGATCAGTTCGGATCCGGCGATCAGATCGGACAGGGCCACAACCAACTCCACCGGGATCTCCCATTCGAACACTCCGCATCCAGGGGGTGTTTCCGGTCCGATCATGGCGCGCACGAAATGATACTGCGCCGGGGCAAGGTGTGTCCGCGGCTCGTACCCGGGCAGCCGCCAGCGCAGAAACCTGTGCAGCGCAACCGAATAGATCAGTGCCTGCAGCGGATAGTGATTGGCCATCATCTCGGCGGCCATGGCCTCGGCAGTGAAATCCTCGGCCAGCAGATCACCCGGCCGCAGCCGGTTGGTCTTGTAGTCGACGATCGTGAACCGGCCGTCGGGCCGGCGCAGCACCGAATCGATACTGCCGGTGAGGAATCCGCGATAGGTCTGAGCGGGCAGCTCCCGCAGGTGAGCCGAGTACCCGGCCAACAGATCAGCCGCCGGAAGGTGCCGATCGAGCAAGTCGGCGACCACGGCCACCGTGAAGCCGCCATCCGCGCCGTCCTCGCCGCCGAGCGGGAACTCGAAGTCGAGCTCGGAGAGCCGGTCTCGCGGCGGAATCGACCACAGGTCACCGAAACCCAGCGGCGTCGTCAGCACTCCGACGATCGCCCGGGTCAGGACGTCGATGTCGATGTCGGCGGCCCCCACCGATTCGGCGACCAGCTCGCGTACGTGTGCGTCGATGTCGGGGGCGGACGTGTCGACGTATTCCAAGGCCTCGTGCACGACGGTGCCGAACGCCGCACCGAACGGCAGGCCGTTCATCAGCGACGCCGTGGGCGAGTCACCGACCGCCACCGGCTCGGCGACCGGATCGGTGGCCTGCCCCGAATCGTCGTCGGTGTGCACGCGCATGTCCCCCGGCATGTCACCGTCGGGTTCGCTGCCGGCGGTGACCGGTGACGCCGCGCCATGGGCCCCGGCCGTGATCGCGGAATAGGATGTGCGGCGCCAGGTTTGGTCGATCTCGCGGGTGAAGGTCGCGGCCGACAGCGCACCGGCAGGCTGATCGCGGGCGGGATCGGTCCACGTGGTGTGCGCCGCGCGGGCAGGTTCGACCGAGATCGCGGTGCCGGCGGCCACGCCACGCAAGATGGCCACCACCGCGCCGTCGTCGGGGACATCGACCGAATCGGGCACCGGCCACGCCTGGGTGCGCGGCCCGGAACCGGCCGTAGGCCCGCCGAAGGTCAGCCGGTGCAGTGGTGCGTTTCGGGTACCGAATGCGGGTGCCCACCACATCACCACCTGCGACTGTGCCCGTGTCGCGGCGACGTACAGCAGCCGCAATTCCTCGGCGACCGTTTCGGCCTGTGCCTGCGCCCACCGGCGTGCCCGGCCCGGGGCACTCTTGCCTCCGACGTCGAGGCGACGAACGCCGTCCGGATCGTGATACATGATCGTCTTGTCGTCGGGCATGTGGAGGCTGTCCCAGGCGAAGGGCAGGTAGACGATCGGGAATTGCAGTCCTTTGCTGGCGTGCACCGTCATGATCTGTACCGCCTGCGCATCCGATTCGAGACGACGGGTCTGATCCTCGGTGCGGGCGTGTGAGACGACGTCGGCGACCCGATCGGTCAACCACTCGGTGAGTTCGCTGATGCCCCAGCCCTGATCCATCACCTGTCTGTTGCAGATCGCCGCGACCTGCAACAGATCGGTCATCGCGCGTTCGCCGTGCGGGGCCGCGAGCACCCGCGCGGCAACCGCCATCTGGTCGACGATGCACGCGGCCATCGCCGAGAAGCCGGCTTCGACGAACACCCTGCCCCATTCGGCGATGTGCGCTGCCAACGCCGAGATCCGCTGGTCGTCGGCGTCGGCGAGATCGGCCGCCGACCAGCCGATGAGCGAAGTGGTCGCGGCCAGCCGGACACTGTTGGTGCGGGCGGGCGACTCGATCGCGGTCAGCACCCACAACCAGTGCCGGGCAGCGGCGGTCCGGAACACGCTCGCGCCCGAACCCACGACGGCGGCGATACCGCGTTCGGCGAGCGCACGCCGCAGCGGCTCAACCGTCTTGTTGGTCCGGACCAGCACGGCGATGTCGCCGGGTCGCACCGGACGACTCTCATCGCCGAGGCGCACCGGCGATGAGAGCAGGGCGGCGATGTCGTCGGCGGCATCCTCGATCACCCGGGGCCGGATGTAGTCGACGGACGGGAATCCGCTGTCGCCGAACACGGTGAAGTCGGCGCGGACCAGTGCGCGGATCCGCAGCGGTGCCGCGCCGTGCAATCGGCTGCCCGGACGGGCGGCGCCGACCGCACGCGCGACGATCTCCGGGTGGCCGAGCTGTGCACCTCCATAGATTCGGGCGAGCGCGGCCACCAGATCACCGTCGGAGCGGTGATTGGTATCCAGTGCCAGCCGTTGATCGGCGGACCGGACCGCGGACAGATAGCTCAGGACCTCGGCGCCGCGAAAGCCGTAGATCGACTGCTTGGGATCGCCCACCAGCACCAGCGGCCGATGACCGTGAAAACAGCGCCGCACGATCTCCCACTGCTGAGGGTCGGTGTCCTGGAACTCATCGATGAGCACCACCCCGAACTGCTCACGGATACGCGCGCATGCCTGCGCGCCGACGTCCTTGTCGCACACGATCCGGTAGAGGATGGCCTGCAGATCGTCGTAGGTGCGGACCCGCGAGGCCCGTTTGCGCCGTTCGACGATTGTCCGGAGCTTGCGGGTGAATCGCACCCGGCGAAGCACGGCCTGCGCTGCCGGGGAGCCGGGATCGGCCAGTTCGGACTCGTCCGGGGACAGTTCGGCCGCGGGATTGCGCATTGCATCGCGGGCGATGTCCTCGGCGGCGCCGAAACCGAATTCGGGGCTGTCTGCGTCTTTGAAACCATCCATGTACAGGTCGCGTGCGGCCTCGGCGACCATCTCGTCGACGTCCTCGACGATGGCGGCCACCAGGTCCCGTTCCCCGAGAAAGCCCAACGCTTCCAGCATCCGGTTGCAGAAGGTGTGGGTCGTGGCAATGGTGGATGCGTCGAAGTCCGACAGTGCCCGCTGCAGGTTGTCGCGCCGCCCGGCCACCTGCGCCGGATCGCCCGAGGCGAGGAACCGCTCAAGCGGGTCCGGTGAGCGCAATGCCGACGCGGGGTCGGCGAGTGCGACGCACAGTCCGCGCACCCGTTCCCGCATCCGCTCGCGCAGTTCGGCGCTGGCCGCGCGGCTGAAAGTCACCAGCAGGACCTCGTCGATCGCCGTACCCTCGGCGATATGACGGGCCGCGAGGCCGACGATGGCGTACGTCTTGCCGGTACCGGCGCTCGCCTCCAGCACTGTGGTGCCCGGCGGCAGTGGTGCGGTGATGTCGAACGACCGGGGTCCGCCGGCACCGGTTGTTCTGCTCATGCGTCCACCTCGTGGTTCAGCAACGGAATCCACAGCTTCCGGGCGAGTGCGCAGAACACGGCTCCGGCGTCATCACCGAGATCGGGATCCGGTTCCAGACCTACTGCACCCCAATCGATGTCGTCGCGATCGCCGATTCGGTCGATGAGCAGGTCATCGAAGTCGACGGTCGCCGACACATCCCCGCCGAAGGCCATCCGCACGAACCGGTTCCACGACTCGCCGTATTCGTGCCCGAACGATCGCCGCGCGGCCGACAGCCCCACCAGCCCGCCGGAACGGCGGCCGGACTCGACGAACTCGGCGGCCAGGTCCGCGGTGACCGGCAGGATCTTCCGCAGTCCCAGATCACGCACCGCGACAAGCTCTTCCAGAATCGGTACCGGATCGTCGGGAACACCGAACCGGGACAGGGCAACCCCTCCGGTCCTGCTCCTGCGGCGGCCGACCACCACCGCCGAGGTGACCGACGGCGCCGCGGAGCCGGAACCGACCGTCGGCGTCGCGGCGAGGGCGAGCAGACCGATCCAGGCGGCCAACCGCTGTTTGGGGCGGAGTTTGGAAAATGTTGCAGTGACGATGTTCTCACCGAACACGTCGGCTATCGTGCCGTGGATGCGTCTGCCATCGGCGAGCGGGACCAGCACATCGGCAGTCCTGTGGCCGCCGTCGCCGGTCGCGTGCCGACGCAACGGGACCACCGCGTCGTGCACGTCGGTGACCGCGTCCGAAATCGTGCGCAGTTGCCGGGAACCGAACATCCTGGGCGGCAACGTACCCCGGCGCAGCTCCGCGGCCTGACAGTCCAGCAACGATGCACCGTCGAGCATGCGCCGAAGCAGCCTGTCGCCGACACCCCACTCGTCGAGTCCGCCCAGGGTGATGTCCAGCTCGTCCGCGTGCGCCTGCTCCTCCTGCGGAATCCAGATCTGCAAGCGCTGCCGGAAGAATGCCTCGATCGGCGAGTTGTGGAAGGCGATCAGATCGGCCAGGTCGATGTCCCGGGCACCTGTCGCGACGGGCTCGTGCGTGGGCTCGGCAAAGACGCACCGTGCCGGGACTGCCACGGCGTGCTCACCATGCGCTGATCGCAGGGCACGCGCCCCGTCGAGCAACGAGGTGTCGTGACTGAACGGACCTGCGATACCGCGCACCGCGGCGTCGGTGAAATTGCGGGAATCGAAGGCGTGCAGGGTATGCCGGCGCACCACACCCGCACCTGCGGCCGGGCCGTCGGCGCCGGTGAGAGTATCCAGGGTATCGACCAGTTCGCTGACGACGACTGCCGGCGGGATCGCGCGACCGGTGATCGGATCCGCACCGGTGAAGTACACGTGCAGAGTCTCGGTCGCCGCCCAGATGGCGTCCAGAAAGGCCTGCCTGTCCTCGTCGCGCGGATGACGTTCCCCGACCAGCGGCCGGGTTCCGCAGACATCGTCGCCGTCGATGCGGGTGGCACGCGGGAAGGTATCGGCGTCGATGCCGAGCAGGATGATCACCCGGTGCGGAACCGAACGCATCGGCACCATCGAACACACCGTGAGTTCGCCGGTACGGAAGTTCGAGCGCCCGGCACGGCTGACCAGCAGCCCCGACATCAGGTCACGCACATCGGCCAGACGCAACTCGCATGAAGTCGCAGCGAGCGCACCGTGTTCGGCGGGAGCATCGTCGAGAACCCTGCCGATGGTTCGCAGCGCCGCGGTGGTGGTCCAGTCCTCGCCGGGGACCGCGGCGGTCAGGGCACGTACACCGTCGGCCAGGATAGTTGCCCAGCGCGCCGGGGTCGCAGACGAGTCCATCTGCGACAGAACATGATCAAGCCTGTTGACGAATTCGGCGAACCGGCCGAACAGGTCGATGGCGGTGCTTTCGACGGCGTCGAGCGGCAGCGCCGCACCCAGCCACTGCCCGTCGGTCTCGTCGGCCACGGCCCCAAGCGCGATCCGGTCCAGACCTGCGGCGAAGGTGCCCTGCGCGAACGCCCCCATACTGAATCGCTGTCGTTCCCGGACCCCCAGACCCCAACGAATACCGCTGCGGCCCAACCACTCCCGGATGGTGTCCAGGTCGGAGTCGGCGAAACCGAACCGGACCCGCACGGGTTCGGCTGACGCGAGGTCGAGAACCTCGCTCGCGGTGACCCTGCCCGCGGCCAGCGCCACGACGTGCGCGATCACCTCCAACACCGGATTGACCTGCCGCACACCACGATCGGCCATACGCACCCGCAGGGAGAACGCCGGATGGCCGAGTCCGGACTGGCCGAAGGCACCGCGGATCAGCGGGCTGAAGGTCTCCACGTCGGGGCACATGATCAGCACATCGCGCGGTTGCAGGGTGGGGTCGGCCGAGAACAGGTGCAGCAACCGGTCGCGAAGGACTTCCACCTGTCGCTGCGGACCGTGACACGAGTGCACCTCGACGGTGCCGTCGTCTGCGGCGCTGCCCGGATGCGGGCGATCCTCGCGCAGCCCCGCCTGCAGGGTGTGGAGAAGGGACTCGCGCGGGCCGTCGGCCGTCGCGTGGTGCAGGTCGCGGTCGGCGAGTCCGGCGAGCCGCTCCTGCAACTCGCCGACATCGCGGGCCAGACTGGCCAGCAATGGATGCCGTGGCACGCACCGTTTCCACTGTCCGCGCGGCACCGGCGGCGTGAGCAGTCGCGGAGCGCCCGCGGTGCGCAGTGACGACGGACCACGCTCCCACAGCACCGGACTCGGATGTGCGAGGTACAGGTGCACGTCGTGATGTTCGGCGGCGGCGGCGAGAACCCGGCGCAGCGACTCGGAGATGCGCGTGGGCCCGAACACCGACAACCGTGCGGGCAGGTCGCCTGCCTGCGGATCCTCGCGCAGACGGGCACACACCTGGTCCAGATACTCGACCGGATGCGGCACCCCGATCTCGGCGCGCACCGCGCGGAAGAAGCCGGGCTGCCAGATCATACCCTTGGCGACCGGTTCGCCGGTGCCGTCGAGGTCGGTACCGCCGGCAGTAGGCCCGGCGGCCCATGCGGCGAGCATGGCCGGCCGGGCCGTCGCGTAGCGGGTGAACAGGTCGGCGATCTGTCGCGCGGTGGCGTACCTGCGGCCCTGTCGGTACTCGGCATCGGCGAGAGCCTGCGCACCGCCGGGCCCACTGCGACCGTCGCGCCCGGTCGTGTGCGCTCCGACGTGCCGGGCGATGACCCGGAACGCGTCGTCGTCGACACTCGCGTCGAGAACACGCAGCACCGGCCAGACCAGCCGGCCCGGACGCCACGGATCGTCCACCCGACCGGTGCCGGTCAGGGTGAACGACGACCCCGAATGGACCGCCGCCACGATCCGATCGGCCAGGTCGGCCGGCGACGGGAAATCGATGTTCGCGCAGATCCCGTCGCTGGTGGAACCGGTGCCGAGTCGGCGGGCCAGATGCTGCTGCAACCAGCGCTCCACGCCGCGTGCGGGCACACTGACGATCTCGGGCGCGAACGGATCGGCCGGTGCAGTCGGTGCCGACAGGACGCCGGCAAGCACGTCGGCCAGTACATCGGTGCGTTCGGCGCGGTGGACGATCAGCATCGGTGTCGGTTCCCCCTGCCGCCGCTAGATGCTCTGCAGATCCGGCATCGGACCACGCCAGTTCCCGAATATGGCCTTCACCTCGTCCGACAACGGCAGCGACGCCCCGGTTGACCGCTCGATGCCGACCAGAACCGTGCGCGCGATCGCACACAGCTCCCCATCGGCCGAGTACAGCCGGCACCCGATGGTGACCGACTTGCCGCCGATACGGCCGACCGAGACGACCACCCGCACCGGGGCGAAGCTGTACATCAGTGGTGCGCGGAACTCGATGTCCTGACGGGCCACCACCGTGACCGGACGCCGCAGACCGCTGTCGTTGCGGAACCAGGTGGCCAGCGCCCGGATGCGGGACTCCTCGAAGATCCGGGCGATCACCACATTGTTGACGTGGTTGTTCAGATCCACGTCGCCCCAGCGCAGCGACACCGGAATGTCGATCCCGCCGTCGGGTGCCCGACGGATAGCGACCCGTTCCTCACTGACGATCTCACCGCCGGGGCCACCGTCGGTGGGCTCGGTCTCTTCGATCTGCGAATCACCGTCTACCTGTGAAGGGCTGTTCTCGCGCACACGGCAAACCCTAACGGCTCGGTGCGACCTTGCGGCCCGCCGGTCGTACCGTCACCCCTTCATCGTCTCCGTGACGCGAGATACACCCGAACGCACCCACAGGTGCGCGCGCGGAGACGTAGACTCACCCGGAGGCTGCCACGGGCGGCGTGCTGACGCGGGTTCGAGCTGCGGAGAGCAGGACTCGGCGAAGGGGGCCACCGGTGATCATCGAGACCCCGCGCACCCGCCTGCTCCCGGTTTGCGCTGCCGACGTCGATGACCTGGTGCTTCTCGACAGCGACCCCGAGGTGATGCGCTACGTCAGCGGTGGCGCGCCCACCCCGCGCGGCGAGATCGTTGATTGGGTTCTGCCACGCGCGCAGTCGCACCTGCGGTCCTCCCGCGGCGGACTGTGGGTGGCCCGTCAGCGCGAAAGCGATCACTTCGTCGGCTGGGTGTCCTTGCGGCACCCCGGGCACAGCCGGCAGTCCGAACTGGAACTGAGCTACCGGCTGGGGCGGCGATGGTGGGGATCGGGCCTGGCCACCGAATCCTCCGGCGCGCTCATCACGATGGCTTTCCGGACGCTGGGTACCCAGCGGGTGTTCGCGACGACCACCGCCGCGAACGTCGGTTCGCGGCGGGTGATGGAAAAGCTCGGCATGTGTCTGACCTGGGTGGCGATGCCCGACGACTGCGCCGACCCCGACCTCGCGGACGTCGAATACGAACTCTCCCGTGCCCAGTGGGAACTCGGGCAGGCACCGACGGTCCGATTTCGCCGCATCGCCACAGGTCACAGCACCAAGGATGCGGTATCCGGTGGCCGTCACCGCCGCGCTGCCACCACCGAGTTTCCCTTCATCGCGACCGAAGCCGGATAAGCGGCTACCGTAACGACTGTGCGAGTCGGTACCTCCCGCCTCGCACACAGGGCACACGTGTGCCCGTCACGACCGCCATGCACCACCTGACAGGAGTCGTCCACATATGAGCCGCCCGCATATCGTCATCATCGGTTCGGGATTCGGCGGACTGTTCGCTGCCCAGCGCCTGCGCAAGGCCGATGTCGACATCACGCTGATCGCCCGCACCACCCATCACCTGTTCCAGCCGATGCTCTATCAGGTGGCCACCGGCATCGTCTCCGAGGGCGAGATCGCGCCCGCCACCAGGGTCATCCTGCGCAAGCAGCGCAACGTCAAGGTCGTGCTCGGCGATGTGACCACGATCGACCTCAAGGCCGGCACCGTCACCTCACGACTGCTCGAGCGCATCACCACGACCCCGTACGACAAGCTCATCATCGCCGCGGGCGCCGACCAGTCCTACTTCGGCAACGATCAGTTCGCCGAGTACGCGCCCGGCATGAAGACGATCGACCACGCGCTCGAACTCCGCGGACGCATCCTCGGCGCGTTCGAGCAGGCCGAACTGTCCGACGACCCGGCCGAACGCGAACGCCTGCTGACGTTCGTGGTGGTCGGGGCCGGCCCGACCGGTGTCGAGCTGGCCGGCCAGATCGCCGAGATGGGTGACAAGACCCTCAAGGGCACGTTCCGCAACATCGACCCGACCCAGGCCCGGGTGATCCTGCTCGACGCCGCACCGGCCGTGCTCGGGCCGTTCGGCGACAAGCTCGGCAAGAAGGCAGCGGCACGGCTGGAGAAAATGGGCGTCGAGATCCAGTTGAACGCGATGGTCGTCGACCTCGACTACGACGGCCTCGTCGTCAAGGAGAAGGACGGCTCGACGCGGCGGATCGAATCGCAGTGCAAGGTGTGGTCAGCCGGCGTGCAGGCAAGCCCACTGGGCAAGCAGCTCGCCGAGCAGTCCGGTGTCGAACTCGATCGGGCCGGCCGCGTCAAGGTCGAGCCGGACCTGTCGATTCCCGGGCACCCGAACGTGTTCGTGGTGGGCGACATGATGGCCGTCGACGGTGTGCCGGGTGTGGCACAGGGCGCGATCCAGGGCGGCCGGTACGCGGCCGACGCCATCAAGGCCGAACTGTCCAAGGGCCAGACTCCCGAGCAGCGTAAGCCGTTCAGCTACTACGACAAGGGGTCGATGGCCACCATCTCACGCTTCAGCGCGGTGATGCAGGTACCCATCCCCGGAACCAAGAAGAAGTTCGAGACCGAGGGCTATTTCGCGTGGCTCGGCTGGCTGGCGCTGCATCTGGTGTACCTGGTCGGCTTCCGCAACCGCCTCAACACCCTCATCAACTGGTTCTTCTCCTTCACCACCCGCGGCCGTTCCCAGCTGGCCGTCACCGAACAGCAGGTGTATGCCCGCACCGCCCTGGGTCACCTCAGCGAGATCGAGCATGCGTCGGTCGCCCACGTCGAGGACGAGTTGGCAACGGGCAGCTCGGACAAGACCGAACCCGAATCGGCTGCCGGCTGAATCAGGTGAGGGTCGCGGCGATCTCCCGGGCCGCCGCGACCCGGTCGGCCAGTACCGTCGTCAACGACGGGACGACCCCGAGGCCGGGTGTGCCGGGCGTGGGGACCGTCGCCAGGCGCAGGCGGGCCGCG
>NZ_JAGQTN010000009.1 GCF_020438995.1 Gordonia sp. (in: high G+C Gram-positive bacteria)
GGGTCCACGGTACCGTTCGCCGCGCCCGGCCCGCCGCGGGTGCCGCCGGACGGTGGTCGCGGGCCG
This sequence comes from Gordonia sp. (in: high G+C Gram-positive bacteria), assembly GCF_020438995.1. Lineage (GTDB taxonomy): Bacteria > Actinomycetota > Actinomycetes > Mycobacteriales > Mycobacteriaceae > Gordonia. Next base: position 67 of record NZ_JAGQTN010000009.1, read on the forward strand.
CACGCCTTTACACTCATGCGACCGGGGTATCCGCCCTGGCCAGGAGGGATACCCGAAGGGGGCAGGATGATCGCCGCGCCGCATGTCACCGAACAGGTGTCATGGTGACGCCGCGCGCCGGCAGGATCATCCGTGCTCTGGCGGCCGGGTTCCTGATCGCCTGTGGAATCGGGATCGGGGCCACCAACCCGTGGTGGGCCGCCGTGGTGTTCGGCGCACCGCTGATTGGCGCGGGCGTGCTGCTTGTGCCCGCCGCCACCGCACGCTCGGAGTTGCCGCGGTTCCGTAGGGCGTCAGGTCCGGCTGCGGTACCGGTGCGGGTCGATGCGATGACCCGGAGCAGCCTGCGAACCGGTGCCGTACAGCCGACCCTGGTGTCCGCGCTGGTCTCCCCACCCGGTGACACCCCGTTCCAGGCCCGATGGATCAGTTCGATGCCCGCAAGCGATGCCCGCGAGCTGGTGGCGTCCCCGTTCACCGCGATCCCGCCGCCCGACCTGCCCCGGCGGTCGGCCACCACTCCCGAGTTCGACGACTACCCGGGGCCGGCGGCACTGCTGTACGCATCGATCGCAGCGGTCACCGCGCTTGTCGCCGTGTTCGCCGTCCCGGAAGGTGTGTGGCGGGTCGACGGCCCTGCCTCCCTGTCGCTGCCCGGCTCCGATGGCACCGGCAGCTCCCCTCGTGGCGAGGACCGCACGGACACGTATACGCAGAGACGTCAGCGCCTGGCCGAGCAGATCCGCACCATCGGACCCGCCGCGGACGACAATGTCGTCGGCGTGTGGTTCGACCGGGGCGGTTCCGACCGTGCCGAGGTATACGATCCGGCGACCGGCCAAGCGGTCACCGTCCATTACATCAAGGGTGTCGGCTGGGCCGAACCGCGCCGCGAAGCCACGGACAAACGCCGCCGCGACACCTTCTCCGTGCAGGATCTGATGTCGGCCGACATCGAGAAGATGACCGCGACGATGCGGGCCGAAGGCGTCAAGTCCGACGCGGAGGCGGACCTGGCCGATCTGGACATGCGCCGGCCCGACAAGGACGGCGACCCCCGCTGGCAGGCACGGTTCACCGGCAGCACTCTGAGCACGATCGAAGCGACGGTAGACGGCGCGGTAGCGCTGCTCTTCGACCCGGGCGACTTCGCGGTGTCGTTCGATCTGATCCACAAGGCGTTGCGCAGCGCGAAGGTCCCGTTCGACGCCGACGCGCTCACGCGGTTCGAGATCCGCGGCACCGCGAAAGGCACCCCGATCCTGTTCGCCGGCAGTATCCAGAACAGCGGCGGTGTCTACGTCGAGTATCGCCTGCCGCGGCGCAGCGGATCCATCGTGCTGGCACCCGGCGAACTTCCGCGGGTCACCTCACGAACCACCACCTCGACGACATCTGGCGACTTTTCCGTGAACGACGTGCCACGTGCGACGTTCGAGGCCGTCCGCGACGACGCGATGAGGCGCGGGGACGTCGACGAGTTCGACCGGAACGCGGTCAACATGCTGATGTGGTCGACCTTCCAGCGCGACGGTGCGGTCCGGATTCTGGTCCAGCTCACCAGGGATGATGCGTCGGCCGGAACATACAGCGCCCGCGGCGAATTCATCCAGGCCGGCATACGCTGACGCCGGCCCTGCGAAAATCCTGGCCTACAGGAAACCTCACGCGCCGGACGTGCCCGATTCCAGCGCGCGGCGGGTGGCCGCGTTCAGCTCGTCGATGACGGTCTGCGGCGGGTGGATGTACGCCTGCTCGCTCAGCGTCGTGACGATGTCACGCACCCGGCCGTAGTAGGTGGCCTGTTCGGCGGCGACAGTGCTGGCCTCGGCATGCCGGTACAGCTTGAGCGCTGTCCCCAGATCCTTGCGGGTGGGTTCATCGAGGTACCCGGTCCCGGCGGCCTTGCCCGCGGTCTCGCACGCCGCCCACGCCCGGCGGAGCCTGCGCACCGCCAGCTGATACGCCTCCGCGCGTGCGCGATCACCCGGATAGTTCTCGGTACGCAGCGCGTTCGCGTCATCGAGGGTGTCGTGGAAGGCCTGCACCTCGTCGCGGGTGATGTCGGTGACCGCCGGGAATCGCAGGACCAGCTCGGTGTCGAGTTCGTAGCGGCCGTAGGCGGTGAGCACGGCATCGTGCCGGCGCAGTGAGTCCTCCCAGAGCCGGACGGCGGCGGCATCGCTGCTCGCGTCGCCGATACGCGGTCCGTCGGCCTCCGGTGCCGGCACATTCCCGGACGGCGCGGCGTGCTGCCGGGAACCACCCCGGGCCGCTGAGTCAGGCTGTGCCCGGGGCACAGTCGCCCCGATCCGGGAGATGATCTCCGCGGCCACCGGATCGGACGGATCGAGCGCGACGTCCCACACCTCCTCTTCCGGTTCGGCACGGCGCGTCCAGCCCGCGGGGATGCCGTCGACGAGGTCGGATTCACGCAGGAAGGTCAGTCGAAGCACCGGGTGACCGGCCACCGTCAGATCACGCGCCCGGTCACCGGACATCGTCGAGGTGGTGGTGGCGGACGGGCGAAAATCCGCGGCCGCGAGTTCGGACAGCGGCCGGCTGACCAGGTGGTGATGTTCGCTGCCGAAGTACACGGTGTCGCTGTCGACGGTGACGAGCACCGCGTGCCGGTGGCGGTAGCGGCCGGCCGCGCCGGCAAGCAGCCCCGCACAGATCAGCGCCCCGACCACCACCATCACGACGATCGGTGCGACATCGAGCGCGTTGAGCGTCACCAGTGCTATCACCGCAACACCGGTGACGATCAACTGGGTGAGCAGCAGAACGCGGTGCACCCTGTCGAGGTATTCGGTCCGGGTGGTCACCGCGATCGGCTGGGTGCGTGTGCTGGTCATCGGGCAGTCCTGTGAGGGGTGTCGTGCTGGATCGGTGAATCGCCGTCCCGAGTGGCCCCGGTGCATGGGTGCGCTGGTCTATTTTAGTCGGTATGGCAACTTTGATCCGGCCGCTCGGCACGGTCCTGGCCGCCGGCGCCCTTGTATTCGGAGCGATGGCGTGCGGCAATTCGTCGACGGCGAGCAGCTCCGGCGACGGGACCGCGCAGTCTGTCGTGAAGACCTCCGCGACGAACGCGTTGGTGGGCAAGACCTTCACGTCGACGTCGGTCGACGGCGCCGCGATTCCAGGCGGCGGCCCACTGATGCTCACATTCCCCGAGCCTGGCCGGGTCAGCCTGACCGCGGGCTGCAACAGGCACATCGGTCCAGTCACGGTGGACAAGACCACACTGACGATCGGCGAACTCGCCTCGACGATGATGGCCTGTCCCCCACCCAAGGACGGCGCAGACGCGTGGCTCGCCGATTTCACCGATCAACCGTTGAAGTGGTCGCTGCATGGCCACGAATTGACGCTGAAAGACGGTCCGCGGACTGTTGTTCTCATAGCGGATACAAACGCCGCGGGTTTGCCCTAAGCTCGGTGAATGGGTTCAAAAAAGGCAGATAAATCGAAGAAGAACAAGATCCCGAACAAGGTCTACGAGGCCGAACTGTTCCGTCTGCAAACGGAACTGGTCTCGTTGCAGGAGTGGGTCAAATCCACCGGCGCAAGAATTGTCGTCATCTTCGAGGGACGTGATGCCGCCGGCAAGGGCGGCACCATCAAACGCATCACCGAGTACCTGAGCCCGCGTATTTGCCGGGTCGCGGCACTGCCCGCACCGACGGACCGCGAGAAGGGCCAGTGGTACTACCAGCGCTACGTGGCACACCTGCCGGCACCCGGTGAGATCGTCCTGCTCGACAGGTCGTGGTACAACCGCGCCGGCGTCGAGAAGGTCATGGGATTCTGCACACCCGAAGAGCACACCCGGTTCCTGCGCCAGACACCGATTTTCGAACAGATGCTGATCGATGACGGCATCCTTCTTCGCAAGTACTGGTTCTCTGTGTCCGACGACGAGCAGCTGCGCCGATTCCGGGCACGGATGAATGATCCCGTGCGTCAATGGAAATTGAGTCCTATGGACCTTGAATCGGTGTACCGATGGGAGGACTATTCTCGCGCCAAGGACGAGATGATGGTCCACACCGACACCGCGATGAGTCCGTGGATGGTCGTCGAATCCGACATCAAGAAGCATGCGCGGCTCAACATGATCTCGCACCTGCTCTCGACCATCAATTACACCGACGTCGCCCGTCCCACTGTCACGTTGCCCAAACATCCCATCGAGACGGGCAACTATCATCGTCCGCCGCGGTCGCTGTCGAAATACGTGCCCGACCACGTGGGCGCACTCCTCGGCGGAGATCACTGAGCTCGGTACGTTCGCCGGGTGGCGGCTAGGATCGGGAATCGTGCTTGCCGACACCGATCTCGTGGATCTTGGCCGCTACCTGCGTCGCATCGGGCTCGATGACGCAACCGAGCCCGGACGACCGGCGAGTCCGCCGCCGACGTTCGAGACGCTGTCGGCATTGGTGACCGCTCATGTCCGGGCCATCTCATTCGAGGGCCTGGACCCGTACGTCGGTATCCCCGTGGCCGATCTCGCGCCGCAGGCGTTGCAGCACAAGATGATCGATCGTCGGCGCGGAGGATTCTGTTTCGAGCAGAACGGTCTGCTCGCCGCGGTGCTCGAATCGATCGGCTACGACGTGGTGCCACTGGCGGGCCGCGTGGTGTGGATGCGAGACCCCGGACCAATGCCCGCCGAAACCCACAAGCTGCTCAACGTCGGCATACCCGGCGAGTCGTCCAGGTACATAGTGGACGTGGGCTTCGGCGGGTGCACACCACCGAATCCGCTGCGGTTCGCCCTCGATGAGCCGCAGCCCACCGACCTCGAAGAGTTCCGCATCGTCGCTGTCGACCCCACGGGAAACCACCCGCTCGATCCCGAGGTGGCCGGCCAACTGTCGATGCAGGTGCGGATCGGCGACGAGTGGCGTCCCATGTACCTGTTCACACCGGTGCCACGACCCCCGATCGACTCGCTGGTCGGATCATGGTTCGCCTCAACATATCCGGGCTCACGTTTCGTCGCGGGCGCGACCGCGGCCATCGTGACCGAGTCGAGTCGGCTGAACCTGTCAGGTCCCCAGCTGACCGAACATCATCGTGACGGACGCACCGTCAAGACCACACTTGGATCGGTCGGCGAGATACTGTCCGTCCTCGACGACCGTTTCGGTATCGACGTCGACGACTGCCCCGGCCTCGCCGGACGTCTGGCCGAGTCGTTGCTCAACGGTTGACCCGCCGACAGCTGATCCTGTGCGAGAAAACCCGGTGACGGTTCGTCGTCCGTCGCGGTAGAGTTCAGCGCGCTATGTGGATTGGCTGGATTGAATTCGATTATCTCCTCGGCGACGTGCATTCGCTCAAGCAGAAGCGGTCGGTGACCAAACCGCTCCTGGCCGAGATCCGACGCAAGTTCGCGGTGAGCGCCGCCGAGGTCGACCATCTCGACCTGCATCGCCGGGCGGCGATCGGCGTCACTGCGGTGAGCCCCGACCTGGCGCATCTCACCGAACTGCTCGACGCCGTCGAACGGTTCGGTGCCGGTCGCCCCGATATTCAACTGATAGCCGCCCGAAGGCGGCAGATCAGTTCCTACGACATCGACTGACGATCCCCGGCAGCCGCTACGTCAGCGACCGAAACCCGCGTCGCGCAACGCCTGTGCCATCGAGCCGCCGGGCTCGCCGCGCCGATTACCACCCGATCTGTCGGCATGCTTGTCACCCCCGCGGCCACTCTGACCACGCTGATGAGTTCCCGCACCGCGCCCCTGGGCGCCGCCGGCACCGCGACCCTGGGCGCCGCCGGCACCGCGACCCTGGGCGCCACCGGCACCGCGACCCTGGGCGCCACCGGCACCGCGACCCTGACCACCTGCGCCCGGCTGACGGCCTCGCTGGTCCTGGTTCGGCGCCGCACCGCGATTGCGCGGCCTCGCACCACCCTTGCCGCCTGACCCGGCATCGTCGTTCAGTCGCAGCGACAACCCGATCCGCTGCCGTTCGACGTCCACATCGAGCACCTTCACCCGCACCACCTGTCCGGACCGGACGACGTCGTGCGGGTCGGAGACGAACCTGTCGGACATCGCCGACACGTGCACCAGACCGTCCTGGTGCACGCCGATGTCCACGAACGCACCGAAGGCGGCGACGTTGGTGACCACGCCTTCGAGGATCATGCCGGGAGTCAGGTCGGCCACCTTCTCCACGCCGGCGGCGAAGGTCGCGGTGGTGAAGGCAGGGCGGGGGTCGCGGCCGGGCTTCTCCAACTCGCCGAGGATGTCGGTCACGGTCGGCACACCGAATGTGTCGTCGGCGAACTCGGTGGGCTTGAGCCCACGCAGCACGAGTTCGTTGCCGATCAGCTCAGCCAGCGTGATTCCCGAACGATCCAGGATCTTGCGGACCACCGGATACGACTCGGGGTGCACGCCGGATGCGTCGAGCGGATCCTCCCCGTCCCGGATGCGCAGGAAGCCCGCGCATTGCTCGAATGCTTTGGGCCCCAGGCGCGACACCTTCAGCAGCGCCGCACGACTGCGGAACGGGCCATTGCTGTCGCGATGCGACACGATCGATTCGGCCAGCGCCGGGGTGACACCCGAGACCCGGGACAGCAGCGGCACCGACGCGGTGTTGAGATCGACGCCCACCGCGTTGACCGCGTCCTCGACCACCGCGTCGAGACTGCGTGCGAGGGTGCCGGGGGTGACATCGTGCTGGTACTGGCCGACACCGATGGATTTCGGTTCGATCTTGACCAGTTCGGCCAGCGGATCCTGCAGACGGCGCGCGATCGACACCGCACCTCTGATGGACACGTCCAGCTCGGGCAGCTCGCGCGAGGCGTACTCCGACGCCGAGTACACCGAAGCACCTGCCTCGCTCACGGTCACCTTGGCCGGTGCCTTATGTCCTGTCGCGGCGATCTCCGCGACGAGTTCGGTTGCGAGCGCATCGGTCTCACGGGAGGCGGTGCCATTGCCGATGGCGATCAGTTCCACCCCGTGCCGGGCGACGAGAGCGGCGAGTGCCGCCTTGGACTGATCCCACTGATTCCGGGGCTGATGTGGGAAGATCGCCCCGGTGTCGACGACCTTGCCCGTTCCGTCGACGACGGCCACCTTTACACCGGTACGGAAGCCGGGGTCAAGACCGAGAGTCGCACGAGCACCGGCCGGCGCGGCGAGCAACAGATCCTTGAGATTGCGCGCAAACACATTGACAGCGTCGTCCTCGGCTCGCTTGCGCAACTGCATACGGGCGTCAATCGATGCCGTGACCATGAGCTTGGTCCGCCAGGCCCACCGCACAGCCTGCGTCAGCCACGGAGTGGCCGCGCCGCCGGCGGCGAGGTCCACGCCGAGCGCATCGGCGATCATCACCTGATATTCGGCGTCCTCACCACCGTCGAGGGTCACCGACAGGATCTCCTCCTTCTCCCCGCGCAGCACGGCCAGCACCCGGTGCGAGGGCGCCTCGGTGAGCGGTTCGGAGAACTCGAAGTAGTCTCGGAACTTTTGTGCGGCAGCACTTTTGGCGACTTCTTCGGAACGCGGCGCGGTGCGGAGCGCACCCTGGCCCCAGAACTTGGTGCGCACCGCACCCACCAGTTCGGCATCCTCGGCGGCACGTTCGACGACGATGTGCCGAGCCCCTTCGAGCGCAGCGGCCGCATCGGCCACCGACTCCCCCACGTATCCGGCGGCAATCTCGGCGGGGTCGACCGTCGGGTCGGCGAGCAAGGCGTCGGCGAGCGGTTCGAGGCCTGCCTCACGGGCGATCTGCGCCTTGGTGCTCCGCTTGGGCTTGTACGGCAGGTAGATGTCCTCGAGTCGGGCCTTGGTGTCTGCTGCGTTGAGCGCGGTGGCCAGCTCCGGGGTGAGCTTGCCCTGTTCGGCGATCGAGGAGAAGATCGCGTCGCGGCGGGCATCGAGTTCACGCAGGTAGGTGAGGCGTTCGTCGAGGGCACGCAGCTGGGCGTCGTCGAGGCTGCCGGTCACCTCCTTGCGGTACCGCGCGATGAACGGGACGGTCGAACCCTCGTCGAGCATCGTGACGGTCGCGATGACCTGATGCTCGCCGATCTGCAGTTCCTCGGCGATTCGGGCGGTGACGGGTTTGACACCTGGCACTGCGGAAGCCGGCAGGGTGGACGCACTGTTGTCTGTGGCGCTCGAAGTCACCCGCGCCACACTACAGGCGAGCACCTACAGGAGCCGGACCGCCGTCACCGGCCTGCCGGCCTCACAGGTCGTCGATGACCGCCCGGAACTCCGGTGAGTGATAGAACGGCACGAACTGACGTCGCAGGATCCCGTCGAGTAGGCCGCGTTCGTCCAGGTGAGCGATGATCGGCAGGCCGAACCGCATACCTTCCTCCACGAGGTCTTCTCGTTCGACACCCAGATCGGATATCAGATCGACGAGGGAGGTATCACCGTACTTGTCGAAGAAGTGGTCGACGCCCTCACCGAGCAGCGTCCGGAAGTACTCGGTCTCGCGGAACGACTTCCAGAACTCAAATATCACGACCACGAAGTCCTCGACGTCGTCGGCGGTCACCAATTCGCGGAATCGCCCGACCGAGTCGTCGGATCGGTTGCGCCACAACTCATGTGCGGACCCGACCAGCGCGTTGTCCGACTCCTCCCCCGCCGAACGGAGCACGAATGCCGCCCCGGTCCTGGTCAGTTTCTCCACCCCGGTTTCGATGGCGGGCAGCACCGGCGTCGCCAGTCGTGCCAGGGCACCGGCGAGCAGCCCCCGCACGCCGGCTTCGGAGGCCGAACGGTCCTGCAGCACAGCCGAATCCACCGCATGAGTGACCACTTCGACGCAGACGTCGACGGTGACCGGGCTGTCGATGACCTCGCGCACCACCCGCCGCACCACATCCATGTCACCGATCGCATCCGCGAGTTCGTCGAAGGTCCTGGTGTCGAGCACATCGGTCAGATGCACGGCGTCGTTGACCGGGTGCCGGTACAGACGCCCCGCGATCTCGCCGACGAGTTCGGGAATCGACCCTTCCAGTGGCATGTTGACGGCGAACTTGATCGCGGTGTCCTTGATCATCTGCGGGGTGACCACCTCGCCGAGGGTCAGGCCCGAGGCATCGCGCAGTGCGCCGTCGACCTCTTCGGTGACGAAGGTGTGAAAGAGTCCGGGGTCCAGCAGTTGCCGTTTACTGAAAGCGACCTGGGCGTCGATGAGTCGTTCGGCGAGATCGTCCGTCATGGGACCAGAGTGACACACCACGACACCGACTATCACGCGACGACACCGTGGCGTGAATCCTTCGTCTCGACGATCCGCTGCTGCCGTGTCTCGGGGTCCGCCGACGTCACGGTGCCCGCCAGGCCTTCACCGCATCCGGTCGCTCACTTCGGCACCGTTCATCCGGTCATTCGTCACCACCGGCGAGGATCAACTGAATCTCCCCCGCACTCTGCGCCGACCGGAGCCTGGCGACGTCTTCCTTGTTCAGCCACTCCTCCTGACCCGATCGGCAATCGTCTCTACTGGAGAGCCTGGTACACGCCGCCGTCGACGGGTAGAGCGACGCCGGTGATGTACCGCGCCTGATCCGAACAGAGGAATGCCGCCGCAGCGCCGAAGTCCTCGGGCCGCCCGAGTGCGCGGCTGGGTATCTGCGCGATCTCGTCATCGAGACCGTCGCCGTACACGCCGCGCACGCGACCGGTCTCGTGCAGACCTGGCTGAATCGAATTGACGGTGATGCCGTCGGCGGCGATCTCCCGGGCGAGGGTTTTGAGAAATCCGGTGGCTCCTGCGCGTGCTGTGTTCGACAGGATCAGGTTGGCGATGGGCTGGCGCACCGAGATCGACGTGATGGCAACGATTCTCCCCCAGCCACCGCGCCGCATGTGCGGTACCGCAGCCCCGCACATGCGAACGACACTGAGCAAGTTGAGTTCCAGTGCCTTGGGATAATCGTCCATCGCCACTGTGGCGAATGTCCCCGCCGGCGGCCCGGGGGCGTTGGTGACGAGGATGTCCAGACCCGACATCGCCCCGGCCGCCTCGGTAACGAACCGTTCCCCTTCCCGCGGGTCGGCGAGATCGGCGATCACCCATCGCGTGCCACCGCCCAGCCGGTCCGCTGCTTGCTCGGCCCGCGCGGCGTCATGCCCGCAGATCGTCACCTGCGCTCCCTCCGCGACGAGGGCCTGTGCGGTCGCGTATCCCAGGCCGCTGGTGGCCGATGCGACGGCCGCCTTACGGCCGGTCAATCCCAGATCCATCGCGTCTGTCTCCCGGTATCCGATCGGAACTCTATAGTCGTTATGACAATAACGTCTTAGGAGTCCTGATGTGCCAGCACCGCGAACTTCCCCCAGTCGTCATCGCCTCCGGCGGGATCGTGCACGACTTTCCGGCATCGTCGGCCGAACTGGCAGCGATCCTGACCGAATGCGGATTCCCGCACGCCACCGTCACCGAGGACGTCGACGGCCTGTTCGCCGACCTGCCCATCGACCCCGAACCACCACTCGTCGTGCTGAACATGCTGCGCTTCCGGATGGAACTCGAACGCTACGCACACTTACGCGAGCAGTGGGCGCTCTCGCTGAGAACGGACGCGAAAGCCGGCCTTGCCGAACACATCCGAAGTGGCGGCGGACTACTGGCAATGCACGGCGCCGCGATCTGCTTCGACGATTGGCCGGAGTGGAAGGACCTCCTCGGCGGGCAGTGGCTATGGGACCGGTCGTGCCATCCGCCGTTTGGCCCGATATCGGTGACCGTCAGCACGAACGCCTCGCCGATCGTTGCCGGCGTTTCCGATTTCGACCTCAACGACGAGGCCTACGGCTTTCTCGATCTCGCCGACGACGTCGAAGGGCTGGCGTTCTCCACGCACAGCGGCAGCAGCCATCCACTGTTGTGGACCCGGCATGTCGGCCGCGGCCGCGTCGCCTACGACGCGCTCGGCCACGATGTGGCGTCGCTGCGCGTGCCCGAGCACCGCACGATCGTCTCCCGGGCCGCACTGTGGGCCGCCGGCGCAGACTCATCATTGCCTTCCTGACTGATAGGCGTTACCGTACTAACGTCGCTGAATATGACGTACCTCACAGTGGGTCCGCCGTCGATTTCCTTCCGAGCTCAGGAGCACACGATGATCAGTTCACAGACCCGCCTCTTCATCGACGGGCAATGGGTGGCGCCGCAGTCGTCGCAGACGATCCCGGTCATCAGCCCGGTCACCGAGGAAGAGTTCGCGACCATCCCCGACGGCGGCACCGCCGACGTCGACGCCGCGGTCGCCGCCGCACGCAGGGCGTTCGACTCAGGTCCGTGGCCGCGGATGTCGCACCGCGAGCGGGCCGACATACTCGGACGCGTCGCCGACGAACTCGACAAGCGCACCGACGAGATGGCCGACGCCATGGTCGCCGAGATGGGTTCGCCGATCACCCAGGCCAAGTTCGGGCAGGTGCCGGTCACCTCGGAATTGCTGCGCTACTACGCGGAGAACGTCGACTCCTACGAGTGGGAGGTGCGCCGGCCCACGTACAACGCCATGAACGAGGGCTTCGACGTGATGGTTCAGCAGGCACCGTACGGCGTGGTCGGCGCCATTCCGCCATGGAACGGGCCGCAGATCTGCGGAATGATGAAGTACGCCCCAGCACTGCTGGCCGGCTGCACGATAGTGGTCAAGCCGTCCCCGGAGGCGAGCCTCAATTACGTCGGCTTCGCCGAGGCCTTCGAGGCCGCCGGCATTCCGAGCGGCGTGTTCAACGTGGTCACCGGAGGCGTGGAGACCAGCAAGTATCTGGTGTCGCACCCCGATGTCGACAAGGTCGCGTTCACCGGCAGCGTCGAGGTGGGCCGGTCGATCGGCGAGGCATGTGCCACGCTGATGCGTCCGGTCACCCTGGAACTCGGCGGCAAGTCCGCCGCCATCATCCGCGACGACGCCGACCTCGACAACGCGATCGAGCGTCTCCTCGGCCAGATGTTCTTCGTCTCCGGTCAGGCCTGCAACGCCCCGAGCCGGATTCTCGCCTCGGCCAACCGGTACGAGGAAGTTGTCGACGCCTTCGTCGCCGCCGTCGACAAGCTGCCCCTCGGCCTGCCTACCGACCCCGAAACGGTCGTCGGCCCCATGGCCAACGAGGCCCAGAAGAAGCGCGTGCAGCGCTACGTCGAGATCGGCAAGGAAGAGGGCGCCAAGGTCGCACTCGGTGGCGGTGTCCCCGAAGGCTTCGACAAGGGCTGGTTCGTCGACAAGACCGTGTTCCGGGACGTCGACAACTCGATGCGGATCGCGCAGGAGGAGATCTTCGGTCCCGTGCTGTGCATCATCAAGTACGAGGACGACGACGACGCGCTGCGCATCGCCAACGATTCCTCCCTCGGCCTGGCCGGCAGCGTCTGGACCGCCGAC
>NZ_JAGQTN010000122.1 GCF_020438995.1 Gordonia sp. (in: high G+C Gram-positive bacteria)
ACGTCACCGATATCGACACGCATCTCCCCGTCGGCCATCGCCGCCCCTCCCCTGGTTGCTAGATGAGTGTAGCCACGAGAGGCGAAACTGGGGAGAGTCTGTTCGGATACTGTGAATGAATCCGCCCGCCACCGGTCGAGGTGCGAGCTTGCGAGCCTCGAAACCTCGTGAGCGGACAATGACCTCTCACGGAATTTCGAGGCTCGTCGCTAACGCTCCTCACACCTCAATCAGCAGGTGGAAGGGCCTATCCCGGAGACTCAGAGTCCGACGCCGAAGCCTGCGAGGGCGTCGATCAGGGCGTGGGGACGGTCGGCGGGTGGGGCGTCGTGGACGAGGGCGAACTCGCAGCCGAGGGCTCGGGCACCGCCGTCGGCTTCCTCGCTGTCACCGACCATCAGGGCGTCGGACGGCTGGGCGCCGAGACTGTCTAGGGCGGCGTGGAACATGCGGGGATCGGGTTTGATGACACCGACTTCGAACGACAACGCGTACGCGCCGACCAGATCGGCGGCGCCTTCGCGCGCGAAGACCTGACGGAGATCGAAGCAGATGTTGCTGACGATGCCGACCGGAATACCCTGTCGGGAAAGGCTTTTCAGAACGGGAATAGTGTCGGGGTAGGCAATCCACGAATCCGGTTCCAGCACACGCTCGTACAGCGCTTCGGCGTGACCGGGCACCGTCAAACCGGATGCCCGCAGAATCGACACATACGCCTGGCGGTGCAGCTTCGGGTCGAGATCCCTGTTACGCCAGGCGTTCCGGTCGTCGTCGGTGATATCGACGGTGAGCCCGACCGGCTGGGTGAGGCGGCGGATCAGCTCCGCCTGGTGGTCGAGATGAAGCGGTTCGCCGGCCTCGTCGTGCAGGCCGGCGAACCACTCATCGCGATGTTCGAACCGGAACAGCGTTCCGGAGAAGTCGAACAGCACCACCTTCGGCATGCTCATGCCCCGGCCGCTGCCACGACGTCGGCGATGCGTTGCGCGGTGTCGAGTGCGGCGTCGGCGGTACCCGCCTCCACCATCACGCGCACCAGTTGTTCGGTTCCCGAGGGCCGCAACAGAACCCGGCCATTTCCGGCGAGCTCGGCCTCGGCGGCGTCGACCGCCGCCTGGACCTCGGGTGCGCAGGCCACCGCGTGTTTGTCGGCGACCCGCACGTTGATCAGTTCCTGCGGAAGGACTTTCATGATGGCTGACAAGTCGGCCAGGCGCCGGCCCGTCACCGCGAGCTGTTCCATCATCAACAGGCCCGTTGCGATACCGTCGCCGGTGGTGCACACCTGCGGGATCACGATGTGCCCGGATTGTTCACCACCCAGCGAATATCCGCCCCTGCGTAGCTCTTCGAGCACATACCGGTCGCCGACACCGACGGTGCGGACCTCGACGCCGGCATCCTTCATCGCGATATGCAGACCCAGGTTGCTCATGACGGTCGTCACCAGCACACCGTCTTTCAGACGACCGGCGGTATTCATCGCATTCGCGAGAATCGCCATGATCATGTCGCCGTCCACCACGGCGCCCGTCGAGTCGACGGCCAGGCACCGGTCGGCGTCACCATCATGGGCCAGGCCCAGATCGGCACCGTATTCGAGGACGGCGGCCTGCAGCTTGTCCAAATGCGTTGAGCCGCAACCATCGTTGATGTTGACGCCATCGGGATCGGAATGAATCGCGATGACCTTGGCACCGGCATCGGCGTACACCTGCGGCCCCAGGGTCGATGCCGCGCCATTGGCACAATCGACGACCACCGTCACACCGTGCAACGAATGCCCGATGATCGAGGCCAAATGTTTGCGGTAGCGGTCGGCGGCGTCGGGGGCGTCGTGCACGCGGCCCACCGCGGCGCCGATGGGACGCACGAACTCGGCATCCATCGCCGCTTCGATCCGGTCCTCGACATCGTCGGCGAGCTTGTGACCGCCGGCGGCGAAGAACTTGATCCCGTTGTCGGGCATCGGATTATGCGACGCCGAGATCATCACGCCGAAATCGGCACCGTAGTCGGCGGTAAGGAATGCGACGGCCGGGGTGGGCAGCACACCCACCCGGACGGCGTCGACACCCGTCGCGGCCAGACCCGCGCAGACGGCGGCCTCCAGCATCTCGCCGGAAGCGCGCGGATCCCGTCCGACGACGGCACGCGGACGACGCGATACATCATCGGATTCTTCCTGGAAAACGACCGCGGCGGCCGAGGCCAGGCGCAACGCGAACTCGGGGGTGAGTTCGTCGTTGGCCAGGCCCCGGACGCCGTCGGTTCCGAAAAGGCGAGCCACGCGTCAGCGCTTGGAGTACTGCGACGCCTTGCGGGCCTTCTTCAGGCCGTACTTCTTGCGCTCCACGGCACGCGGGTCGCGGGTCAGGAAGCCGGCCTTCTTCAGCGCCGGACGATCATCGGGAGTGACCTCGATGAGGGCACGGGCGATCGCCAGACGCAGCGCGCCGGCCTGACCCGAGGGGCCACCACCGACGAGGCGGGCGAACACGTCGAACGACTCAGTGCGCTCGACGGTGACCAGCGGAGCCTTGATGATCTGCTGGTGCACCTTGTTGGGGAAGTAATCCTCCAGGGTGCGGCCGTTCAGCTTGAAGTCACCCGAACCCGGCACCAGACGCACGCGGACCACGGCTTCCTTGCGGCGGCCGACGGTCTGGATAGGACGGTCGATAACGATCGGCGCACGCTCGATGACCTCGGTCTCGACGATCTCGGTGTCGTAGTCGTCAGCGGCGACCTCGGCATCGTAGCCGTCCTCGGCCTGTTCGACGACGTCCTCGATGTTCTCCACAGCGTCGTTGGTCTCGTTGCTCACTGGGCCACCTGCTTGATCTCGAAGGGCACGGGGCGCTGGGCCGCGTGGGGATGGTTCGGGCCGGCGTACACCTTCAGCTTGGAGGCGATGGCGTCGCTGAGCTTGTTCTTGGGGAGCATGCCCTTGACGGCTTTCTCCACGACGCGCTCGGGGTGCGAGGCGAGCAGTTCGGCGGTGGTGCGGACCGTCAGGCCACCCGGATGCCCGGAGTGCCGGTAGTTCTTCTTGGTGTCGGCCTTGCCGTTGGTCAGGGCGACCTTGTCGGCGTTGATGATGATGACGAAGTCACCACCGTCGACGTTGGGGGCGTAGGTCGGCTTGTTCTTGCCGCGCAGCAGATTGGCGGTCTGCACGGCCAGCCGGCCGAGCACCACGTCGGTGGCGTCGATGACATGCCACGCGCGCGTGATGTCACCGGCCTTCGGTGCGTAGGTAGGCACAGTTGGTCCTCAACTCTTCTACTTGTGGATGCTGGTCGAGTACGTGAGCAGAGGAACTCCCGGCGACCAGTGGGGACCCGGGCCTCGACTATCAGCAACCCGCGAAAGAGCTACAGATGCCACGCACCAGCGATCAAGGCTACGCGGGCCCACCGGTCAGGGTCAAAACGCGCACCAACGTGAGTATCGGCACTCGCGGCCGGTCAGCAGCTCGCGACCACCCGTTTCGCAGCTGTGGCCGGATCCAGTGCGTGCAGGATCAGCCCGATGACAGTGTCGTCATATGGCACCCGACCGTGAAAGACATCGGCGGCCGGGCAGTGATCCTGCACCACGACATTGGTCACGTTCGGGCCCGGCGGCAACATCGATTCCGAGAGGGCGACGACGCGGTCGTTCCGGGAGCTGATCGTCACGTAATTCACTCCCGGTCGCGTCAATCCGTTCCGGGCGATCTCCCGCATGTAACCCGAGTTCTTGACGCCATCGGCGGCGGCGGGAACCGTCGCGTTCATCAGTGCCCTCCCGCCCGGAACCTTCGCAAGCCACTCGAGCATCCCGTAGAAGCTCATTCCGCGCATCGGCGAGGCGACCGCGACGAACGTGTGGATATCGGTGTGACCGCCGAGTTCATTGATGAGATAGAACGGCACCATCCCGCCTTCGGAGTACCCGACGACATCCACCTTCTCGGCCCCTGTCCGTGCCTTGACCGTGTCGATGAACCGGCCGATCTCGGCGGCCGACCGGCGAAGGTCACCCATCTGATGAAAGGGGCCGTCGATGCGGGTGCCGTAGTCCAGTCCGAAGACGCAGTATCCGGCCGCCGCGAGCTTCGGAGCGGCCTTTGACCAGGTCGCGTACTTGTTGAGGAAGGCACCGTTGAGCAGCACCACCGGGCGTTCCCGGCCGGAATTGCCGCCGCAACCGGTGTTCATTCCCTGCGGGAGTGCGCCGGGATCAGAGATCGAATACGCCACGGCTCCGGGCCAGTTCTCCTGGATCGGCCCATAGCGGGGTGCCGCCGGGGGTTGTGCGGACCCCGGAGCCTGCACCGACAACCCGACGCAGCCGGCCACCAGCAGCGCTGACAATACGAGGTATCCACGGCTCACCATGCCGGAAATCTAACAGGAGTAGTTTCTTTCCGTGGCCGATTCGCGGCCTGGGATCAACGCGGGCTGATCCGCACCGACGACACCGCCTGCGCACATTCGGCATCGAGCGACTGGCCCTGGTCGCCACCCTGGCAGCCGATACTCACCTGCAGACTGTCGGAAACCAGCACGTACCAGCGGATCGGACTGCCCGATCCGGGTGCCTCACGGTAGCTGATCGCATCCCGGCCGGCGTAGCTCGTCGACGCCGAGAACTCGGTGACCACCGCGTCGCCGCGCTGCCGGATCCGGTTGCGCAGGCTCAGCGCCACCGACTGCTGAGTGGCACCGGCGCGCACCGGACTCAGCACGACCAGCAGCCGCCGCCCGTCGGTCCGGTCGGCGAACACGGTACGACGCGGCCCCGACCGGGTGGCCCCGTCGGGCGGACCGGTCCGCTGCCACTGCCCGGGCACCATCAGCAATACGCGGTCCACCGTCACCGTCTCGACCGAAGGGCCCGCGACCGCGCCACCACGCACCGCGGCCAACGCCCCGGCCAGCGCCACTATCACCATGATCAGGAGTCCCGCCATGACCGGCCATCTCCGATACCACCGGCGTCCCCTGGGTTCCGGACCGTCCGTGGGTGTCCACGCCGGCAGTTGCGGCCGGTCCGGCGCTCCGCGCAGCCCGTAGTCGCGAACCAGGCCGCGATCGGCGACGATCACCCTGCCCACGACCACCGCCGACGTGATCACCTCGACGGCATGCGCGACCGTCTCCGGGTCGTCGCCATCGATGATCACCGCCTCGACGGAATCGTCGATCAGCTCGCAGATGTCGTTCTCGGGCCGGTCCGGTTCGACGATACCGTGCTCGTCGACCTCCCAGCCGTACTCCGTACGGATCACGATCGCCACATCCCAGAACGACGACCGTTCTGGTGTTTCCGGATGCGCCGGGAGATGGGTGGTCTCCACGACCGCGCACCGGCGCAACGCCACGTCGGCATGGGCGGCGGCGACGAGGGCGGAGCGCGCGACCACCCGTACGGGGCACCGCATCGCCGCGGCGGCTTCCTCGATGGCCTTGCGGCGGACATCGCCCCATGCGCTGGGTACCCCGAGCACCAGCGGTATGGGCCCACCGTGACATGCCGCACGGTACTCGGTCAGGTCCCGCAGGAACGCCGACCACATCGCCGAAACAGGCTGCGGCGCACCGTCGACGACGACGGTCGGGGCGTCGGCCGCCGCCAGCAGCCAGCCGATTGTTATGTCACGACCGTCGATGACGGTCCGGCCGTACGCGAGGTCGGCCACGGGATCCGCTGCGAACGGCGTATCAGCGCTGGTCACGACACGTCCCCCGATTCCGGTTCCCCGGGTTCGGACTGCGGTGTTTCCCGTTCGGGCACTTCGGATTCCGAAAACGCGGATATGGACGGTTCAGGTGGACATATCGCCACCTGAACCATCTCGGTGGGACGGTTGCGCGAGACAAGTTCACCGCGACCGGGTACGAGAGTTCGCATCCGGGAGCGGCCGACGATGAACCCTTCCTCCCGGTCGCCGCTCATCAGCAGCACGTCGCACGACAGTTCCCGCAGCCGGGTGATCAACGGGTCGTACAACGCACGCCCCACACCGCCGGATCGTCGCGTCAACACGATCCGCAGACCCACATCGCGGGCATTGGCGGCGACGTCGAGCATCGCCAGCAGCGGGTTGGCGCTGGCCGTGGCGACCATGTCGTAGTCGTCGACGATGACATACACGTCCGGACCCGACCACCAGCTGCGATCACGCAGCTGCTGCGGGGTCACATCCTCAGGCGGCATCCGTGCGGTGAGGTAGGTGGCCAGTTGCGCCATCATCGTCGTCGCGGTCTGCGCGGACGATGCCGAACCGGCCAAGTACTCGTCGTCGACGACACCGAGCAGCGTGCGCCGGTAGTCGATGAGCACGATCTTCACCTGCTCAGGTGTCGCGCCCGCGGTCAGCCCGTCGACGATCGTGCGCAGCAGCGTAGTCTTGCCGTGTTCGATGTCGGCGAATGCCATCAGGTGCGGTTGCACACCGAAATCATGGACGACAGGGGCCAATTCGGATTCACCGATTCCGATCGCCACCTGTCCCGGTCCGAGGGCGATCTGCGCGGCGATCACCACCTCGGCGACCTCCGCCGAGGTGATCGACGTTCCCAGCCTGCGCACCGGCGCAGCACCGCGATCGGGGAAGCGGGCACCGACCTGCTCGACGGACGACGCGACAGCCAGTGCCAGATCCTCTGTTGCCGAAGACATGTCGAGTCTGGGCAGGGCGATCAGCATGTGCAGTTCGCCGGGTGCGACGCCGCGACCGGGCCGGTCCTGCGGAACCAGTGCCGCAGCCCGGCGGCCCAGTTCGGAGTCGATCGGGTCACCGAGGCGAAGTTCGATACGGGTGCCGAGCAGATCCTTGATCGCGGGCCGGACCTCGGCCCAGCGGGTGGCGGTGACGATCACGTGAACTCCGTACGACAATCCCTGGGACACAATCGAAGTGAAGGTCTCCTCCATGGATTCCAGGTCGGCCCGCAGGGCGGCGATCCCGTCGAGGATCAGGAACACGTCGCCGTGCCTGTCGTCGGCGAGATCTTCGTCCGGCAACGTCCGACCCGTCCGTAGCCACTCGGCGCGACGGGACCGGTAGTCGCGCATGGACTCGATCCCGTGCCTGGCAAAACGCGCCTCACGTGCGCGGACCACCCCGGCGACCTCGGCGATGGTGCGGCGCACGCCATCCATATCGCCGCGTCCGCACACGGACCCGACGTGCGGCAGCCCGGCAAGACCGGCGAGGCTGCCGCCGCCGAAGTCCAGACAGTAGAACTGCACCTGCTCCGGCGTGTGCGTGGCCGCGGCGGACAGCACGATGGTGCGCACCGCGGTCGACTTGCCGGACTGTGGTCCGCCCGCGATCGCCACGTTGCCCGAGGCTCCCGCCAGGTCGATGACCAGCGGATCACGCCGCTGGTCGGCGGGTCTGTCGACGATGCCGATCGGCAGCCGCAGCGTCCCCGTAGGCGTACCGCCCACGAGTTGGGCGACCGTGGGTGATTCATCCAGCGGCGGCAGCCAGACCTCGTGGGCGGGTGTTCCGTGCCCTTCGATGCGGCGCAGCAACGTCTCGAGCAGCGATGCGGCTGCGGGACTCGACACCGCAGGTGGCGGCTCGATGGGTTGCGGAACAGTGTCCAGCGGGTCCGGTATCGGTTCCTCGTCCAGCAACGCCTGCGCCATGTCCAGGAGCGACGGTCCCGTCACGCGGCCCATCGCATCGGCTGAGTCCTGTTCTGCTCGTGTCGGTTCCGCCCATACGGGTTCCGAACTGAACGGGACGATCGTCACCGAGTCCGACCCGCCTGAACCGCCCGGGCCTGCCGCACCCGACGTGGGTGGCTCGTAGGTGCCGGACACATAGCAGGCGTTGAACCTGAGGGGTTCGGCCGAATCGCACTTGAGATAGCCCGCACCGGGAACGCTCGGCAGATGGTAGGCGTCGGGCACACCGAGAACCGATCGGGACTCGTTGGCCGAGAACGTCTTCAGACCGATCCGGTACGACAGGTGACTATCGAGGCCGCGGAGCTTTCCCTCCTCGAGTCGCTGCGAAGCGAGCAGCAGATGGATGTGCAGCGATCGGCCCAGCCGGCCGATGGCTACGAACAACTCGGCGAAATCAGGCTTCTGGGAGAGCAATTCGGAGAACTCGTCGACCACGATGAACAACGCGGGCAGCGGCGCGAGGTCGGCACCGGCCAGGCGGGCTCGTTCGTAGTCTCCGACATTCGCGAAATTTCCAGCCGCACGCAGGATCTCCTGGCGGCGGTTCATCTCCCCCGACAGCGCGTCCTTCATCCGGTCCACCATGGCGAGCTCTTGCTCAAGGTTGGTGATGACCGCGGCCACGTGCCGCGCACGATCCATCCCGAGAAAGGTTGCGCCGCCCTTGAAGTCGACCAGAACCAGATTGAGTTCGGTCGGCGAATGCGTTGCGATGAGTGCCAGGACAAGTGTGCGGAGAAACTCGGACTTTCCCGATCCCGTTGCGCCGACGCATAATCCGTGCGGACCCATGCCGCCGTGGGCGCTTTCCTTGATGTCCAGTTCCACCCGGGCGCCCGACGGCGTCCAGCCGACGGGAACACGCAGCCGGTCCCGGCCCGACCTGCGGCGCCACGCCGAGTCCGGGTCGAACGCCGTCGCATCGCGGATATCCAGAAGCGCCGTCAGACCAGGATCTGTTGCCACAGAATCTGATTCGAGAGACACCAGCGATGCGGCGGTGGTCAGCCGGTAGCGGGCCAGCCGGCGCGCGACCGCCTGCGCCTGGGGGATCGACAGCGCATCCATCTCGGCGAACTCCTCGATCCCGGCGTTGCTGCGTGCCGAGAGCCGGCCGCCGGACACCCTCAGATGGAGCCCGCGGCGCACCGCAAGTTCCGTTGGCGTACGCGAGATGTCGATGATGCTCACACCGTCGACACCGGAGTCGTCGGCGATGCGTTCGTCACCGGTGACGCGGCCGTCGTCGATCACCACCACCAGATGCACCTGACCGGCAACCGGCGGTGCCGACCGGGAGAACCGCGACCGGTCGCGCAGTTCACCGGCCAGGGACTCCTCCAGCGCGGACAGGTCCGAGTAGACCATGCGGCCCGGCCCCAGCACATCGACCCGCGACGGATGTCCTACGTGCGGAAGCCATTTGACCCAGTCCCAGTCCGGCCCGGCAGGATCGGCGGTGACCACCGCGATCCGCAACTGATCCGGCGCATGCGCTACCGCGAGACTGATCAGCATGGCGCGCACCAGACTTCGGGATTCCTCCGGTGATCCACCGATGGCGACGGCCGGAAAGCCGCGCAGCGACACCGCGGTGGGCATGCCGTGCACCACCGAATGGGTGCGGACGAACCGGCGCAATGCCACCATCGACACCGGTTCCAGATCCTCGATGGGTCCCACTTCGGGAGGCATCAGCCGCAGCGCGAGGCGGTGCGCGCCGACACCGACCCGGACATGAGCGAAATCGGCGTCCCCCGAACGTCGTTCCCACATCCGGCGGGTGCCCATGATGTCATGCGCCGCAGCGGGATCCGGGTGGCTCCAGGCCAACGCCCGACGCTGCTCCTGCGCGCTGTCGCGGACCTGACGACGCAGCTGGCCCAGATAGCGAAAATAGTCCTTGCGTTCCTCGTTGAGCTCGGCCGCGCGTTTGCCGCCGTTTCCCGACCGTCCCGCGGCGAACATCCCCACCATCGACATGAGCATCATCATCGGGAACATCAGGAACAGCGGGTTGCTCATCATCTGCCGCCCACCCGTGACGAACATCAGGCCGACCATCCCGACGACCGCAACCACCATCACCACCGGCAACAACCGGGTGAGCAGGTTGCCGGGCACCGCGCGCGGCACTTCCGGCGGCGCCGACAGCGCAAGTTCGCCGCCGGGCATTCGTGGCGCCGGCAACCGGTTACGCCGGACAAAGCCCTCCGTGGTGACAACCATCTGACAGATCCCCCGTTTCCCCCTGCGCCCGCGTGCTGTGCATTCCGGGCTGGCCTACCGGCCTTCGATTGTGCACAATAGGCGCCAATCGGCCATCGTAGCCGTAGCTTCTGGGGGGGAAGGAACTTCGTTGTCCCAAGGTATCCAGCGATCTGCCGGCAGCACCGCGCCGTCCGCAGACCAGGGGTTCATCGGCGAGCCCGACCTGGTGCGCGTCTCGGTGCTGGGTGGTAACACCCAGTTCGACGTAGGCCTGCCCGCAGGTGTGTCCATCGCAGACCTGATTCCGGAACTGTTGGCACACATAAGATCTCGTGTTGACAATTTGCCCCGCGGGGCTACTGCGCGGCGTGCCGACGACGATGAGGCTCCATCGGCGAAGCCACACCTGTGGACGTTGTCGATGATCGGTGGCGAACGTCTTCCGACGCACCTGACGTTGTCCGACGCCGGTGTTCGCGATGGTGAACTTCTGGTACTACAGTCCACAAAATCCGGTTCGGTACCGCCCCTGTTCGATGACGTGATCGACGCCATTGCCCGGCTCGGTGACGAACAATCGGCACACTGGTCGGCGACGGCGGCCCGGTACACCGGATACCTCGCAGCCATCGCCGCGTCGGCGCTCACCGCGCTCGCACTTCTCGTGGCCGACAGTCCCGGAATCGTGTGGCCACTGATCGTGTCGTCCGCCACCTGTGCGGCACTGGTCCTCGCCGGCGCCGTGGTGTACCGGATCCACCACGACGCGGCCACCTCGGTGGCGCTACTGTGCGCCGCGCTGCCGCAGGCGATGGCCACCGGAATGCTGTTCGTGCCCGGCGACATCGGCCGGGCCGATATCTGCCTGGGCAGTGTCGTGGCACTACTGGTAACCGTGGTGTCCTATCGCGTCACAGGCGCAGGCGCACTGTGCCATTCGGCAGCCACTACCGCATGCGTTCTCGGCGCGATCGCCGCCGGCGCCGCCCTGGTGGCCGGATCCTCCCCCGCCGCGACGGGTGCGGCGACCGCCGCCTGCGCGTTGTCGGCGATCGCCCTGGCTCCCCGGTTGACCATCATGCTGGCAAAACTCCCGCTTCCGCCGGTCCCCACAGCCGGCGACGCCGGCGACCTCGTCGACCACGAACCGTCGCCGACGATCGAGGGTATCGGCGCGGTAGGCGCGATGACGCTGCCCGACGCGGGAACTCTCGAACGGCGGGCCGCACTCGCCGGCGACTACCTGACCGGCATTCTCGCCGGCGCCGCGCTGATCGTCGTCGTCGCGACGCTGGTATCGGTGTCGTGGCACTCGCCGGCATCCGCGGGCCCGATTCCCGTCACCGTCGTGCTGGCCGGAGTCATCTGCGCGGTGCTGTGTCTGCGCGGCCGGTCGCACGGAGGTCGGGCACCGGCCGCGATCCTGATCGGTGCCGGCGTACTCACCTGGCTCGGAGTGCTCGTCACGGTGCTGTTCACCGCCGACCTCGCGGCAGGCGGTGTCGTGGCGGCCGGCCTGATGACCATCGTCGCGGCGGCCACCATCGGCGTCGTGGCCCCCAGGCATGAGTTCTCGCCGGTGCAGCGGCGTGCGGCCGAGCTCGGTGAATACGTCCTGGTCGCCACGATCGTGCCCCTGCTGCTGTGGATTCTCGACCTCTATCAGGTAGTACGGAATCTGTGACCGGGACCGTCCGCGGCCTCACCCGACTCGTGCTGGTCGCTCTGTTCGCCGTCGCCGCAACACAATTCACCGCGCCGACGGCGGTGGCCATCGAACCGCCGAGCATCGATCGCCGGGCGCTGCCCACCGCCGCACCGGTGACACCCAACGAGCCGACACAGCGCCGCACCCTGTGCGCCCGCCCGATCACCACCCGGCCGACGACGCCGCCGGCGGCCCAGCAACTGCTGAATCTTCCTGCCGCGTGGAAACTTTCCCGGGGATCGGGCCAGAAGGTCGCCGTCATCGACACCGGAGTCACGCCGCACAAGCGACTGGCCAGGGTGATCGGTGGCGGCGACTACGTCTCGTCGGGCGACGGTCTCGACGACTGCGACGCCCACGGCACGCTCGTCGCGGGCATCATCGCCGCCGAACCCGCAACCGACGACGAATTCTCAGGTGTCGCACCGGAAGCCACGATCATCTCCATCCGGCAGTCCAGCGGGGCATACTCCGCAACCGGTACCCGAGCCTCGTCGCACGACGACGATGCCGCCGTCAGCACCGGCTACGGCACCGTCAGCACTCTCGCACGGGCGGTGGTGCGGGCTGTCGACCTCGGTGCGAGCGTCATCAACATTTCCGAGGTGGCGTGTGTGCGCGCCACCGAGAAGTTCGATGACCGTTCGCTCGGAGCAGCGGTCCGGTATGCGTTCCGGCGGGACGTGGTCGTGGTGGCCGCGGCCGGCAACCTGTCGTCGTCGCCCCAATGCCAGACCCAGAACCCCGGACCGGCGGTCCCCGGCTACGGCTGGGACAACCGTGCCGGATGGAAGTCCGTGCTGACCGTCGCCAGCCCGGCCTGGTTCAGCCCGTACGTGCTCACCGTCGGCGCGGTGAACTCCACCGACGGATCGCCCGCGGAATTCAGTGTCCACGGCCCGTGGGTCGGTGTCGCCGCGCCCGGCACCGACATCGTCAGCCTCACCAACGCCGGCCGCGGCCTGGCTGGAGCATATCGCTCAGATGAAGGATCAATTCCCATCCGGGGCACCAGCTTTGCCGCTCCATACGTCGCCGGGACCGCGGCGCTGGTGCGTTCACGCTTCCCGCGACTGACGGCGGCGCAGGTCATCGAACGCATCATCCGCACCGCACACGGGAGCGGATCGGGGCACGACGTAGCCGTAGGCTACGGCGTCGTCGACCCTGTCGCCGCGCTCACCACGGAGTTGCCCGACGAATCCGACGGCGGTGGCTTGTACACGGGCGGTCCGGCCGAACCGCGGTCGGCGCCGATCGCCGCACCACCGGCAGCACCCACTCCGGATCGGTCGCCACGTAACCGTGCGCTTTGGGGCTCGGGCATCGGCGTCACGATCATCGTCGCGACGTTGCTGCTCGCGCTGCCCAACCGGCGTGTGCGCAGACTCCATCCCGACGAGTACTGAGATATCCCCGCAAACACCGAGATCGCACTGGGCGAAAGGACGAAAGTCGCTGTACCGAACCGCGATCTACCGGCCGGACAGCTCATGTGCGAAGATGTCCCACGCGCCAGCTACACCGAAAACGGTTTCGGTGTCGAGATCGCAAGGGAGTATCGTCGTGTGGGATTCATTTTGGGACTTTCTCTGGTCCACGATCCTGGTCTTTGCATTCATCGCATACCTGATCATCCTGTGGCACATCATCGTTGACCTGTTCCGCGACCGCAACACCTCGGGATTGAAGAAGGCCATCTGGATGGTGTTCCTCATCCTTTTCCCCTACCTCACATCAATCATCTATCTGATCGCACGAGGCAAGGGAATGAACGAGCGGCAGATCGCGGCCGTCAAGGAGGCCAAGTCGGCGAGCGACGACTACATTCGCTCCGTCGCGGGATCGAGCCCGACCCAGCAGATCGCATCAGCCAAGGCATTGCTCGACTCGGGAGCGATCTCCCAGGACGAATTCGAGACGCTCAAGGCCAAGGCCCTCGCGTCCTGATTCGATGACATCGTGTGGTCGGTGATGGTCGGCAACAGCCGGCCGCCACCGACCACACGTGTCTTTGAGCGCTACTTTCGGGCTGTCCGGGCGGGGCGCAGTTCCCGCGGGAGGGCGAAGGTGAGGGTTTCCTCAGCAGTATTGACCGTCGAGACATCGTCGTAGCCGTGTTCGGCGAGCAACTCGACAACCCCGCGTACGAGGACCTCGGGTACCGACGCACCGGAGGTGACACCGACCGTGGAGACCCCGTCGAGCCAGGACGCGTCGATCTCACGTGCGTAGTCGACGAGGTAGGCGGCGTCGGCACCGTTCTGCAGCGCCACCTCCACCAGCCGCACCGAGTTGGAGGAGTTCTTGGAACCCACCACGATCACCAGCTCGCACTGCGGGGCCATCGCCTTGACCGCCACCTGACGGTTCTGGGTGGCGTAGCAGATGTCGTCACTCGGCGGATCCGACAGGTGCGGGAAACGCTCACGCAGCCGGTCGACCGTGGCCATGGTCTCGTCCACCGACAGGGTGGTCTGCGAGAGCCAGATCACCTTCGACTCGTCGCGCACGGCCACGTTCTCGACGCTGGCCGGGCCGTCGACGAGCTGGATGTGCTCGGGCGCCTCGCCGGCGGTGCCCTCGACCTCCTCGTGGCCCTCGTGCCCGATCAGCAGGATGTCGTAGTCGTCGCGGGCGAAGCGTTTGGCCTCCTGGTGCACCTTGGTGACCAGCGGACACGTGGCATCGATGGTCTTGAGGTTGCGTTCGGCGGCCGTCTTGTGGACCTCCGGCGACACCCCGTGCGCGGAGAACACCACGATCGCGCCCTCGGGCACGTCGTCGGTCTCACCCACGAACACCGCACCCCGTTCGGTCAGCGTCTCGACGACGTGCCGGTTGTGCACGATCTCCTTGCGTACATAGACCGGTGCGCCGTACTTGTCGAGGGCACGTTCCACTGTTTCGACCGCACGGTCGACACCCGCGCAGTACCCTCGCGGTTCGGCCAGCAGGACACGTTTGGAATCAGCCACGACATCAAGGGTACGTGTTGGACGCCCCGCGTATGAATGGCAGAGTTGTGACATGGTCCGCGCACCCTATACCGTCCGCATCGCCGCAGGTCTGATCGTGACCGCGCTCGAGGAGACGCAAAAGCTACCCACCTTGGTCGTCACCCTGCCGATGACTGCGCTCAGTGAGGCGCTGCAATTCGGTATGCGTCTGCAGCAGGGCGTGGCAGGTCTCGCCATCAAGGGCGACCTGGCACTCGAGCTGATGTTCGACAGGCCGAGCGAAGAACCCTCGTGGGCACGGTTCGACGACGACGAACCCGAGCTGTCTCTGGTCCCGACCGAACAGCCGGGCGCCGATGCCCTCGACGACCAGCCCGAACCTCCCGTCGCCGACCTCGAAGCCGATCCCGAAGCGGTCGATCCCGAAGCCGCAGAGCCGGAAGCCGAGAAGCCGGCAGTCGAGGCCACCGGGCCGGAGGCAGGCAGTGCCGAGGCAGAACTTGCCGAGCCGGAAAACCAGGTCACGGAGCCGGAGGCGGCCATTGCCGAACCTGAGCCGGTGTCCGATGACGAACCGGTCACTCTCGACTCGGCACCTCCCGCCGGCCGGTTCGCCCTGTACAGCTCGGCACCCGAGACCGTCGTGAAGGCCGCCACGGCCGGCACCGACGCCCCCGCGATCGACGGTCCCGTACCCGAGGTCGTCGAGTACATCGAGTACGACCGCCTGACACTCGCCCAGTTGCGGGCAAAGCTGCGTACCGTCGACGCCGATGATCTGTCGGCACTGCTGGACTATGAGCGGGCCACCAAGGCGCGGGTGCCGTTCATCACGATGATCGAGAATCGGGTCACGGCGCAGCAGAAGCGGCATTCGACGACGTGACCGGCGGGGTTTACACCTCCGCGGGCGGCGACGAGCGCACCGCCAACACACCGGACAATCCGTGGCCGGTCCGGACGGTCAACACCAAGATCGCCGACTGGGTGCACAAGCTGGGGCAGATCTGGGTCGAGGGCCAGATCACCCAGATCAGCCGGCGACCCCGCAGCCGGGTCGCGTTCATCACGCTGCGTGATCCGGCCGCTGACATGTCCGTGCAGGTCACGTGCAATCCGGACCTGCTTGACCGGGCGCCGGTGCCGCTGACCGAGGGCAGTCGCGTAGTGATGCTGGGGCGTCCCACGTTCTACACCGGCCGGGCCACGCTGTCGTTGCGGGTCTCCGACATCCGGCCCGTCGGGATCGGCGAACTGCTCGCCCGCATCGAAAGGCTGCGGCAGCTGCTCGCCGCCGAGGGATTGTTCGATCCGCGACTCAAGCAACCACTGCCGTTCCTGCCGAAGGCGGTCGGCCTGATCTCGGGCCGGGCCAGTGCCGCGCAGCGCGACGTGGTGGCCGTGGCCACCGCCCGCTGGCCGTCGGTGCGCTTCGAGATCCGCGACGCCACCGTGCAGGGTCCGGCGGCGGTACCGAGCATCCTGCCGCTGCTGGCCGACCTCGACGCCGCCGAGCACGTCGAGGTCATCGTCATCGCCCGCGGCGGCGGCAGCGTCGAGGACCTGCTGCCGTTCTCCGACGAGACGCTGCTGCGGGCGGTGTCCGCGTGCCGCACGCCGGTGATCAGCGCGATCGGCCACGAACCCGACAGCCCGCTCCTCGACCATGTGGCCGATGTGCGTGCTGCCACCCCTACCGACGCCGCCAAACGCGCCGTACCCGACGTGCAGGCCGAGCTGACCGCGATCGCCGATCTACGCAGACGCAGCGCCCACGCCCTGCGCAACTGGGTGCACCGGGAGGCGCACGGGCTGGCGGGGCTGCGCGCCCGGCCCGTCCTCGCCAGACCACTGACCATGATCGATGCCCGCGCCGACGACATCACCCGGATGCGCTCAACCCTGCGCCGCGACATCAGCCGCGCCGTCGACGGCGAACAGCGCCGCGTCGAACATCTGGCCGCACGACTGAGCACCTTGGGCCCCGCACAGACCCTGGCCCGCGGCTATGCGGTGGTACAGCGGCTCGACGCCGACGACCCGCACGCGGTGTCGTCGGTGGCCGATCTGCCCGAAGGCGCACGAATCCGGATACGGGTCGCCGACGGTGCGGCCCCAGCAGTCATCGAAGCGGCGACTGTTCACACCGAGGGAGAGAAGTGACCAAGGACCAGCGCACCCCAGTGGCCGAACTCGGCTACGAAGCGGCCCGCGACGAACTCGTCGAGGTGGTCACGCTGCTCGAACGCGGCGGACTCGGCCTCGACGCCTCGCTGGCCCTCTGGGAACGAGGTGAAGCACTGGCCGCCCGCTGCCAGGAGCACCTCGCCGGCGCCCGGCAGCGCATCGAAAAGGCTTTGGGACCGGACGAATAGGCCGTCAGGCGACAGACTTGGGCAGCGGGTCCTGCGCCATGACGGCTTTCGCGATCTGCTCGATATCGGCTTCCGATCCCTTCGAGCGGACGCCGATGCGGACGTCGCCGAGGTCGGCGATCCAGAATCTGTTCTTGTTCTCGCCGTCGTACACCACCCACGAGT
>NZ_JAGQTN010000123.1 GCF_020438995.1 Gordonia sp. (in: high G+C Gram-positive bacteria)
CTTCTCACCGGCCGTCAGTTCATCGGTGAACCACTCGTGTGTTGTCATCGGAAGACGATGTTGTCGGCGATGCCGACCGGCCGGTTCCAGGTGAATCGTTCTGTCAGGTCGCGCTACTCGTCTGGAGTATTCTGTTCATCCCCTCGGGCTCGATCGAACAGTTGGTGGAGCAGGATGTCCGATACCCAGGTTGTCCAGTCCGCGGCCGACCACCCCGCGTCGAGCACCAGTGCGGCATAGGATTCGGGTCCGATCAGGAAGTCCAAGATGTCGGCGGCTCGCTCGGACGTGAGCCCTGAACGGAATGGTTGGCGTGCACGCAACTCCTCGGCGAGCCGCGCCATACCGTCACGGCGGAGCCGCTGTGATGCGCGATAGATGTCGCCCTGCGGCTCCTTCGCCAGGGTCGCAAAGATCGGCAGCGTGGGCGCGATCCGCGCGTTCAGGGATGCCGTACCGGCGACGACGGCGGCTAGGAGCGTGCCGGCCTCCGGGTGCGCGAGGGCGTGGAGATACCAGGACTGACGCTCCGGCGGCAGGCCTTCGTCGCCGAGAACGGTCCATTCATGCACCGCCTGAAGCACTTGATTCTTGGTGCGGAACTGGAAATAGACCGTCTGCACCGAGACTCCCGCGGCCGTACCGATCGCCTCCATCGTGGTCGCACGGAAGCCGTGTGCGCAGAAGAGGTCGTAGGCAGCGCGGACGATGCGCGCGCGCGTCTCGGCGGAACGCTGCTCCATCTTGTTTGCAGATGCCTTGACCTCGCGCACCCGCCCATCGTAGCTTTAGTGGTAACCACTAAAGGGCGACTCCAATACTTACCCTCGCCGGGAGGCGTAATGACCACCCAGCCCGCACACGTACCGACCGATACACCGCTCTCGTCGAGTCCACGCGCATCGAGCCGCGCACTCGTCCTCCTCGCCCTGCTCGGCGCCCTGCTGCAAACCCTCGGCGGGGTGTTGGAGACGTTGGACAGGGTGGAGGCAGGGAGTCCCGGGTTCGGCTTCCGGACTGTCCTGATCGGCCTCGCCTATCTCTGCCTGCTCGGCGCGGTGATCGAACTCCGGCGCAGTACGACGGCGGGACGCGGCCGTGTTGTGCGCGTCGCCCTCATGGTCGCCGGCGCGGGCTGGGTGCTGTCAGCCGTAGCGCAGCTGGTCCTGAACATCGACTCCGACGTCGCCGAGAAGGCGCTGTTCCCGATCGCAACCATCGCCATCGGTGCCGGAATGCTGGTCGTTGGCATCGATGTACTCCGTGCCCGGAGGTGGTCGGCCTGGCGGCGGTGGGTTCCGCTTGTTTGCGGGGTGTACCCGTTTGTCGCGATTTTTCCGAGCTTCGCCGCAGCCGGACAACCAAACTTTCCGGTCCTCACAGGATGGGGCCTGTGCTGGCTGTTCTTGGCCGTGGCGCTGTGGCCGCGAGAACAGAATTGAGCGCTCGCGTGTTCATCTGAGCGTTCGGGTGTCACTGTTCATATCAGCCATAGCCCACGCCGGTTGGGCGGATTCCGCCGAGCGCGCATCGGCCGGTATCCGAGGCAATCGGGCCGGTGTCATTCGCGGCAACGCCGGGGGTGCTCGGGGTTACCGAGTTTCGGTCGAATCCGGCTCCACCCCGAAGAGTTCGCGGAGAACGGCGCCGGTTACCCATTCGGCGTAATCCTCACGGCTCCAGCCATATTCGCTTATCAGCAGCTGGTACTGCTGCGGTCCGGTCAGTGCCAGGAGGATGTCGCGGGCATGAGTGAGCGAGAGGCCGACGCGGAGCGGCTGTTTGGCGACCAGCATCTCGATGAGTTTCTGGTTGCCGTCGATGCGCAGCTTCTCGTTGAAGTCGTACGTCGCCCGGGCATCCTCGTCGGAGCGCACCACCCAGACGAGCGGCGCCGCTCGCTCGAGGATCGGCACTGTGCCCGCGACCAGATGCCCCACCGCATCGTGGACGTTGTCCGCGGTCTCGACCGCCTGCCACCACTGCGACTCGTGTGGGTGCGGTCCGTCGTCGCGGACCGCCCACTCGTAGGTGGCCTGGAGCAGGTCGGACTTGGTGCGGAACGTGTAGTAGAGGGTCTGGACGGCGACTCCGGCCTCCGTTGCTACGGCCTCCATCGTTGTCCCGCCGTACCCGCGTTCGCTGAACACCCGGCACGCAGCCGACATCATCCGTCGACGCGTCGCCGCGGCCTTCTCCTTGCGGGACGGGGACATGGAGTGGACTCTAGACCCACCAATTGACTAGTGACTATCACTAGTGTATCTCTCTAGTCAGGTCAACGGGATTTGATAGCGAGGAACCGACCATGAGTGATACGACTGCGTGCCAGAAGCGACACTCAGTCCCCACACGTGGCCTTGGGCTGGCCTGCGCAGCCTCCGGCGTGATCGGGACGGCACTGGCTCTCCTCATGGGGGTCCACGTCGGTGACGTCCCCGAGACGCAGTGGAGCTATCCCCACACGCGGGGGGTCTTCGTCGTGGAGGCGGTCCTGCTGGCCCTCATGCACCTGATGCAGGGCGCCGGCTTCGTCGGAGCCCTGCGCCTGGGCGCGCCTGGCAACAGCAGGCCGGGGCGGGTCGGTCTGTGGGTCGCCCTTCTCGGACTCGTAGGTCTCGCTGTGGCGGAGGTCTGGAGCGGACTCATCGCCGACGAGGCCGACGACTCATCCGTGGCCGCGACTGTCAGCGGTCTTTTCGGGATCTCGTCCATCGTGTTCGCGCTCGGCGCGATCGTGGGCGGGGTCGCCGTTTTGCGCGCCGGCGTATGGCAGGGCCCGTGGCGGTGGGTCGTTTTCGCCACTGGCCTGGTGATCGTTGCGCTGGTCACACCGGCGAACATCTCCGGCGACCCCGGCCTCCGTCAGGTCGCCCTACTCATCTGGAGCGTTCTGTTCATCCCCCTCGGGCTCGATGTCGCCAAGGGTCTGCACCGGCGCTGACGTGCAACGCATCTCGGCTGCGTGGGATACCCCCGTCGCCGCGATATGACGGCCGATAACGAAGCCGGCACGAACTTCGCATAGACCTTGCTGATGGCTCCGAAATCCGGAGCCATCAGCAAGGTTTGTGCAGGTGCCGGCCGGAAGGCCGGTACGTGCGATCAGATCCCGGTGAGCTCGATGTCGCGGGTCTCGGGTGAGAGGATCAGCGCCACCAGGGTGATGGCCGCGGCGACAGCCAGGTAGTCGCCGACGGCACCGACACCGTGGC
This sequence comes from Gordonia sp. (in: high G+C Gram-positive bacteria), assembly GCF_020438995.1. Classification (GTDB taxonomy): domain Bacteria; phylum Actinomycetota; class Actinomycetes; order Mycobacteriales; family Mycobacteriaceae; genus Gordonia. The sequence goes on from NZ_JAGQTN010000123.1 coordinate 3,216, forward strand.
TCGACGCCAGTGCGGTCGCGGCGTAGTTTCTCGTTGAAGTCGTACGTCGCCCGGGCATCCTGGTCGGAGCGCACCACCCAGACGAGCGGCGCCGCTCGCTCGAGGATCGGCACTGTGCCCGCGACCAGATGCCCCACCGCGTCGTGGACGTTGTCCGCGGTCTCGACCGCCTGCCACCACTGCGACTCGTGTGGGTGCGGGCCGTCGTCGCGGACCGCCCACTCGTGGGGTTCTGGAGTAGGTCGGACTTGGTGCGGAACGTGTAGTAGAGGGTCTGGCGAACGACAAACTCGTTGGCCTCCGGCACTCCTGACGGACCCCACTCGCGTCGATCACGAACATCGGAGCTTCGGTCACAGCAACTGC
>NZ_JAGQTN010000124.1 GCF_020438995.1 Gordonia sp. (in: high G+C Gram-positive bacteria)
CTGCGCCGGATCGATGCCCTGACTCCCGGTGACGACGCCGAGATCGCGCGGGCGATCACCGACGACCAACATTCCTACCCCGCCCGGTGGATCGTGGCGACGACGCACTGTGCCAGCGATTATGCGAGCGACGATCCGGTGCTCACCTCGATGCTGATCCCGCTGTTCCAACGGACCGTCGAGGTCCCCGCCCTGCGTCACCACCCGGAGGACATCGCGACGATCCTGCGCTTGCACGCCGCCCAATTGGCACCGAATCGCGACCTGGAGTTCAGCGACGGAATGCTTCACGCGCTCAAGAAATACACCTGGCCCGGTAATGTCAGCGATCTGGTCGCCACCTTGAAGAAGGTCCTGTGCATGAAACCCGCCGGAGTGGTCACCGAGGCGGATCTGCCGCCCTATATCCATTCCGCGGCCCCCAAACGCACGATAACGACTCTCGAATCGGCTGAGCGCGACGCGATTATCGAGACGCTCCGACGGTTCGACGGGAACAGGGTCAAGGCCGCGGAATCCCTGGGAATCTCCCGGTCGACGCTGTATCGGCGGATCAACACATACGCGATTCATCTCTGAAGGCTGTCGCGGCGTCACTCACTGGGGGTGTGGCGTTTCGCCGCGTGCGAGCATCGCGACCAATCGGTCGATCCTGTTCCGTCGGGTCTGCGCTGTGCGCGCGGTGGACACGCGGAGCAGGACCGCATAGCGGTTCTGGGCGCTGAGAGTGTCGAACATAGCTTGCGCGCTTGGGGTTTCGGCAAGCACAGCGGCGAGATCGTCGGGCATCTGGATGGTCGCCTGCCCGGCGTAAGCCGCATCCCAGCGGCCGTCGGCCTTGGCGCTGTCGATCTCGGCGAAACCGCGAGGACGCATCCGCCCTTCCTCGATGAGGCGGGCCACAATACCGACGTTCCGCGCCGACCAGAGGCTGCGCCGACGCCTCGGCGTGAACCGCTGCCGGTACGTCGCCGAGTCGATTCCCTTGAGCTGTCCGTCGATCCATCCGCTGCACAGGGCCTCGTCGAGCGCCTGGCCGTAGCTGAGCGATGTCGGTGTGGTGGTGCCCTTTTTCGCCAGCATCAACCAGATCCCGTCGGACGAATCCTCATTCTCATCGAGCCACGCCCGCCACGCCGCAGCATCACGCACCACGACGGGCTCGATCTCGTCCGCACTTGTCATGTACGGAGCCTATCCACCGAGCGGGGCATGATTGTCGCAGACTGATACCTCACTTCGCCGGCGGAGACGTCCGGAGCTGACTCACGGCGCCGTGAGTGCGGTACCGGGCAGGCGAGACTCCGTGCACGCGTTTGAATGCGGCGCTCAGGGCGAACGGGCTCGCGTAACCGACGCGGCCGCTCACCGCTTCGAGAGTGAGATCAGTTCCGGCGACGAGATCGGCGGCCAGTGCCATCCGCCAGTTCGTGAGATAGGTCAGTGGCGGTTCGCCTACTTTTTCGGTGAACCGCCGGGCGAAAGCCGCGCGCGAGACTCGGGCGTGGGTCGCCAAGGACTGGACCGTCCACGGTTCCTGCGGGTGCTCATGGATGAGCCGGAGGGCGGGGCCTGCCACCGGATCGTCCTCAGCTGCGAGCCATCCCTGAGTATGATTGTCGCCCAGCGCTTCCCGGAGGCAGGAGACCAGCAGTAGATCCAGCAGACGGTCGAGTACTGCTTCCTGGCCGGGCCGGTCGTTCACCAGTTCGGCGGCGAGTAGGCCGATCAGTGGTGACTCGAAATCCGAGATCACCACGTTGTCCGGAAGTTGAGTGAGAAGCCTTGCGCCGACCGATGTCTCGCCGGCGTAGGTCCCGATGAGCATGACGGTGGCGTCCGGGGTGTCGGCGGGAACGTTGCCCATGTCCGGACCCCGAGGTTCATCTCTCCGCGCAGTATGCGCCCGTGGGGATCGACGCACTCCTGACCGGGCAGGATCCGCACGTCGGTGGGCGTCTGCGGCGAGTCCGCGAACACGCACGGCCGGTGACCGCGCGTCAGCATGACGTCACCGGGGTTGAGCGAATGTGTCGCGGTGCCGTCGGCAACCGACACCGCCCCCGACGTGACCACGACGATCGACAACGGCGCTTCGTCCTCCACACTGATCGACCAGTGGCCGGCGAAGACAGCCTTCAGCAGGAACGCCCGTTCGGCACGGGGGCCGTCGAGCAACGCGCCGAGTACATCCATGACCCCTACCGTCACACAGGTCGGAGAGTGAAACAAGCTCTATCCGTCCGAAGCGGGGTGAAGCGGCGTTCGAGACGATTACGTATGTATTCGAGCTGATGGACCATGGAGAGTCTCATATCGCTGCGATTGACTGGGTTCACCAGCCAATCGAAGGAGACATCATGAAGATCGTGGTTTTCGGCGCAACCGGCACCATCGGACGCCAGGTCGTCGAACAGGCACTACAGCGGGGTCACGACGTGACCGCGTTCGTCCGTGACCCGGCAAAGGTTCAGTGCAGTGATGTTCGTGCGGTACAGGGCGATGTGCACGACGCGGCAGCGGTCCGCACCGCGGTGCAGGGGCAGGACGCGGTGATCGTCGCGCTCGGCGCGGGACGCAAGGGCGGGGTCCGCGGCCCGGGAACCCGCACCATCATCGCGGCGATGAAAGCCGCGGGCGTCGACCGCCTCATCGTGCAGTCGACACTCGGGGTCGGCGACAGCCGCCCCAACCTGACCTTCATGTGGAAGTACCTGATGTTCGGGCTGCTCCTGCGGCCGGCATACGCGGATCACGTTGAGCAGGAACGGTATGTCCGCGAGAGCGGCCTGGACTGGACGATCGTCCGCCCCGCCGCCTTCACCGACGGTCCGCGCACCGGCACGTACCGTCACGGCTTCGGACCCCACGACACGACGGTGAGCGTCAAGATCTCCCGCGCCGATGTGGCCGAATTCGTTCTGAAACAACTCGACAACTCGGAGTATCTGCATCAGACGCCCGGCCTGGCGTACGCGAAAGGATAAGGGTGACAGCGACGAATCGCGTCGACGCGGGCGATGAACAAAAGGCGGTCAGCCTTTCGTGAAAAGTCAGCACGCTCTCTGCTGTGCAAATCGAGTACGAGGAACTCGCCGACAGCTACGAGGCGGAACCGCCTACCCGCGATGAGATCGACGGCCCGATCGTTGTCGACCCTTCTCGCCTGCGCACAGGTGGCCCCGCCAACGGCAACGCCGTGTGACGGTCCGAATAAATGGTGTTGCACTTTTATCTGTAATGGTACTACCCTTAATTGGTCCGGATCGAGATCACATCGAGCGCCCGGCAGCACGGCATCACCGATGATGAGATTCGCTCCGTCGTCTCGTTCCCAGTCGCACGGCAGGCGATCCCGGCCCGCCGCCCCTTGGCCGAGCTGTTCCTCTACGTCGGGGCGGTCGACGAACATCAGCCGCACATCGAGGTCATCGCCGACCACACCGACACCACCGAAGCTGTGGTTTTCCACGCGATGCTGCTGCGGCCGACCACCTACAACAGTCACCTGACTGACGTGTTCACACCCCGCTACGCCCGCCAACGATCTTGACCAGGAGGACACCATGGCCCACCGCCGACTCACCGACGCCGAGTACGCCGAAATGGCTGAGGACTACGCGACTAACCCACTGACCGCGGATGAAGTCGTCGGCCCTCTCGAAGTCAACCTCGACCATCCTGATGTCGCCGCGGCAGTCCTGCGTGCCGGTCGCCCGGCCGGTGGCGGCCCCGCGCAGGGCCGCACCCCGACGACCTCCGTGCGGCTGCCCGTCGACATCAAGACGCGCCTGGACGAGAGGGCTGCGACCGAAGACGTCAAGCCCGCCGAGATCATCCGGCGGGCCCTCGTGGAGTACCTTGACCGGCACCCAGCCTGAGATTGTCGCTGACGCGCTTGTGCGGTTCGTTGGATCTTTGGGGTTGGCGATCCGTGTAGATCGCGTGCCTGCCGGACGAGGTCTCAACTCCATCGAAGACCGGAGCAGTCCCACTTCTTCCCGGCGACTTGTCGCATCACTACTGGATCACCGAACTCGATCACCCAGGCGATGACGGTCGGGAAGTCCTTGGCGACTGGGTGCTTGGTCTTCCGTAACCAGTTGCTCCACTTCGTGTCTGTTCCAGCTGGGAACCCGTCCAAGATAC
>NZ_JAGQTN010000125.1 GCF_020438995.1 Gordonia sp. (in: high G+C Gram-positive bacteria)
CCGCCTGGTTATACCTCGCCGTGGGTCTGCTCGGGTTCGCCCTCGCCATCGGCGGCACCTTGATGGCGTTGCGCCGCACCGGCCGCGGCGCCGAGTACGCGCTCACCGGAATGCTGTCGCTGGTCCCGTTCGTCGTCGCCTCCGCCGCGGCGCATTCGGTACCGGTGGCCGTGGCAGGCTTCACCTGCGCCGTCGTCCTCGTCGTCCTGGTGTACGCCAGTGACACACTGGCCGGTGTCACCCTCGGTGTCCGGCAGATCTGGCTCACCGCCGCCGCGGTCGCCTCCTTCGCCGCGATCGCCACGCTCACCGGCGGCCAGGCCCAGACCGTCACCGTGCTGGCCGTGGCCACCATGTGTGCGGTTGCCGCACCGAATCTCGGCGACACCGGTAAGGCCGTCCTGTTCATCGGCACCGCTTTCGGTGCGCTCGGCGCCGCGGGCTTCCTGAACGGTGACCGCCTGGCCGCGCTCATCGCCAACGACCAGCTCACCGGCGACCGGCTGACATGGGAACCGGTGTTCGCGATCGCCCTGGGCACCACCGCGATCGCGGTCGGTTATGGCTATCAGCAACTCACCGACCGTGATTCGGCACGCGTCATGTGGTGCTTGTCCGGGATGGTCACGGTGGCGGCGATCACCGATCTGTGCGTGAGCCTCGGCGTTCTCATCGACCCCGACGCAGGCTTCCGCGCCGGACATGTGGCGGCCACCATCGTGTGGATGACGACGGCGGCGACGCTGCTCTGGTACGCCCGCCACAACGGATCGACCCGGGCGCTGACGCTGACCGCGGGCCTGGTGCTGGTCGCGGCGGCCGTCGCGAAGCTGTTCCTGTTCGATCTGGCCGCCCTCGACGGGGTGTTCCGGGTGATCGTGTTCATCGTCACCGGTCTGATGATCCTGACGCTGGGCAGCGTGTACGCAAAGTCTCTGACCGACGACCGGCACCAGCCCGCGCGATGACCCGCCGACTGCCCGCTGCACACGGTCGCGTACCCGCGACCGTGTTCGGCTTCGGTTCGATCACCGACCACAAGATGGGTTCGGCCGGATTGCTCGCCGTCTGCGGCGCCATCGCCACCCTGCTGTGCCTGTATGCCGCCGACTGGTGGCCGGCGCCCGATGCCGTACCCAATGCGCAAGGCCGCGGCTTTCTCGACTCGGCGCAGCAGGTCTCCTCGTTGGCAGGTAGCCACGCGCGGCAAGGACTCGGCACCGCGATGCAGCGGCAGTTCTTCGACTGGGGGCACTATGTTCTCGCGGCGAGCGTGGTTGCGACCGCGATCTCCGTACTGACCGGCCGCCACATCGGGGCGATCACCGGTGCGGTGCTGTCGGTGGCCGGGATCGTCTGGATGGAATCGGCGCTGACGCTGCCCGGTTTCGGCGGTACCGACTGGACGAGGTACCTCGCCGACATCGGCGTCGGGCTGCTCGCGGTCGCCGTCGTCGCCCGGATCGCCGGCGACCGCAACGCCGTCAGGTCGCGTTCTGCCCGACGACCGGCATGACCACCTCGACGACCAGTTACCGTTGTTCGGTGAGCACGTACCTGTCATTCCTGGGCGTTGCGATCCTGCTGGCCGTCGCGCCGGGACCGGACACCTTCTTCACCCTGCGGGCCAGCGTCGCCGGCGGTCGTCGCCGCGGGCTGTGGACCACCGCCGGGATCCTCACCGCCAACGTGGTGCAGGCCGGGGCCGTGGTGACCGGGCTCGGCGCGATCATCGCGCACAGCCAACCGGTGTTCCTCACCATCAAGTGGGTCGGTGTCGCCTACCTCGTCTATCTGGGGATCAGCGCGATCATCGCCGCCCTGCGCTACTCCGACGCCGGATGGCAGAACATGCAGCGATCGCCGGTGAGCGCGGCCAAGGCCGCCCGGCAGGGATTTCTGTGCAACATCACCAACCCGAAGGTGCTCGCGTTCAATCTGGCGATCCTGCCGCAGTTCGTCTCCGGTAACGCAGGCATCGCCGAACTCGCCCTGTACGCGCTCACGCTGGCCGTCGTCGGTTCGCTGTTCCTGCTGGCGGTGGTGTTCTGCGCATCGACCTTCCGGGAGCTGATCTCGCAGGCGTCGTTCCGGCGCGGCATCGACGGCTCGGTCGGCGCGGTGATGCTCGGCTTCGCCGGGGCACTCGCGCTCGAATCGGTGTGACCGATCATCGGGCGGACAAGCTCACCCGACGATCCGGCGCCCGTGCGTTCTTCGCGTCATCGGGGCAATCAATCGGAGTTCAGGCAAATCGGAGTTCAGTGCCAGAATGTGGCACCTGAACTCCGATTTGTTTATTGCGAAAATCTCGTGTTTGTGGGTGGCGACGAATATCGCTTACTGCCGCACACGGCGACGAGCACAACCGTAGTCTGAGCGCACATGTCGGGGCGATCGGGAGACGCGAAGATGGCAAACAACCCCGTGATCCAGAGCGAACCGGGCGATAAGGGCCTGCGCTCAGGATCCATCGGACTGCTCGGCAACGTCACGATCGGACTGTCGGCGACGGCGCCGACGTACAGTCTCGCCGCGACACTCGGTTACGTCGTCCACGAGGTACACGAGAAGGCCCCGGCGATGTTCGTCATCGCGTTCATTCCGATGCTGCTGGTGGCGTTCGCGTACAAGGAACTGTCCGCAGACACCCCTGACTGCGGCACCACCTTCACCTGGGGCACTCGGGCATTCGGTCCGTGGGTGGGGTGGATCGGCGGCTGGGGTCTGGCCGTGTCGGCGATCATCGTGCTCGCCAACGTGGCCGAGATCGCCGGTATCTACATGCTGCGCTTCGTGCATCTGGACTCGTGGGCCGACAACATGTGGATCAAGATCGCCTTCGGATGCATCCTGATCGCCGGGATGACCTGGGTGAGCATCCGCGGCATCGTCATCAGCGAACGACTACAGGCCGTCCTAATGGCGATACAGTTCGTCATCCTGATCCTGGCGAGCGTCGTCGCCCTGGTGAAGGTCGGCTTCGACAAGGCGGGTGATCAGGCGATCAAGCCGGAGCTGAGCTGGTTGTGGCCCGGAGGCCTGGACCATTCGCAGATCGCGGCCGCGGTGATCTTGTGCATTTTCATCTACTGGGGCTGGGATGCGTGCCTGGCGGTGAGCGAAGAAACCAAGAATCCGGCCAAGACGCCCGGTCAGGCGGCGATCATCACCTGCCTGATCCTGGTCGCGACCTACGTCCTGGTCGCGTACGCGGTGCAGGCATTCGCCGGTTTCGGCAACACAGGAATCGGCCTGAACAACCGCGAGAACGAAGACGACGTGCTCACCATTCTCGGTGATCCGGTGGCGGGCGGACTGATGGCGTCGGCACTGTTGCTCACGGTCAGCGTCTCGGCGCTGGCGTCGACACAGTCGACGATCCTGCCCACCGCGCGCGGCAGTCTGTCGATGGCCGTCTACAAGGCGCTTCCGGACAAGTTCGCCCGCATCCACCCCCGTTACATGACACCGGATTTCGGTACCGCCGTGATGGGTGTGTCGGCGCTCGTGTTCTACCTTGTGCTGGCCCTGCTCAGCGAGAACACGCTCGCCGATTCCATCGCCTCTCTCGGCCTCGCGGTCGCCTTCTACTACGGCATCACGGCGTTCTCCTGCGTCTGGTATTTCCGGCGCAGCCTCTTCGATTCGATGCGCCACTTCCTCATGCGCGGGCTGCTGCCATTCCTCGGCGGGGTGGCGATGACGTGGGCATTCGGCCAGTCCGCGTGGGATATGTTCGACGAGAACTATGGCGAAACCTCCATCGGCGGTGTCGGTGGCGTGTTCATCCTCGGCGTCGGCATGCTCGTGTTGGGTGTGCCGCTTATGCTCGCCTGCTACGCCCACCGGAAGGAGTTCTTCCAGGGCAAGACACTGACCGCCGAAACCGAAGTGCTGGTGCCGGACGTCTACTGACCGCGGGGTCTATTGGCCTCGCGGTCAGTAGACCGCGGCGTCAGCTGTCGAAGCCCAGGCCGGTCTTATCCATGATGGTCAGCCACAGTCCGCGTTTACCTTGACGCCGTTCACTTCTGGCGATCTGGTGGCGGGTGATGTTCACACCGATCCACCGTGCCGGTTCCGGCGGGAACGGGATCGGCTTGGACTTGACCATCTTCAATTCCGTGCGTTCGTTGCGCACCCCGTCGAGCAGGTCGAGCGCGACCGCCGCCCCGAAATGACTGGCCCCCACCCCGAGTCCGGTGAACCCGGTCACGGTCACCACCCGTCCCTTGTGCGAGGTGTCCCAGAAGGCGCTGAACCGGGAGCAGGTGTCGATCAACCCGCCCCAGGTATGCGAGGCCTTGATGCCTTCGAGCTGCGGGAAGAACTGGAGTAGATGTTCGGCGAGCAGCGCGAACTCGGCGGGCTCGAATTCATGCCGCCGGTCCGCATCCGAGCCGAAGTGGTACAGCGCATCCCAGCCGCCGAACAGAATCCTGTTGTCGGCGGTCAGCCGGAAGTAGTGAAAACGCGGACCGTTGTCGGCCAGGCCTTCCCTGCCGGCCCATCCCAGCGACGCGAGTTGTTCGCCCGAGAGCGGTTCGGTCATGATCGCGTAGTCCCACACCGGCACCGTGAACATCCGCAGGCGACGCACCAGCGACGGACTCGCCGACGTCGCCAGCACCGCCTTCGCCGCGGTGACCGAGCCGTAGCCGGTGGTCGCGACTACCTTCTCCCCGACCGAACGCAGTCTCCCGACCTCGGTGTGCTCGTGGATCGTCACACCGAGCCGTTCGGCCGCCGCCGCCAGACCCCAGGCGAGCCTGGCCGGATCGAGCATGATCACGTCCGGATCGAAGGTGGCCCCGGCGATCATCGGCGAATCGACCCGCGCCCGCGCCGCTTCCGCCGACAGCAGATCCAGCTTCTGTCCGACGGCCGCGGCATCGTCGACGACCCCGGCCAGTTCGACCGCCTGCCAGTCGAAGTTGGCGATGTCGAGTTCACCGGTCCGCCCGGCGTTGGAGGCGATACCCAGACGCTCGATCGTCGCCTCGATCTCGTCGAGAGTCTTCTTGCCGAGCCGCACGAGGGTGGGCATCTCGTCGGGCCAACGTGCCAATCCGTTTCCGAGCCCGTGAGTGATGCTGGCCGAGCAGAATCCGCCGTTGCGTCCGGTGGCATGTTCGGCGATCCGATCGCGTTCGAGAAGGACGATGCGCAGGCCCGGATGCCGCTCGGCGGCCTGCACCGCCGACCACAGTCCGGTGAACCCACCCCCGACGATCAGCAGGTCGGCTTCGACATCGGCGGCCAGGCGTGGGCGGGGTGCCGGACGTTCTGGTCGGTCGAGCCAGTACGGTTCGGGCGAGGCCCCGGCCACCATCGCACGGGACCGCTCGGTGGGTTCGCAAGCCCAGGTCACGAGTTCTCCATCCTGTCCGGCGAACACCGTTCGACACGGCGTCCTACCGGAGTCGTTGCCGTCTCAGGTCCTGCCAACGATATATACGGGCAGCCGCGTCGGCGCGAAATCGGCGAACGTCCCGCCCGCGCGGGCGGTCGCCGACGCACCCACCCTCATCGGCCTGCCCGGATCACCCCCACGACGTTCGGCGATTGGCTATGTTCGAGACGATGATCTTCGACCGGCTACTCGCGCTGGGCATCGCGTCCCATGAGATCCTGCGTATCCGCATTCCCGACGGTCGGGTGGAACGACTCTACGACGGGACCGGACGAGCACCCGACGGCATCGTGATGATCGGTGACTCGGTCTATTGGACGACGATGGGTGCCTCGATGCGCGATCCCGATATCCCGGGTGAAGCAGGCCGCGATTACGGCGCGGCCAATGGTGGCGTCCATGCGATCGATCGGGACGGCAACAACCGCCGTGATCTGACCGGGCGCGGCAGCGTCGTCACCGGGAAACAGCTCGCCTTCGACGGCGTTGACCGGCTGTATTGGGGTGATCGTGAGGGGCTTCGGGTCAGCAGTATCCGGCTCGACGGCACCGACCGTCGCGACGAGGTCATCAACGCGCCCGCGCCCGACCGGATGTCCGAATGCGTCGGGGTTGCCGTCGACGCCTCTGCGGGCCATCTCTACTGGACACAGAAGGGACCGTCGAAAGGCGGTCGCGGACGGATATTCCGGGCCGGACTGTCGGTACCCGACGGGGAATCGGCCAATCGCCGCACCGATATCGAGGTGCTCTGGGAGGGCCTGCCGGAGCCGATCGACCTGGAGATCCACGACGGCGACCTGTATTGGACCGATCGGGGTGCACCGCCGCTGGGCAACACTCTCAACCGCGCACCACTACCGGCCATCGGGCAGTCCGGACGGACACCAGAAATCCTGGCCGACGGTTTCCGCGAGGCCGTCGGCCTGGCCGTGGACAGTGAGGCCGTGTACGTGTCGGATCTGTCCGGACGTGTCCGGCGGATCGGCCGGGACGGCTCGGATCGGTTGCTGGCTCACTTCGACGGACCGATCACCGGGATCTGCGGATTGGAAAGCCGGGCATAGTGTGGGCACAGACATCGACCGCGATCCGCCTCAGCCATGAGAAAAGCCCCCCACCTGTGTAAACAGGTGAGGGGCTCTCGTGGAGCTGCCGGGAATTGAACCCGGGTCCTCCGTCGAGTCGGCAGGGCTTCTCCGTGCGCAGTCCGCTGTGCCTCTACTCGGATCTCCCGGTCACGCGAACCTGCCGAAATGACGATCCCAGTCGCTGTGAGTTGTCCCGTCCCCACCCGCGACCGGCGGGGACGGTGAGCTCCCGAAGATGATGCCGGGGACCGAGGTGAGAGCACCCTCGGGCCGACAGACTAGCCGGGCTGCTCAGGCAGCGAGGGCGTAGTCGCGCTGATTCTTATCGGCGCTTAATTGGTTGCCGCGACGCTTATACGGTGGTCTCCAGCCTGCACCGGCACGCTTCCCCTGCCTCGGCGCACGTAGTCGAATCCGATCAGCCCCGAGTCAGGTCCCTCCGGTTTCCCGGCGGGCACTCGATACTAACAACCCTGCGCCCGCATTTCATCCCTATTTATCCGATCACCGCCACGAAGGCCCACGATGGGCGACTACCTGCGGTTTTCCGCGTCGGGAGCGCACCCCGAACGAGCGATCGGTAAGCGCTCTGGTACTTGTATGGTTACCTACGACACACTCCGCCACCCGGAAGGCCCTCGATGAAGCGACTGATCTTCGAACCCGAGCACGAACAGTTCCGCGAGACCGTTCGCGCGTTCATCTCCCGCGAGATCGAACCGTATTCGCAGGAATGGGAGGCCGCAGGTCAGGTCGACCGGGACGTCTACCGCAAGGCCGGCGAGGCCGGTCTGCTCGGTTTCAACGTTCCCGAGGAGTTCGGCGGCGGCGGTGTCGAGGATTTCCGGTTCAATGTCGTGGTCGCCGAAGAACTGGCCCGTTCCAGCCACGCCGCGCCCGCGTTCACCCTGCAGAACGATGTGGTCGTGCCCTACTTCACGTCGCTGTCCAACGAAGAGCAGCGGGCGCGCTGGCTGCCCGGCATGGCCACCGGCGAGACGATCGTCGCCGTCGCGATGACAGAACCCGGCGCGGGCAGTGACCTCGCCGGTATCAAGACCAGCGCCGTCCGTGAAGGCGACGACTGGATCCTCAACGGCAGCAAGACATTCATCTCCTCCGGCATCAACTCCGACCTCGTGGTGGTGGTGTGCCGCACCAACCCCGACCCGGCCGCCAAGCACAAGGCGTTCTCGCTGCTGGTCGTCGAGCGCGGCATGGAAGGTTTCCAGCGCGGCCGCAAGCTCGACAAGATGGGCCTGAAGTCACAGGACACCGCCGAACTGCACTTCGACAACGTGCGGGTGCCCGCGGCCAACGTGCTCGGCCAGGTCGATCAGGGCTTCTACCACCTGATGCACAACCTGCCGTCGGAGCGCCTGTCGATCGCGGTCACCGCCACCGCGATCGCCCGATCGGTGTACGAGGAGACCCTGCAGTACTGCAAGGACCGCAAGGCCTTCGGCAAACCGATCGGCACGTTCCAGGCCAACCGGTTCACCCTCGCCGAGATGGCCACCGAACTCGACGTCGCGCAGGCCTACATCGACCGCTGCCTGCAGGGCGTGCTCGACGGTGAGGCCAGCGCCGTCGACGCGTCGAAGGCCAAGTGGTGGTGCACCGAACTGAGCAAGCGGGTCGTCGACTCCTGCCTGCAACTGCACGGCGGCTACGGCTACATGAACGAATACCGGGTGGCCCGCGCCTACACCGACATCCGCATCCAGACGATCTTCGGCGGAACCACCGAAATCATGAAGGACCTGATCGGCAGAAGCATGGGCGTTTAGCCCCGTTTAGCCCAGCCTGTCCCGATCCCGCCCTAGGCCGAGAACTTTTCCGGCCAGTACTTGGTGAGGCAGTCCACCGGCTGTCCCCGGCGCTCGAACGTCGGCAGCGCTTTCCCGGTCAACCCCGTGGTCAGCGCCGCCGCACGTTCGCGGACCGTGCCGTGCCCCTGGTCCGGGCCCGAATCCCCGATGAGCGGCAGCAGCGTGGCGGCCTGCAGGATGTTGCGCACCGACAGATCGTCGCGGTCGAACACGGTGGCCGCCCAGTTGCCGGCGAAACAGTCCGCGATCAACTCGCGGTTGTTGCCCTGCGGAAACGCGCTGTCGGGAATGTTGAGCGCCTGCGCGATCCGGAATACGACGTTATGGCCGTACTCGTGCGCGACCACCGTGGCCGCGGTGAAATCCCCGACGATCACCGACGGCACCGACGCCCCGAACACATCGCCCTGCCAGATCCCGGCGAAGGTCTGTACGGGCAAGATGATCGTGCCCTCGGTCGCCTTGCCGTTGCCGTTCGGCTGGGTGTCAACGCCACAGAAGAACGCGTTCTTCAGATCGGAGGAGACGGCGCCGATCTTGTTGTCACCGTCGGTGCAGTCCGTTTCGAAGGTGGTGCCCGGCTCGATCAGCTTGCGGCCCGCCGACGGATCGCCCCAGTTGAGTTCGGTGAACCAGGCTCCCCACGCCTTGTCGAGGTCGTCGAGCAGCGAGGTGAGGAACGGCGTCACCTTCGTCGCCACGTTGTCCGCGGTGATACCGCTGCCGGTGAAATCGCCCGACGGGGTGGGCAGTTGCGGGCACGAATCGACCGCGCACGAGCCGGCCTTGCCTTTCGACGACCCGCCGTCGGACGAGCCACCGCCGGAAGAGCCGCCGTCCGACGCCGGAGCCGAGACCCCCGGCTGCGGCGACTTCTCGTCGTCGGAGGACAACAGGTCCGAACAGCCGGTGACCGCGCTCAGCATCGCCACGGCCACCACAATCAGCATTCGCGCCGCCGGCGCCTTCCGGGTACGGGCCACTCTCACTTCGTTCTCCGATCGTGAATGCGGGGCGGCCCGAGCGGGCCGAACGTGAGAACGAACCTAGCAGGTCGGCGCCCCCACCATCGCCTATGTCGTCGACGCGAATGATCGCCCACCCAGGCCGGCCGCTGCCGGCTCAGACGATGGTGAGCACGGCGGTGTCGTGGGCGGCGACGGTGACGGTGAGTTTTCCGTCGACAGCCCGGTATCGCTCACCGGTCCAGGCGTCGACGCCCCCGACCGTCGCATCGCCGACGAGTCCGAGATCGCTCAGCGCCACCGACAACTTGCGTGGCGCCTTACCGCGATTGGTCAGCGACACCACCAGCCCTTTGTCGCCGACCGCCCGGGACCAGATCTCCGGATTGTTGGCCACGCGGGCGCCGGCGCTGACCCGCTTGTCCTGATCGATCCGCACGATCTGACCGTTGGTCAGGGTCCGGACCGCCGACGGGGGCATCGTGGTCAGATCGACGCCGATGATCAGTGGCGCCGCCATCATCGCCCACATCGAGAACTGCGTCCGCTGTTCGGATTCGGTCAGGTCGCCCGCACCGTCGGCGATCCCGACCTGCAGCAGGCCCGGATCGTTGTAGGTGCCCGGCCGCACGCGCCCGGCCAGCGGAGCCAGCGCATCGATTACCTCGATGACGCCCTGCACCTTTCTGTCCCGCCCGGCGCTCGACCAGGCCGGTACGGTGGGACCGGTCACCCTGGTCACCGTCGCGACACCACCCCAATAGGCGTCCGAACCCGGACGGGTGGCGTCCAGTCCGCGATTCGGGTTGATCGCGTACACGATCGGCTTGCCCACCTCACGCAGCGCATCGCGCATCGCGGTGAACGCGGCGATCTGCTCCTCACGATCGGACTGCCCCGAACACCAGTCGTACGAGAGGTAGTCGACTCCCCAGTCGGCGAACGTCGCGGCATCGCGCGCCTCCCGGCCGAGGCTTCCGGTACTGCCGGGACTGCGGCCCGAATGCTGCGCACAGGTCCGGGTGCCGGCGGTCGACGACAACCCGAACCACAGTCCCCGATCGTGCAGGTACTCGCCGAGCGCGGCCATTCCGGACGGAAAACGGACCGGATCCGGACGCAGCGCGCCGTCTGCCGCCCGCTCCGGCGCAGACCAGCAGTCACCGACGATGACGTACCGGTAGCCCGCCTCCCGCAGACCCGACGACACGAGTGCGTCGGCCTGCTGGTGAATCGACTGCTCGGTCACTTTGCAGCCGAGCGAGGGACCACTGTCCCAGCCCATCGGCGGGGTCTTGGCCACCCCGTCGATGGCGGGCCGCTGGCCGCCGATCCGGTCCTCGGGGTCTGCGGTGCACCCGACCGCGAACACCGCCACCAGCAACGCGGCAACGGCGGCACGAACCCGAAGGCGGGAACTCACCTCACATACCTTTGACGCGCCGGCCGACTTCTCGCTCCACTTCCCGTCTGGCGGTGCGTTGGGCGATGTCGTGACGTTTGTCGTGGGCCTGTTTACCGCGGGCCAGCGCCAGCTCGACCTTGACGCGGCCGTCGTTGAAATACAGCGACAGCGGGACGAGCGTCAGATTGCCGTCGCGGATCTTTCCGATCAGATTGTCGATCTCGCGCCGATGCAGCAGCAGCTTTCGGTTGCGGCGGGGGGCGTGGTTGGTCCACGAGCCGTGGCCGTATTCGGCGATGTTGAGGCCGCGCAGCCACACCTCGCCGTCGTCGACGGTGGCGAACGCGTCCACCAGCGAAGCCTTTCCGTCGCGCAACGCCTTCACCTCGGTGCCGACGAGCGCGATCCCGGCCTCGTAGGTGTCGAGGATGGCATAGTTGTGCCGCGCCTTGCGATTGGTCGCGATCACACTGCGACCCTTCTCCTTGGGCATGGTTTTTATCTCACCTCCTCATTCACGCACGTACACACGAAGCGTGACATACGAGGTGATTCCGGCCAACAGAATTCCACCGGCGATGAGCCACGGCGCCACCACCAGCACATCCGAATTGGTAATGCGGGCAAGGATATTCACGCCGTATAGGTCATCGAGAGCCTTGTCGAAGAACAGCGCCTTGGCCCCGAACAACCCACCGATCGCCAGGAACGAACCGACCAGCGCGGCCACCACCGCCTCGAGCAGGAACGGCAATTGTGTGTACCAGCGGGTGGCCCCCACCAGACGCATGATCGACACTTCGGTGCGACGGGTGAATGCGGCGATCTGAATCATGTTGACGATCAACAGCATTGCCGCAATCGCCAGCACGACTGCCACCGCGAAAGCCGCGTTACGCGCACCGTCGAGCACGCTGAAGATACGTTGGACCAGGTCACGCTGGTCGAGCACGCTGTCGACGCCGAGATCCTTGCGCCCGGCGTACTTGTCGAGCACCACGCCGAATCTGTCGGGGTCCTTCATCCGCACCCGCAACGCCGCCTGCGTGCTCGACGGGTCGATCATCTCGGCGATCTCCGGGCTGTCGGCGAATGCCTTCTTCGACGCCTCGTACGCGTCCTGCTGAGAGAGGAAGGTGACCGTCGAGACACCGTCTTCCTTTTCCAACGCCGCGCGCAGCGTCGAACACGGTGCCTTCTTGCAGTCCGGATCGGCCTTGCTGACATCGAGATTCATGAAGAACTGCATCTCGACGCGGTCGAGGAAGATCTTCTGGCTCTTGTCGGCCATCTGGATGACCAGCAGTCCGCCGCCGAACATCGCCAGCGTGATGGCGGTGGTCAGGATCATCGCGATGGTCATCGTGACGTTGCGGCGCAGCCCGTTGAGGACCTCGCTGAGGATGAAGTTCGCGCGCATCGTGCTCCGTTGTCGTGGGTCGGCCGTCGTTGGCCGACCGTGTGGTGGGTCGTCGGCGGGCGGTCAGCCGATGCCGTACACGCCGCGTTCGTCGTTACGGACCAGGTGCCCGCTGTCGAATTCGAGTACACGCCGGCGCATCGCGTCGACGATGTGCCTGTCGTGGGTGGCCATGAGCACCGTGGTGCCGCGCCGGTTCACCCGGTCGAGCACGTCGACGATCTCCTCGCTGGTCTCCGGGTCGAGATTTCCGGTGGGCTCGTCTGCCAGCAGCACCAGCGGCCGGTTGGCGATGGCGCGCGCAATCGCCACACGCTGCATCTCGCCGCCGGACAACTCGTTGGGCATGCGGTCCGCCTTACCGCTGAGGCCGACGTAGTCGAGCA
Organism: Gordonia sp. (in: high G+C Gram-positive bacteria); assembly: GCF_020438995.1. GTDB lineage: Bacteria > Actinomycetota > Actinomycetes > Mycobacteriales > Mycobacteriaceae > Gordonia. Next base: position 12,516 of record NZ_JAGQTN010000125.1, read on the forward strand.
TCTCCGGCACCACCTTGCGGATCACCGATGGCTGCTTGCCGATCACCTCGAGCGCGAACGCCACATTGTCGGCGACGGACTTCTGCTGCAGCAACCGGAAATCCTGGAACACGCAGCCCACCGATTGACGCAGCTTGAGCACCATCCGGGCCTTGAGCCGGTTGACGTGATACTCGCCGACGTACACCTCGCCGGTCGTCGGACTGTCCTCCTTCAGGAGCAGCCTGAAAAACGTCGATTTGCCCGAACCGGACGGCCCGATGAGGAAGGCGAACTCACCTTTGTCCACCTCCAGGTCGAGATCCGACAGGGCGGGCCGACTCGACGCCTTGTACTTCATCGAGACGTTCTCCAGCTTGATCACAGCAAGCCAGTGTAGCCACGGCCCCTGAGAACAACGCTCAGACTCGCGCGGGCGATATCACCCTGCCGACGACGGGTCCGCCGTCGGTGTGTCCTCCCCATCTTGGGTCGTGATCCGCGGAATCGGCACCGGGATGCCGGGCAACGTCGTGGTGGTCAGCTTCGGTTGTGAACCGGTGCTCGTCGGGGTCTCGCCGGTGGCCTCGGTGGTGTCGGCCGTCGGCTCCTCGCCGGTGGTGGTTTCCGTCGTGCTGCTGCTTTCGGGTGTCGACGACTCCGTCTCGGTCGGCACGTCCTCCGGTTCGGTGGCCCGCACAACCGCGTGCCGATTGTCGGTGACCGATCGGACAGTCTGATCGTCGGCTGCCGGATAGCGTTCGGAGGTGTAGTCGTAGACACCGAGCAGCACCAGGAAGGCCGCCACGAGCACGGCGGTGCGCACCCGGATGCGGGTGCGATAGATGACCTTGGGTCCGTCCTCGCCCATCGGTTACACCACCCCTCCGGAATCGCCGACCGGTGCCGGGGCGGTGTGCGTGGGCACCTCGCGAACCGTGATGCCCTCGTCGGCGAGGGCGCGCACAATCCGGCTCCGCAATGCCCGGCTGACCGCGAACTGCTGTCCCGGCAACGTCCTGGCCACCATCCGGATGGTCAGCGAATCGAGTTCGAGATCGGTGATCCCGAGCGGCGCCGGTGCGTCGAGCAGGTATTTGTGCCAGCGCTCGTCGTCGAAGAACTCCTCACCGACCCGTTCGAGGATGTCGCCGACGCGGGCGATATCGGCCTCGCCGGGGATCGGGACATCGACGACAGCCCGTGCCCAGTCCTTGGACAGGTTGGTGGCGGTGATGATCTGGCCGTTCGGCACTGTCACCACCTCGCCGTCGCTGGTGCGCAACTTGGTCACCCGCAGCGTGACATCCTCGACGGTGCCCTGCTTGTTGGCCCCGCCCGTCACGGCGAGGTTGACGACGTCGCCGAAGCCGTACTGCTTCTCGGTGACGACGAAGAACCCGGCCAGCAGGTCCTGCACCACCCGCTGCGCGCCGAAACCGAGCGCGGCACCGATCACGGCACTGGGTCCGACCAGGCTGGTGATGGGCACGTTGATGATCCCCAGGATCTTCAGCCCGCCGATGAGCGCGACGATCACGATCAGCGTCCAGCTGATGACCTGGATCACCGCACGCATGTGCTTGGAGCGTTCGGAGCGGACCAGTAGGTCGCTGTCGGCGAATTCGGCGTCGAACCGGCTCCCGTAGCGTTCGCCGAGCCAGCGGATGAACCTGATCACGATCGCCACACCGAGAATCCACAGCACGATCGCCAGGCCGTCGGTGGCGAGCCACCGATACCAGTCCCCGAGCGCCGATTCGAAAGGAAGGCGGGCCGCGAGCGTCGCCGCCGGACCCGCGCCGATGTCAGCGGACATGACGATCAGGCGTCGGTCGACGCCATCCGCCAGCGGATGCCGGCCTCGATGAACGGGTCGATCTCACCGTCGAGCACAGCCGACGGATTGTTGTTCTCGACGTTGGTCCGCAGGTCCTTGACCATCTGGTACGGGTGCAGGACGTATGACCGCATCTGGTTGCCCCAGCTCGATCCGCCGTCACTCTTGAGTGCGTCGAGTTCGGCACGCTCCTCCTGCCTTTTGCGTTCGAGCAGCTTGGCCTGCAGCACGCGCATTGCGGCCGCCTTGTTCTGCAGCTGGCTCTTCTCGTTCTGACAGGTCACCACGATACCGGTCGGTATATGGGTGAGGCGGACCGCGGAATCTGTGGTATTGACCGACTGACCACCCGGGCCCGACGACCGGTACACGTCCACGCGCAGGTCGGTCTCGGCGATGTCGATGTGGTCGGTGGTCTCCACCACGGGCAGCACCTCGACCTCCGCGAACGACGTCTGCCTGCGGCTTTGGTTGTCGAACGGGCTGATTCGCACCAGCCGATGCGTGCCCTGCTCCACCGACAACGTGCCGTACATGTAGGGCGCCTTCACCGTGAATGTGGCCGACTTGATGCCCGCTTCCTCGGCGTACGACGTGTCGTACACCTCAACGCCGTAATTGTGTTTCTCTGCCCACCGGATGTACATCCGCATCAGCATCTGCGCCCAGTCGGCGGCATCGACACCGCCCGCGCCGGAGCGGATGTTCACCAGGGCGTCGCGCTGGTCGTACTCGCCGGCCAGCATCGTCTTGACCTCCATCGCCTCGATGTCGATCCGCAGCGAGACCCGTTCCTCGTCGGCGTCGGCCAGGGCGGCTGTGCGGTCCTCCCCTTCCTCGGACTCGGCGAGCTCATACAGGACGGGCATGTCCTCGAGCCGCTGCCGGAGTTCGCTCACCTTCCGGAACTCCGACTGCGCATGCGAGAGCTCGCTGGTCACCTTCTGCGCGTGGTCCTGGTTGTTCCACAACTCGGGGTCCGAGGCCTGCATCTCCAACTCATCGATGCGACGGCGCAGTTCCTCCAGGTCGACGACTTTCTCGACGGTGGTGAGGGTCGCGTCAAGGGATTCGAGATCAACGGTCACATCGGGATGCACAATCATCCAGACTACCGACCACTGCGCGATCTGCTCCATCGGACCGCCGAGAGCTCAGGCGCCGGCCGACGCGGGCCGGGTTGTCGGTAGCCACTCGTACGCTGCCACCCAAGATGTACACCGTGAGACGCAGCCGACACCCGATCGGTTCCATATCTCTCAAACTTTGCTGACAGTTCCGGTTTCCGGAACTGACGGCAATGTTTGTAGGTGGGGTCGCGGCGGTGCTTCGCCAAGGGTGGGCAGCTTGCGTTATGCCGGCGGCGGGACGGTGCCGAACCGCCAAGTGGTTTCGGCTTTGCCTGGCTTATAGATGACCGGCATGTCTGTGCCCAATTGCGGCCACGGCGCGAGAGCGCCGAGGGTGATGGTGCCGTAGACCTCGGTAGGAGCGGTCTGGGGTCCGGTGATGGTTCCGGACAACGTGCAGAACCTGTCGCCGTTTTTGTCGCCATCCTTGGGCCTGTCGGAGACGCCGGTGACGGTGAGCATGCCCTGAACGAACTGTGCTGCCTTGTCCGCAGACATGTCGCCGGTTCCCTGCCCTCGCCGCCACTGCACGAGCAGCATCGCGAGTACGCCGACCAGCACGATGACGAAGACCAACTCGAGCATGCCGTCCAGCCTACCGGCGCTACGCTGGCCACCGTGTCCACAGAGAATCCGTACACGATTGCCGACGACCTTGAACTCGCGCTGTCCCTGGCCGAATCAGCCGATGTGCTGACGATGCGCCGGTTCGGTGCCGTCGACCTGCGTGTCGACGACAAACCGGACCTCACCCCGGTGTCCGACGCCGACCTGGCGTGCGAGGCGCTCGTGCGGGAACGGCTCGCCGCTACCCGGCCCGGCGACACCATCCTGGGCGAGGAGTTCGGCGGCGACGCGGTGCTGACGGGGCGGCAGTGGGTGATCGACCCGATCGACGGCACCAAGAACTTCGTGCGCGGGGTCCCGGTATGGGCGACCCTCATCGCGCTGCTTGTCGACGGCGTGCCCGTCGTCGGGGTGGTGTCGGCACCCGCGCTGCGCCGGCGCTGGTGGGCCGGATCCGGCCTGGGTGCGTTCGTCGCATTCGACGACCAGCCCGCGCACGCTATCTCCGCATCGGGGGTATCGCATCTGGAATCGTCGTCGTTGTCGTTCTCCAGCATCTCCGGCTGGGCCGAATGCGGGCTGCGCGAGAAGTTCTTCGATCTCACCGACCATGTGTGGCGGGTCCGCGCCTACGGCGACTTCTTCAGCTACTGCCTCGTCGCCGAGGGTGCCGTCGACATCGCTTGCGAACCCGAGGTGTCCCTGTGGGACCTCGCGCCGCTGGACATCCTGGTCCGCGAGGCCGGCGGCCGGTTCACCGCGCTCGACGGCACGCCCGGTCCCGCAGGCGGCAATGCCGTGGCCACCAACGGCCACCTGCACGACGCGGTGCTGGCAGCGTTGGCCCCCGACGCGCCCTGACGAGCCGCGGCCACCAAGCTACCCGCCGCTGAACCTTGCTCGTAGTTCCGGAAAACCGGAACTGTCAGCAAGGTTTACGACGCGGGCCGATTTCGGCGACATGCATCGGGATCCAGCCGCGGTCGCCGCGTCAGCCGGTGGGCGCTGTCAGCGGATCGGGCGAACGCAGGGTCCTTCCCGTGGCATCGACGATGCTCAGCCCCTCCCGTGCCCAGTATTCGAATCCGCCGATGAGCTCACGCACCCGCGAATAGCCCGACTGCACAAGCGTGAGTGCGGCTTTCGTGGCGCCATTGCATCCAGGCCCCCAGCAGTAGACGACGAGGTCGGTGTCCTGATCGGGCACTTCGTGCTTGATCCGTCGAACCAGTTCCGGGTTCGGGATGTGCACGGCGTGTGGCAGATGCCCTTGCTCCCACGCTTGTTGCGACCGGACGTCGATGACAGTGGGGGCGTTCCCGTCCAGCCTGCGTGCGGCGAGGTCGGCGGGGTCGATCTCATAGGCAAGTTTCGCGGCGAAGAAGTCGGCAGCAGTGATCATGAGTTCATCCCACCGGACCACGACCGACCGAGGAAGTGGCATCGGTTGCTAGAAGTCACAATCTACCGTTGAATCAATGGTAGATTCGCTGCTGTGCCGAACTATCACCTCCAGGAGTTCGATTCCGCCGATCGAGCGATCATCGAACGGCTCCAGGTGGACGGCCGCATCAGCACAGCCGAGCTCGGTCGGGCCATCTCGCTGTCTCCCAGCGCGACCGCGGACCGGATCCGGCGTCTCACCGATCTCGGCGTGATCGCCGGCTACACCGCCGTCGTCGACCCGGAGAAGCTCGGCTTCACCATTACCGCGTTCGTTCGCCTCGCCTATCCATCGGGCAACTACAAACCGTTCGACGATGTGATCGCCTCGACACCCGAGGTGATCGAGGCGCACCACGTCACCGGCGACGACTGCTTCATCCTCAAAGTGCTCGCCAGGTCGATGACCGACCTGGAACGCATCACGGGACGGCTCGCGACCCTCGGCCGCATCACCACGAGCGTCGTGTACTCCAGCCCTGTCCCCCGACGACACGTCGTCGCGGACGTACGCCCGTAATCCTTCGCTCAACCTTGCTGTCGGTTCTGGTTTCCGGAACTGTCAGCAAAGTTTGAGGAATTTGGAACCGATCGGGTGTCGGCTGCGTCTGATTCCCACGAACCGCGCAAGCACCTGATCTATACGCCGGCGCTGGGCCGGCACTCGCGGTCGTCGGCGACTGTCGTGGTACGTCACCGGAAGCTGGACCCGTGCGACGTGATCGCTGTTGACGGACTGAACGTCACCGCCCGACCGCTCACCGTGCTCGACGCGGCCGCCGACCTCGGCATCGCCGTCATCGATTCGGCGTTGCTGACCGGCGTCGTCACGTTGCCCGAGCTGGTGGCGGCCCACAGACGCTACCCACGGCGACGCGGGATCGGCGCGGTCGCCCGGTTCCTCGCGCTGCTCGAATCCGGTGCGCGGTCGGAGGCCGAGCGGGTCGTCGTGGCACTGTTCCGCAAGGCCCGGATCACCGGCTGGGTGGCCAATCATCCGGTGGGCGGATAGCTGATCGACTTCGCCTTCCCGACCGAAAAGCTCGCCGTGGAGATCGACGGCTTCGGCTGCCATCGCGATGTGAAGGCATTCCAGCACGACCGCACCCGACGCAATAGGCTGGTGGCGGCCGGTTGGACCGTCCTCAACTACACCTGGGCCGACCTGCTCGAACGTCCACACCAGGTCACCTCGTAAGTGACGGCGATACGCCGTGATCTCGCCGCGTAAACCTTGCCGACAGTTCTGGATTGTGCCTGTCGCAAACCGGAACTGTCAGCAAGTTTTACGACGCGGACCGATCTCAACGACAAGCGTCGGAATCCAGCCGCGATTGCCGGGTCAACAGGTGGGTGAGGTCAGCGGATCCGGCGAGCGGCGGGATCTTCCTTCCACAGCCGGACTCGCTGTGCGGTTGCCGACGACCTACCCGATCGGTCATCGATGCGCAGAACCCGCGTGCGGATCCGTCGGCCTCGCTACGGTCGTCGTACCCGAGTAGAGGAGTCACCATGCCAACGTTTCCCGGCCTCGGCCACGTCGCCGTCACCGTCTCCGATCTGGCGGCCAGCACAGCCTGGTACGCAAAGCTTTTCGACGCCCGGCCGGTCCTCGACGAGGATGAGGAGTCGGGCACCATCCACCACACGGTGTTCGCCCTCGACGGCGGCATGCTGTTCGGGCTGCACACCCACACCGACCCGCTGCCGCCGGAGACCTTCGACGAACGCCGCATCGGCCTCGACCACGTCGGCTTCGCCATCACCCGCGACGAGCTCGACAGCTGGGTGAGCCGGCTCGACGAATTGGGCGTCGCCCACAGCGGCATCAAACATGCCCACTACGGCTCGGGCATCTCCTTCCGCGACCCCGACAACATCGCCCTCGAATTCTTCGCTCCCCCGGCCTGAAAGATTGCCGGCGGTTCCGGATTCCGGAACTGGCCGCAATGTTCGACCACCGCGCTCAAGGTCTTGTTAGCCTTGCGAAATTATGGCACTTCGAGCCTCCGAACCAGTGGCGCGGCGAAGATGCCGACAGTGTGGCGCTCGTGGCGAACACCGAATGGACCTACCACCGCGTAGCGGGACGAATTCGGCAGCTGCCGGTGGACCTACACTGAGACGACACAAGGCGTTCCGCGTGTGGTGCCGGCGTACGCGACCATCACCAAGATCGACTGTCCCTACGTGATCGATCCACGAAACAAGCTCGATCCGTACGGTTCACACGTGCGGCAACCCAAGCTGACCGTACCGACCATCAAGATCACGCCGCCCGGGTACCGCTGACGCCCCCTTTACGAATCACGCACCACCACAAGTGTTTCAAGGGGAGAAAGAAAGATCGCCTTCGTCCGGCCGAGCGGTCAGCCCGCCCGCTACTACTCAGCGATCAGCACGTGCACCTATTCGAACCGGCCACAGGCGTCCCTGTGACGTTCCAGAGTGACACCACCGCGTTCCGCGTGTGGCCCGTCGACGTCTGAGCGCACGGCCCACCACACACTGTCCGGTTGAGGCAGACCGCTGACGAGCCACGATCGGCCGCGTAGCGGTGGGTGGTACACGCCGACCGCGCATAGCGCCGAATCCCGAAGTCGAAGATCTCCCCCACAGCTATCTGGGGAGAACTACCCATGTCATCGCATTGACCATGAACAGGTCCGCCGATACCGTCATCGCTACCACACAAACAATACCGACGACTCGTATGATCGCGTGGACAGAAAGAAGACAACCATGTTCAAGAAGCTTATGGTCACAGCACTCGGCCTGATGATGATCCTGGGTGTGATGGGCATCAACGCCACCACCGCATCGGCGGACCCCGGCAAGTCCCTGAGCAAGGAAAACATGCTTGTGGTCACTGTGGTGGCGTATGGGAAAAGCCGGTCGATCGAACCAGAAATGGTCGCCATGACCAAGGATGGCCGCTACGCCATCACCGCGAAGTATGTCGGCAAACGAGATTCCGGAAAGCAGACCTACCTCACCTACGTAGCTCGGAACCTACCCTGGGGCAGAACCCTGTATGTGGATGGGTACCGTGCGGCCGGTCTGATGGACGGCAAATACGTCCCGTACCTCGTGGGAAACAAGTACGTCCGGTTCGAGAAAAATTTCCGGGATTACCGAGTCACCATGAATGTACATCTGAAAGCAAACCCGGCGTGGGCGCGGTGAGGTCGGGCTTCCCCGTGTGCCTGCCATGACGCAGAGCTCATGAATTCGGTGCTCTGTTCAGCTTATCGTGACGGCTATGAATCCTGATCCGGTCCGGTTTATCGACAGCACGCGCGATGACAGAGACGCATACTACTGGATGCCGAAGTGCTCACCTCGAGCATCGATCGTTATTGTGCACGGTATGGGCGAGCACATAATGCGGTATCAGCACATTGCCGATTCTCACTGGAGCCGGATTTGCCGTATACGGATACGATCTGCGCGGCCATGGCGCCAATATCACCCCCGGTGCCGGCCGCGCAGAGATCGGCGCCGATGGCTGGCCTGCGCTGGTGGCCGCCATCGGCGCGTGTGCCCGTGCGGTGCGACGGACGCATCCAGGGCTGAAACTGGGTGTGCTGGCGCACAGCATGGGATTGTTCGCCACTCAACAGGCACTGCCGTCCGACAGCCACCTGTTCGACGCGGTTGCGCTGTTCGCCCGACCATACGCACTGAGCACCGTATCCCCGGACCTGCCCATGTATTTGGCTGTCGGCGAGATGGATCGTCCTGCTGGCACTCGGCCTGGCTGTTGGACTCGCAGGATCTGCGGGATCGGTGCCGAAGTTCGCCCCCATACCAATCGAGCGGTGCGTCAAGATCTCGAACGCATGCACGCAGATCAACCAGAATGTGCAAGAGTTCGCCAAGTACCGGGCTGAAATCGTTGCAAGATTTGATGTCGGGTCTCGGACAGACGTGGAGCTGAAGGAGTGGGTGGCGGGGAACTACTACAAGACCGTCACGCGCACACCGAGTTCCCGAAAGTCCAGCAACGGAAAGACGTACGGCTACGTTGTGTACGGGTTGAAACCCGGCAAGAAGTATGTGGCAACCGCATATGGGCGACGGAACGACTATCCGAGCTTCGGGAGTACGGTGGCATTCACGGTCAGTCGGCAGGCACCTGTCTACTACGGTTGGGCCATCTCCTATCATCAGCAGATCAATTAGCACACCGGTCTGCTCCGCGAAACCTTGCCGGTAGCTCCGGAATGTGCCTGTCGCAAAATTCTGGACGCCGTTTAGGACAAACCGGAACTGTCGGCAAGGTTTACAGGTCTGTTCCTACTTCCTTGTCCAGGGCGCGGAAGTCGGTGGCGGCGGCTTTCATCTCGGACAGACGGCCGTAGTGGATGCCGGTACCGGCGTCGGAGAGGATCGCCTGGTGGATGGGGACGGCGACGCGGGGGGCCATGGCGCGCAGGTAGTCGACGGATTCGCTGAGCTTCATCCAGGGGGCAGCCGATGGGAGGGCGAGGACGTCGATCTTCTCGAACGGGATGTAGAACGAGTCGCCGGGGTGCATGAAGCGGCCCGGGGCGTCGGCGGTGTCGAGGACGTAGGCGACGTTGTCGATGACGGGGAGTTCGGGGTGGATGACGGCGTGCCGGCCGCCGGTCACGCGTACGGAAACCGAGCCGACTGACACCTGATCGCCGGCGTGAGCGGCGGTCCACGATCCGGCGACACTGTCGCCGGTGAGCTGGGCGGTGGTCTGCGGGTCGGCGTACAGGACCGCATCGGGGTTGGCGGCGACGAGATCGGGCAGGCGTGCGACGTCGCAGTGGTCGGGGTGCTGGTGGGTTACCAGGATCGCGTCGAGGCCGGTGAGGCCGTCGAAACCGTGGGAGAAATTGCCCGGGTCGAAGAGGATGCGGGTGCCGTCGAGTTCCACCAGTAGGCACGAGTGGCCGAAGTGCGTGATCTGCATGTTTCCACTGTTCCACCACCACATGGAATGCGTCGATGGAACGAGTTCACCCGGATGCGTGACAACCTCCCTACCGAGTAGTAAGGTCTGTTCTTACTACCGAGTAAGATCGGTGCGAACGTTTCCACCCCGTCCCCAGGACACCCGTCCGGGGAGCCCAGGAAGAAGAGCTGAGGACATGACCACTCACGCCGAACCGCGCGATACCTCCGCAGTCGGAAAGAACCCGCATCCCCGCAACTTCATCGGCACCGCGATGCGCGTGCTCTCCACGGTCACCGGCTCCGAGTTCGCCGAGAAGTACCAGCTGCGTGAGCCCATCAACCGCGCCGCCTACCAGGCCACCAAGACCGGCTTCCAGTCCCTCGGCGCCGCGGGCCGCGCGTTCAAGAAGGTCCAGGGCGGCTCGGGCGAGGCATCGCGGCCGGCCAAGTCCACCAAGAACTACTTCAACCTGACGCCCGACGACGAGCAGCAGATGATCGCGGAGACCGTCACCGACTTCGCCACCGAGATCCTGCGCCCGGCCGCCTACGACGCCGACCACAACGCCGCCGCCCCCGAGGAGATCCTCAAGCGGTCGGCCGAACTCGGTATCACGATGATCAACGTCCCCGAGGAGTTCGACGGCGCGGCCTCCGAGCGCGGCGTCGTCACCAACGCGCTGGTCGCCGAGGCCATGGCGTACGGCGACATGGGCCTGGCCCTGCCGCTGCTCGCCCCGAGCGGCGTGGCCACCACCCTCACCAACTTCGGCTCCGAGGGCCAGCAGAAGACCTACCTGCCCGACTTCGCCGGTGAGGACGTCCCGCAGTCGGCCGTCGTCATTGCCGAGCCGCGTCCGCTGTTCGACGCGTTCGCACTGCAGACCAAGGCCACCCGGGTGCCCAGCGGCTACCGCCTCAACGGTGTGAAGTCGTTCGTACCGGCCGCCGGATCGTCGGAACTGTTCATCGTCGGCGCCCAGCTCGACGGCAAGCCCGCCCTGTTCATCGTCGAATCCGACTCCAAGGGCCTGATCGTCGAGGCCGACCCCGGCATGGGTGTGCGCGCCGCCGGCATGGGCCGCCTGCTGCTGCAGGACGTATCGGTGCCCGAGTCCGCGCTGCTCGGCGAGGAGCCGGGCGATGCCGCACTGGCCGCCTACCGTGACGTCGTGCGGCTGTCGCGTCTGGGCTGGTCGGCACTGGCCGCCGGCACCGGCAAGGCCGTCCTGGACTACGTGATCCCCTACGTCAACGAGCGTGAGGCGTTCGGCGAGCCGATCTCCAACCGCCAGGCCGTCGCCTTCATGGTCGCCAACATCGCCACCGAACTCGACGCGATCCGCCTGGTCACCCTGCGTGGTGCCTCGCGCGCCGAGCAGGGCCTGTCGTTCGCCCGCGAAGCCGCACTCTCGCGCAAGCTCACCATCGACAAGGGCCTGCAGATCGGCCTCGACGGCGTGCAGTTGCTCGGCGGCCACGGCTTCACCAAGGAGCACCCAGTGGAGCGCTGGTACCGCGACCTGCGTGGCGCGGGCATCGGCGAGGGCATCGTCGTCCTCTGACGGCGCGGCACAAGGTTTAGGAGAGAACACTCATGGCCATCAACCTTGAGCTTCCCAAGAAGCTGCACACCACCATCGACCAGGCGCATCAGGCCGCCGCGGAGATCTTCCGCCCTGTCTCGCGCAAGTACGACCTGGCCGAGCACGCCTACCCCGTCGAGCTCGACACCCTCGCCAGCCTCTACGACGGTCTCGCCGAGACCGGTCAGGCCGGCGCCGGCGCCGACGGTGGCCGCAGCCAGGCCGCCAAGAAGAAGCCGAAGGCCGAAGGCGAAGTGGTCAACGGCGGCAACATGCAGTCGGTGCTCAACGTCATGGAGACCTCGTGGGGCGACGTCGGCCTGATGCTGTCGATGCCGTACCAGGGTCTGGGTAACTCGGCGATCGCCGCAGTGGCCACCGACGAGCAGCTCAAGCGTTTCGGCAAGGTGTGGGCCGCGATGGCCATCACCGAACCGGGCTTCGGCTCCGACTCGGCGGCGGTCACCACCACCGCAACCCTCGACGGCGACGAGTACGTCATCAACGGCGAGAAGATCTTCGTCACCTCCGGTTCGCGGGCCACCCACATCGTGGTGTGGGCGACCGTCGACAAGAGTCTGGGCCGTGCGGCGATCAAGTCGTTCGTCGTCCCGCGTGAGCATCCCGGCGTGGAGGTCGCGCGCCTGGAGCACAAGCTCGGCATCAAGGCCTCGGATACCGCGGTCATCCGGTTCGAGAACTGCCGCATCCCCAAGGACAACCTGCTCGGCTCGCCCGAGGTGGATGTCAAGAAGGGCTTCGGCGGGGTCATGCAGACCTTCGACAACACCCGCCCGCTGGTGGCCGGCATGGCCGTCGGTCTGGCGCGCGCCGCCCTCGAAGAACTGCGCGGCATCCTCGAAGACGCCGGCGTGGAGATCGACTACGATCGTCCGGCCGCCGACCAGCATGCCGCCGCAGCCGAATTCATCCGGATGGAGGCCGATTTCGAGGCCGCCTACCTGATGACGATGCGCGCCACCTGGATGGCCGACAACAAGATGCCCAACTCCACCGAGGCGTCAATGTCCAAGGCGAAGGCCGGGCGTACCGTCACCGATATCACCAACAAGACGGTCGAATTGACCGGCACGCTGGGCTATTCGGAGCGGCTGTTGATCGAGAAGTGGGCGCGTGACTCGAAGATCCTCGACATCTTCGAAGGCACCCAGCAGATCCAGAACCTGATCATCGCCCGACGCGTCCTCGGTAAGAGCAGCGCCGAACTCAAGTGATCTGAGCACCACGAATATGGCCCCGTCCAACCTGATTCGGTTGGACGGGGCCATATTCGTGTGTGGCTACTTGCCGCCGAGTTGTTCGGCGAGGGCATCGAGGACGGCGCGGTCCTCGATGGTGGAGGGCACTGTGTACTCCTCGTTGTCGGCGATCTGGCGCATCGTCTTGCGCAGGATCTTGCCCGAGCGGGTCTTGGGCAGCGCGGCGACGACGGTCACGTCGCGGAAGGTGGCGACGGCGCCGATCTCGTCGCGCACCATCTTCACCAATTCCGAACGCAGGGTGTCGGGTTCGATGTCGACACCCGATTTGAGCACCACGTAACCGCTGGGCCGCTGACCTTTGAGGTCGTCGTGAATGCCGATGACAGCGCATTCGGCGACGGCCGGATGCGAGGCCACCACCGCTTCGATGCCGCCGGTGGAGAGCCGGTGTCCGGCGACGTTGATGACGTCGTCGGAGCGGCCGAGGACGAACACGTAACCGCCGGCGTCGATGAAGCCGGAGTCGCCGGTGAGGTAGTAGCCGTCGAACGCCGACAGGTAGGAGCTGCGGTAGCGGTCGTCGTCGCGCCACAGTCCGGCGAGGGTGCCCGGCGGCAGCGGCAGTTTGATGACGATGTTGCCCTCACTGCCGTCGGTGACCTGGTTGCCGCCGGCGTCGAGGATCTGCACCTGGTAGCCGGGCACCGGCACGGTGGGTGATCCGGCCTTGAGCGGCATCGGTTCGAGTCCGCGCAGGTTGGCAGCGATGGCCCAGCCGGTTTCGGTCTGCCACCAGTGGTCGACAACGGGAACGCCCAGCACCTCGGTGGCCCATTCGTAGGTGTCCGGGTCGAGGCGCTCACCTGCCGCGAACAGCGTGTGCATCGACGAAACATCGTATTTGGCAAGCTCTTTGGCGTCCGGGTCGGCCTTGCGGATGGCCCGGATGGCGGTGGGTGCGGTGAACAGCGCGCTGATCTTGTGGTCGGCGATGATCCGCCAGAACGCGCCGGCGTCGGGGGTGCCGACGGGTTTTCCCTCGTACATGACGGTGGTGGCGCCCACCAACAGCGGCGCGTACACGATGTAGCTGTGCCCGACGACCCAGCCGACGTCGGAGGCCGCCCAGAAGACGTCACCGGCGTTGATGTTGTACACATTGGCCATCGACCAGGTCATGGCGACGGCGTGACCGCCGTTGTCGCGGACCACGCCCTTGGGTTTGCCGGTGGTGCCCGACGTGTACAGCACGTACAGGGGGTCAGTGGCCGCCACGGTCACCGCATCGGCGGGCGCAGCGTCGGTGGTCTCGACGTCCCAGTCGAGCCAGCCGTCGTAGTCGGCGGCCGAACCGGCGACCTGCTCACGGTCTTTCACGATGACCGTCGTCGGCGGAAACTCCGACAGTTCAAGCGCTTTGGCGACCATCGGCAGGTATTCGATATTGCGGCCCGGTTCGATGCCGCCGGATGCGGTGATCAGGGCGACCGGCTGGGCGTCGTCGATGCGGGTGGCCAGTTCGGGGGCGGCGAAACCACCGAAGACGACGGAGTGGACTGCACCGATCCGCGCGCACGCGAGCATCGCGATGGCGGCCTCGGGGATCATCGGCATGTATACGATGACGCGGTCACCCTTGGTGACACCTTGCGCGGCGAGGACCCCGGCGAACCGGGATACCTCGTCGAGCAGTCGGGTATAGCTGTAGGTGCGGACCTCCCCCACCATCGCCGAGTCCCAGATGAGCGCGGCCCGGTCGCCGTTTCCGGCGTCGACGTGCCGGTCGAGCGCGTTGACGGAGGTGTTGAGTTCGCCGCCCGGATACCACCTGTACAGCGGGGCGGCCGAGTCGTCGAGGGCCTTGGCCGGCGGGGTGACCCAGTCGACGGCGCGGGCGGCGTCGAGCCAGAAGGCTTCCCGGTCGGAGATGCTGCTTTCGAATGCGTCGGCGTACTTACCCATCGGGTACCTCCTTCTCGTCGCGACCACCGTGTCGCGACCCACGTCACACCTTTCCTCAAACTGTATAGGCAGCCACAGTACGGGTGGGCCGCATCGGTGCCGATACGACGACCGGTCGACGCGGCGCGCCGAACGGCAGGCGCCGCTACCGGATGTGCGCGGTCATCAGCAGGTACTCCCATTCCATGACTCCCCCGGCGAGGTACCGGTCGGCGAGCGCGGCCATGGCGGCGTCGAGTTCGGCCACCCGCTCGGGATCGTCGGCGATGTTGCGGAAGGCGACGATCGTCGGGCCGTAGGTGGCCTTGAAGAAGTCCCGGAACTCGGCGCCGTTGTCGAATCTGTCGACGATCAGTTTCTCGGTACGGAATTCGGCATGGGCAAGCTTGTCGCCGAACAGTTTCCGCACATGATCGGCATCGCCCCACAGCACCGGAGCCGATGCTCCGGGCGGTGGGGTGGGTGCGTACGGCTTCATCGTGGTGAACAGTTCACCGATGAAACCCGTTGGGGTCCAATTGATCAGACCGATCCGGCCGCCGGAACGGCAGGCCCGGGTGATCTCGTCGGCACCCCGCTGGTGGAAGGGCGCGAACATCACCCCCACACAGGAGGTGACCACGTCGAAGGCCGCATCGGGCATGGGGAGCGCCTCAGCGTCGGCGGTCCGCCAGGTGATGTCGAGCTGTTCGCGGGCGGCCAGGTGACGGCCGGTGTCGAGCAGTTCGGGGGTCAGGTCGGTGGCGATCACGCTCGCCCCGGTGCGCGCAGCCGGGATCGCGACATTGCCCGCCCCGGCGGCCACGTCGAGGACGGTCTCGCCGGATGCGATGGCCAGCGCCTCGACCAGCCGGGTGCCCAGGGGTGCTATGACATCGGCGACCGCCGGATAGTCACCGGAGGCCCACAATGCGCGGTGTCGTGCCTTGAGGTCGCGGTCGGAGGTGTTGATCGAAATAGTCATGATGGATCACTTTCCTAGGGGTGGAACGGATTTCCACATCCCCAGCATCGGCCGACGGCGGTCGCGGCGACCAGACCACGATCTGTACCGGCTGCGGTTCACAAAATGAACTGGCCGCGGTCGGCCGGGAAGCGTGTACTGGATTGCAGCGGCGGCATTCGCCGAGATCGAAGGGTGTTGCACGATGGCTGGATACGGCCAGTTCTGCCCCGTCGCCAAGGCGATGGAGGTGCTCGACGAGCGGTGGACGATCCTGATCGTGCGCGAACTGCTGCTCGGTAGCCGCCATTTCAACGAGATCCGCCGCGGAGTGCCGCGCATGTCGCCCGCATTGCTGACCAAACGACTGCGGGGTCTCGAACGCGCCGGGGTCCTCAGCCGCTCGGAGGTCGACGGCCGCTCCCGCTACACGCTCACCACAATGGGTCTGGAATTGTTCGAGGTGGTGCAGGCGCTGAGCCGCTGGGGCACCCGCTGGATCGGCGACCTCGGCGACGTCGATCTCGATCCGCACCTGCTGCTGTGGGACATGCGCCGCACCATCAGCGTCGACGCCTGGCCGCGCTCCCGCACCATGGTCGAATTCGGTTTCGGCGACATCACCGGCAAGGCCGCCCGCTGGTGGCTGGTCGTCGACGCGGACACAGTCGAGGTCTGCGATTTCGATCCCGGCTACGACCTGACCGCCCGCGTCGACACCGACCTACGCACCCTCACCGAGATCTGGCGCGGCGACATCGATTGGGCCACAGCACTTCACACCGACCGAATGACCATTCTCGCCGATCCTTCGGTACGCCGGGAACTGCCGGGGTGGATCGGTCAGGGCGCATCGGCGGCAACGCCGCGGCCGGATGCCGCGATCACGGGATAGTGCGCTATCACGGCAGTTGCAACAACTCCACCCGAGAAGCTACCAGCGAGTAACATGATCGGCGCTGAGCGCGGGATTTCCCTGCTCATCCCTTCGGAGAACTCACAAGATTGAGGAGAGTCTGTTGACACGCCCATTGCGCGAGGTCGTCTTTGTCGACGGCGTTCGCACACCTTTCGGTAAAGGCAAAGGCCAGTATGCCGAAACCCGCGCCGACGACCTGGTCGTCAAATTGATCCGTGAACTCGTCCGCCGCCACCCCGAACTCCCACCGGAGCGGATCGACGAGGTCGCGATCGCCGCCACCACCCAGACCGGTGATCAGGGCCTGACGATCGGCCGCACCGCCGCCATACTGGCCGGCCTGCCCGAGTCCGTCCCCGGCTACGCCATCGACCGCATGTGTGCGGGCGCGATGACCGCGGTCACCACCACCGCCGGATCCATCGCCTTCGGTGCCTACGACGTCGCCATCGCCGGCGGCGTCGAGCACATGGGCCGCCATCCGATGGGCGAGGGCGTCGACCCCAACCCGCGGATCGTGTCCGAACGCCTCGTCGACCCGTCTGCGCTGGTCATGGGCAACACCGCCGAGAACGTGCACGACCGCTACCCGGCCATCACCAAGGACCGCACCGACGCCTACGCGGTGCGTTCGCAGGATCTGGCCGCCAAGGCGTACGCCGACGGCAAGATCCAGCCCGATCTGGTTCCCGTCGCCACACCCAGCGCCGAACTTGGATTCGGCCTGGCCACCACCGACGAGCCGATGCGTCCCGGCACCACCGTCGACGATCTGGCCAAGCTCAAGACCCCGTTCCGCCCGCACGGCCGGGTCACCGCGGGCAACGCCGCAGGTATCAACGACGGCGCCACCGCCTCGCTGCTCGCGTCGGAGGAGACCGCCAAGGAACTGGGCTTGCCCATCAAGATGCGGCTGGTCACTTACGCCTTCGCCGGCGTCGCCCCCGAGGTGATGGCCGTGGGTCCCATCCCGTCGACCGACAAGGCGCTGGCCAAGGCCGGCCTGACCATCGACGACATCGACGCCTTCGAGATCAACGAGGCCTTCGCCGTGCAGGTGCTGGCGTTCCTCGATCACTACGGCATCGACCAGAACGACGACCGCGTCAACCCGTACGGCGGCGCCATCGCCTTCGGGCATCCGCTCGCGTCTTCCGGTGTGCGGCTGATGATTCAGCTGGCCCGGCAATTCGAAGAGGATCCGTCGATCCGCTACGGCCTGACCACCATGTGTGTGGGTCTGGGCATGGGCGGCACCGTCATCTGGGAGAACCCCAACTGGAACGGCACCAAGAAGGGCGCGGCCTGATCATGAGCACCCCCATCGACACCCTGCTCGCCGACGTGGCGAAGCTCTACAGCGACGACGAGGTGGTCACGCAGGCGCACCTGCGCAAGGTCACCCTCGCCTCCGGCAAGGTGCTGGGCCTGGTCACCCTCGACAACGGTCTGGACCACACCCGCCCCAACACCTTCGGCCCCAAGTCGCTGGTGGCACTGAACACCGCCTACGACGCGGCGCTCGCCGACGACGCGATCGACGCGATCGCGGTCACCGGTAAGCAGTTCATCCTGGCCGCGGGCGCAGACCTGTCCTCGTTGCAGGCTTCGGGCGCCGCGGGCATCCGTACGATCGCCGAACTCGGCCATGCCGTGTTCCGCAAGATCAGTGGCGTCAAGCCGTCATTCGGGTTCATCAACGGCCTCGCGCTCGGCGGCGGCCTGGAAGTCGCGTTGCACGCCGACTACCGCACGGTCATCGACTCGGTGCCGGCCGTGGGCCTGCCCGAGGTCATGCTGGGCCTCATCCCCGGCTGGGGCGGCGGCTACCTGCTCCCCAACCTGATCGGGCCCGCGAACGCCGCGAAGGTGTTCATCGAGAATCCGCTCAACAACGGCAAGGTCCTCAAGGGAACCCAGGTGTCCGATCTGGGCATCGCCGACGTCGCGTTCAACGGCGCCGACTACCTGGAGCAGTCCCTCGTGTGGGCCGACAAGGTGCTCACCGGTGAGATCACCGTGACCCGCCCCGAGATCGACCGCGGCCAGGCCTGGGACGACGCCGTCGCCAAGGCTTCCGCATTCGTCGCCGGCAAGACCAGCGGCACCTCCCCCGCCGCGGCCAAGGCCATCGAACTGCTGACACTGGCCAAGACCGCCACTGCCGACGAGGGTTTCGCCGCCGAGGATGACGCGCTGGTCGCGATGTCGCAGACGCCGGAACTGCTCGCGTCGCTGTATTCGTTCGATCTGGTGCAGAAGCGGGCCAAGCGTCCCGCGGGCGCACCCGACAAGAATCTGGCGCAGAAGGTCACCAAGGTCGGCATCATCGGCGCCGGTCTGATGGCCTCGCAGTTCGCGCTGCTGTTCGTGTCCAAGCTCAAAGTTCCTGTGGTCCTGGTCGATCTCGACCAGGAACGCGCCGACAAGGGCGTGGCCTATGTGCACGCCGAACTCGACAAGAAGCTGGCCGCGGGGCGGGCGACGCAAGACGGCACCAACCGCCTCAAGGCGCTGGTGACCGGTGAGGTCGACTACCAGAAGGCATTCGGCGACGCCGACTTCATCATCGAAGCGGTCTTCGAGGAAATGGGCGTCAAGCAGACCGTTTTCCACAATGCCGAACTGGTGGCACCGGAGACCGCGATCTTCGCCACCAACACGTCGTCGTTGTCGATCACCGAAATGGCCTCCAAGCTCAAGAACCCCGACCGGGTGGTGGGTTTCCACTTCTTCAACCCGGTCGCGGTGATGCCGCTGCTGGAGGTCATCAAGGGTGAGCACACCTCCGACGCCGCGCTGGCCACGGCTTTCGCGACCGGAAAGAAGCTGGGTAAAACCACCATTCTGGTCAAGGATTCGCCGTCGTTCATCGTCAACCGGCTGCTGGGCCGTTTCATGGGCGAGGTCGGGCGCATCGCCGACGAGGGCACCCCCGTTGCCGTTGTGGATACCGCATTTGCCGGTGTTGCACCGATGCCGCCGTATGTGCTGATCGCGCTCGTCGGACCGGCGATCGCCTACCACAACAACGAAACGCTCACCAAGGCGTTCCCGGAGCGGTTCTACCTGTCGGAGAATCTGCACAAGGTGGTCGAAGCGGGCAAACGGTCGTTCTACGGTTCCGACGGAAAACTCGATCCCGAGGTGGAGTCGCTGCTCGTGGTCGGTGACAAGCAGTTGTCGCCGGAGGAGGTTCGCAGCATCACCCTCGACGGCCTCGCCGACGAAATCCGCAGGATGCTCGATGAAGGTGTCGCGTCAGCTCCCGAAGATATCGATCTGGCGATGATCACGGGTGCAGGATTCCAATTCTGGAATGGCGGAATCACGCAACTCCTTGACCGCGAAGGGATTTCGGAGAAGGTGACCGGACGCAAGTTCCACTGAAGTCACCCCTCGTAAGCTGATAGCCCCGGCCGCCGTCATCGGCGTGCCGGGGCTATTTTTCTGCGAGTTCTCGACGGATGTCGCACATTGTGCGGTAGTTCGGTTACGGTGTAGGACATGGCAAAGATTCAGACAGTCACATTTGTCGACGACCTCGACGGCAAGGAACTCGAACCCGACGATCAGCACACCATTTCCTGGACATGGCTGGGCGTGGACTACCAGTTGGACGTTTCCGGCGCCAACCTCGACAAAATCGAGAACGGCAAAGTCACGGTAGCAAAGCTTCTTGACTCCTCCACCCGTATCGGTGGCCGTAAACGTTCCACCGCCGGCCGGGTGGCGGCGCCCGCTCCGAGCGCCCCGGCGCGAGGCGGAAGTTCCAACACCTCCGATATCCGCGAATGGGCGACGGAGAACGGTTACAGCGTCTCTCCGCGTGGCCGCATCGCCCGCGAGGTCATCGAGGCATACGAAGCCGCTCACTGATTTCTTCTCAGCCCCTGTCCACGGCTGCGGTCCGCACCGACCCTCGGTGTCGGCCGCAGCCGTTCCGGCTTCTTGAGTGCAGCCTTCTTGGGCGACACCTTTGTCACCACCGCACCATTCGTGGGAAGGTCGACGCATGGCACACGATCAATCCCATACCCATTCACCCGGTACGCACTCACCCGGCAGCCATCAACCGGGTAGTGCACCACACAGTGCACAGGAATGGGATGAGCGGTACAGCAGCGCCGACCGATTGTGGACGACACTCGTCAATCCGTCTCTCGTCGACGAGACCGGCGAATTGCCACCGGGAACCGCACTCGACGTCGGCTCCGGTGAGGGTGCCGACGCCCGTTGGCTCGCCGGCCAGGGCTGGCAGGTCACGGCCGTGGACATCTCCCAGGTCGCCATCGACCGTGCCGCACAGCTCGATTCGGGAACCGGATCCGGAATCCACTGGCTACGCACCGATCTCACCGTCGACGACGTACCGGGCAGTTTCGCGCTGATCAGCGCCCACTATTTCCCTATCCCCGCAGCCGATCTCGCGGTCGCGAAGAAGCTGGTGGCGGCCGTAGCACCCGGCGGAACGCTACTCGTGGTCGCCCACGACGAAAGCGGCATCCGCGCACACGGTATCGACCCCCACAACTACGTACAGCCCGCCGACTACAAAGCGCTGCTCGATGACTCGTGGACGATCATCACCGACGAAACCCGCCCACGCTCACGTCCCGCCGGTTCGCCTGCCTCCGGACAGCGCCACGTCCTCGACGTCGTCCTGCGCGCCCGACGGAACCCGTAAGGCACAGACTATTCGTCCTCTTTGAAGCCATCGCCGAGGTCACCGACGAACCCGAGGGTGTATTCATCCTTGTTGAGACTCCCACCCCGGCGGGCTGCCGGGGTGCACGCGGGTGCGGTTCTTGTATCCGTGCGCCTCGTCGACGTTGAGACTCCCACCCCGGCGGGTTGCCGGGGTGCACGGCGCGAGGACTCTATCCCGACTCCGCCGGAACTGGTTGAGACTCCCACCCCGGCGGGCTGCCGGGGTGCACGTGGGACACGCAGTTCCAGTTCCCGCGGTGGGTCGTGTTGAGACTCCCACCCCGGCGGGCTGCCGGGGTGCACCCGCGCGCGGTGTCGCGCTCATAGTTCGCGCGATGGTTGAGACTCCCACCCCGGCGGGCTGCCGGGGTGCACGGTGGTGGTGCCTGTGGTGCGGCCGGCGATGACGTCGTTGAGACTCCCACCCCGGCGGGCTGCCGGGGTGCACCAACCACTGGCCGACATCTGTTGCCACACACGCGAAGTTGAGACTCCCACCCCGGCGGGCTGCCGGGGTGCACGAGGCACAGCCGTGACCGCACATCGGCCCCTCACCCGTTGAGACTCCCACCCCGGCGGGCTGCCGGGGTGCACGCCGTACGGTTCGCGGCCCACCGACCCACCCGCAGCGTTGAGACTCCCACCCCGGCGGGCTGCCGGGGTGCACTACGAAAAGTGGTGGCCTGAACTCCATGTGGGCGTTGAGACTCCCACCCCGGCGGGCTGCCGGGGCGCACGGCCGAACAAAGGGCGCTATTCGAGGTGGGGGCATGTTGAGACTCCCACCCCGGCGGGCTGCCGGGGTGCACCTACGTGGCAGGCCCCATCACCGGCCTGCCCGAGCTGTTGAGACTCCCACCCCGGC
>NZ_JAGQTN010000010.1 GCF_020438995.1 Gordonia sp. (in: high G+C Gram-positive bacteria)
CAGGACCCCGGCTGGTATCTGCTGGATGTGGGTCGGCGCGCCGAACGGGCCATCGCGCTGGCAGACCTCACCTCGGCACTGTTCGTCGAGGTCCGCGACGCCGACCTGGAACAGCAGCTGCTGGAGTCGTTCCTGATCGCCAACGAGTCGTCGGTGACGTACCGGCGGCGCAACCGCGGCCTGATCCGGCTGGGTGCGGTGCTGGAACTGATGCTGTTCGATGAGTCCAACCCGCGCTCGATGGTGTATCAGCTGACCACGATGATGCGTGACCTGACCGCGTTGCCGGATTCGGTGAGGTCCACGGGCGCGGAACGGATCGTCGAGGAACTGACCGCCGGACTGCGCCGGGCCGACCCGGCGGACCTGACCGCTGCCGACGCGGAAGGACGCCGCGCCGATCTGGGGGAGCTGATGACGACGCTGCGCGACGGTATCCGCGACACGTCCGACCTGCTGGCACGGACCCGCTTCGCGCAGCCGCGCGCACTGCGGCCGCTCTGGGCGGGTCGGGGCGGCGATACACACATCGGTACCACCGGCGGGAGTGCCGGATGACGTCGGCTCACGAGAACGCGGCGGCCCCGTTCGCGCCCGTCGCCGGCACCGGCGTGCAGGCGCCGCACACGCGCCGCTATCAGGTGATGCACCGCACCTCCTACAGCTACAACGACGAGGTCTCCTCCTCGTACGGCCGTTGCTACCTGCGGCCCAGAGATCTGCCGCATCAGCGGGTCCTCACCGCGGGCGTGATGATCAAACCCGAACCGAACGACCGGTCGACGGGCGTGGACGTCTACGGCAACTCCGACGCCTACTTTCATGTGCGCTCGGACCATACGGAGTTGGTGGTGGTGGCCGAATCGCTGGTGGAGGTCGACCCCGTCGACCCGGCGTTGTTCGTGACGCCCGGCGCGACGGGACCGTGGGAGCAGGCGCGCCCCGGCCCGCTCGGGTCGGCAGTGTTGCGCGAGTTCGCCATGGACCTCTACCCGCCGGAGATCACCCCCGCGGTGCGGGCCTACGCGTCCCGGGTGTTTGTGCCGGGACGTCCGCTCGCCGAGGCGGTGCGTGATCTGACGACCCGGATCTTCCACGATTTCACCTACGAATCGGGGTCGACCGCCATCAGCACCAAGGTCGATACGGTACTCGAACGGCGCAAGGGTGTGTGCCAGGACTTCGCTCGCGTGGCGCTGGCCTGCCTGCGGTCGGTCGGGCTGGCGGGCCGCTACGAGTCGGGGTATCTGGCGACCGATCCGCCTCCGGGTCGCGAGCGGATCTACGGCGCCGACGCCAGCCACGCGTGGGCGGCGGTGTGGGTTCCCGGGGAGACTCCCGGCGCCGAGACACCGGGGCCCGGGTACTGGCTCGCCTTCGATCCGACCAACGACAAGTGGGTGGACGAACGGCACGTCACGGTGGCCTGGGGCCGCGACTACGACGACGTACCGCCGCTGCGGGGCGTGATCTACACGGACTCCACGCGCAGCGAGATCTCGGTGTCCGTCGACGTCTGCCCCGTGGACCCGGTGTGAAATAGCATCCGCAATGTGTGATCTGCAATGTGCCACAGCACAACTGGCGTTTAGGTAAATGAACAACAATGACGTGTGTCACTGGTATTGGGTAGGTTGGTCAGTGCCATGACGGTACTTACAGAGGGTCGCATCATCCGCGTCGTGCGCGCAGCCGAGGCCATGTTGTCGCAGCGCGCAGGTTCGTCGGTCGTACTCGAAGATCCCGAGGATCTCGGGGGCCGCGGCCGCACCACGGTCGTCCGGGTGCGCGTCGCCCAGAACCCGTTCTCCCAGGCGCGGACGCTGGTCATCAAGGCATTGCCGGTCGATGAGGAACCACACGCCTTCCATCGCGAGATCGCGGCCTACAAATACGCGACGACGCTGCCGACGCAGTCGCGACCGGGGCCACAGATCATCGCATCCGATGCCCAAGCCCGTGTTCTCGTGCTCAGCGACCTCGGCCACGGCCGGTCGATGTCCGGGCTGCTGACCGGTCGTGACGTCACCGAGGCCGTCCACGCGGTGAGCGCATGGGGCCAGGCACTCGGGCGCATGCACGCCGCCACCTTCGGTGGGGAGAGCGACTTCCGGGCCCTGCTCCGGCGCGGCGCCAACAGCGCCCAGGACGTCAACGTCCTGCGTGATCAGGCCGTACGTGCCTTCTCCCTGTTCGACGGGGCGCTGCGCGCACTCGACGTGCCGGTGCCGCCGCGGGTGACGGGGATGCTCGCCAACGCCTGCGACCTGTTCACCGAAGGTGAGCACCGGGCGTTCAGCACCTCGGATGTGGGCCCGGAGAACATCCTCATCAACGGCGAGGGCGTGCAGTTCATGGACTACGAGTGGGGCGGCTTCCGCGACGCCATACTCGATGTCGCGTACTCCCAGGTCACCTGTGGTTCGGTGTTGTCGGCGCCGTCGCAACGTGCCAGTGATCCGGCCGTCCGGGAGCGGCTGGAGGAGGCGTTGGTCGACGCGTGGCGTGCCGAGGTCGCCCTCATCTGGCCGGCGCTGTCCAATCGTCGTGTCCTGGCGCGCAGACTGCTGGCCGCGCGACTCCTGTGGGTGTGGCTGTCGACCGTGTGGATGCTGCCGCTCGACGGCCTGCAACCCACCGTCGCCGACATCGTCGAGGCGGGGATCGGTGGCACGGTCGACCTCGCGGGTGCCGGGACGGACGACCTCGCCGTCGTGGGCGCGTCGCTGAGCGGCGCGAACGGTCACCTGCATGACCTGGCGCTGTACACCTCCGATCCTCGTGTACTGGTTACCCGCTGGGCCGACCTGGCCACAGCGGCCGGACGTGCCGGTGACGACGTGCTGTCGGCCACGGCGGTCCGGATCGGTGCCGCCCTGACCCGTGACTGGCTCACCTGAGTCATCCCGATGGATTCATTGTTCGATGCGGCGCCGGCCACGCCGCCAGGTGAGGCGCCGGGCTCCGGTGGCGCACCGACGGCACCGCTCGCGGTCCGGATGCGTCCGCGGACTCTCGACGAGATCATCGGTCAGCAGCATCTGCTGGGCAACGCATCCCCGCTGCGGCGCCTGATCAGTGGATCGGGTGCGGCATCGGTGCTGCTGTACGGCCCGCCCGGAACCGGTAAGACGACGATGGCCTCGCTCATCTCGCGGGCCACGGGCGGGCGTTTCGAGGCACTGTCGGCATTGTCGGCGGGCGTCAAAGAAGTGCGCGCGGTGATCGACGTGGCGCGCCGGCGTCTCATCGACGGCCACCAGACGGTGCTGTTCATCGACGAGGTGCACCGATTCTCCAAGACCCAGCAGGACGCGCTCCTCGACGCCGTCGAGAACCGGATCGTCCTGCTGGTGGCGGCGACCACGGAGAATCCGTCGTTCTCGGTGGTGGCACCGCTGCTGTCACGATCTCTGGTGCTGCGGCTGCAGACACTGTCTGACGACGACATCGGCGAGGTGATCGATCGCGCCGTCGCCGACCCGCGTGGCCTGGGCGCGGCAGTGCGGTTGACGACGGAGGCGCGGGCCCACCTGGTTGCCGTCGCCGGCGGGGACGCACGCCGGGCCCTCACCGCGCTGGAGGCCTCCGCGGACGGCGTCGTCAGTCTCGCAGAACCCGGCAGCCTCGTAGAATCCGGCGATTACGGCTCTGCCGTGCCCGTGATCGACGTGGCCGAAGTCGAGGCGTCGATCGACCGGGCCGCGGTGCGCTACGACCGGGACGGCGATCAGCACTACGACGTCACCAGCGCGTTCATCAAGTCGATCCGTGGTTCCGACGTAGATGCCGCGGTGCACTATCTGGCGCGGATGATCTCGGCGGGCGAGGACCCGCGATTCATCGCCCGCCGGCTGATGGTGCACGCCTCCGAGGACATCGGTATGGCTGACCCGACGGCGCTGCAGACCGCGGTCGCCGCGGCGCAGGTGGTCCAGTTGGTGGGTATGCCCGAAGCCAAGCTCGCGCTCACCCAGGCCACCATCCACCTGGCGACGGCCCCGAAATCACCGGGGGTGGTCGCGGCGATCGGTGCCGCGATGGCCGACGTCGCCGCCGGCAAGTCGGGTCCCGTGCCACCGCACCTGCGCGACGGGCACTACGCGGGCGCCAAGGCGATGGGCCACGGCAAGGGCTATCGGTATCCGCATGACAACCCCGACGGGGTGGTGCCGCAGCAGTACCCGCCCGACGATCTGGTGGGCATCGACTATTACGTGCCCACCGCGCACGGATTCGAACGGGAGATCTCCGCCCGTCTCGGCAAACTGAGGTCGATCATCCGGCGTGGCCCGCGGCGCAGGACGCCGCCCGCTCAGCCCTGACCGGCGCTTCCGACGGGGAATGTAGGCTGGTGTGTCGCAGTCGTCGCCACGCCAGGCCCCCTGGTGTCGTGCGACAGCCCGCACAGCGAACGATCACAGAACCCCGCGATCACAAAAACCTCAGCAAGGACGAGACCACAGTGCAGACGCATGACATCAGGAAGCGGTTCCTGGATCACTTCATCCGCGCCGGACACACCGAGGTGCCCAGCGCATCGCTGATCCTCGACGATCCCAACCTGATGTTCGTCAATGCGGGCATGGTTCCGTTCAAGCCGTACTTCCTCGGTCAGCAGACCCCGCCCTTCTCCCGCGCCACCAGCGTGCAGAAATGTGTGCGCACCCTCGACATCGACGAGGTCGGCATCACCACCCGCCACAACACGTTCTTCCAGATGGCGGGCAATTTCAGCTTTGGTGACTACTTCAAACGCGAGGCCATCACCTTCGCGTGGACGCTGCTCACCAACTCCGTCACCGATGGCGGCTACGGCATCGACCCGCAGAAACTATGGCCGACGGTGTACCTCGATGACGACGAGGCAGAAGCCATCTGGCGCGACGAGATCGGCGTCCCGGCCCAGCGCATCCAGCGGCGCGGTATGAAGGACAACTACTGGTCGATGGGGGTGCCCGGCCCGTGCGGACCGTCGTCGGAGATCTTCTACGACCGCGGACCCGAGTACGGCAACGAGGGCGGCCCGGAGGCCGACGAGGACCGCTACATCGAGATCTGGAACCTCGTGTTCATGCAGAATGAACGCGGCGACGGCGGCGGCAAGGACAATTACGAGATCCTCGGCCCGCTGCCGAAACAGAACATCGACACCGGAATGGGTATCGAGCGCGTCGCGTGTCTGCTGCAGGGTGTCGACAACGTCTACGAGACCGACCTGCTCAAACCGATCATCGACCTCGCCTCCGAACTGACCGGGCGCGGCTACGGCAGCGGAGCGCACGACGACGACGTCCGGTTCCGGGTCATCGCCGACCACGCCCGCACGGCGGCGCTGCTGATCTGTGACGGCGTTCTGCCCGGCAACGACGGCCGCGGCTACGTGCTGCGCAGGCTGCTGCGCCGTGTGGTGCGTTCGGTAAGGCTGCTGACCTCGGCGAGTGAGGCCGCCGGCGTCACCCCGCGCGCCGCGTCCGAGCCGACGATGGGTGCGCTGATCGGGCGCGTCATCGACATGATGGCACCGTCCTATCCCGAGCTCGAGGAACGTCGCGGACAGATCGTCGCTACCGCGGTGGGTGAGGAGACGTCGTTCTCCAAGACTCTCGCCGCCGGCTCCAAACTGTTCACCGATGCCGCCACCGCCACCAAGGCAGCCAAACGGTCCACGATCAGCGGCGGCGACGCATTCACTCTGCACGACACCTACGGCTTCCCGATCGACCTCACCCTGGAGATGGCCGCCGAGGCCGGCCTGACCGTCGACCAGGACGGGTTCACCGCCCTGATGGCCGAACAGAAGGGCCGGGCCAAGGCCGACGCGACCGCCCGCAAGACAGGTCACACCGACCTGAGCGTGTACCGCGACCTGCTCGACCGCGGTCCCACCGAGTTCACCGGCTTCGGTGAGCTGGTGTCCGAGGCCAAGGTGCTGGGCCTGGTCGCCGACGGCGCACGGCTGCCGGCCGCCGGCGCCGGACAGGAACTGACGGTCGTGCTCGACCGCAGTCCGCTGTACGCCGAGTCGGGTGGTCAGATCGCCGACACCGGAACCATCACGTCGGCGTCCGGTGCCCGGCTCACTGTCACCGACGTCCAGAAACTCAACAAGACGCTGTGGCTGCACAAAGTGCGGATCGACGAGGGCGAGATCACCGAGGGCGAGGAGGTGCTGGCGTCGGTGGACGCAGCCTGGCGGCATGGCGCCACGCAGGGGCACTCCGGCACCCACATGGTGCACGCCGCGCTGCGGCAGGTGCTCGGTCCCAACGCCACCCAGGCCGGCTCCCTCAATCGGCCCGGCTACCTGCGGTTCGACTTCCACGCGAACGGCCCGCTGAGCGAGGCCCAGCGTAGCGAGATCGAGGAGATCAGCAACGCCGCGGTGGAGGCCGACTATCCGGTCCGCACCTTCGAGACGGGGCTGGCCGAGGCCAAGGCGATGGGTGCCCTTGCCCTGTTCGGCGAGAACTACGGTGACGAGGTGCGGGTCGTCGACATCGGCGGACCGTTCTCGATGGAATTGTGCGGTGGCACGCACGTGTCGTCGTCGGCGCAGATCGGGCCCATCACGGTGATCGGCGAGTCGTCGGTCGGTTCGGGTGTGCGGCGCGTCGAGGCGTACGTGGGTATGGACTCCTTCCGGTACCTGTCCAAGGAGCGTGCGCTGCTCGCGGGTTTGGCGTCGACGCTGAAGGTGCCTTCCGCGGAGGTACCCGGCCGGGTGGAGGCACTGGTGGCCAGGCTGCGTGACGCGGAGAGGGAACTTGAGCGGATCCGCGCAGAAGCCGCCCGCAACGCCGCGTCGGGGTTGATCGACGCAGCGGTCACCTCGGGTTCGACACTCGTGGTGGGCGGACGTCTGCCCGACGGTATCGACGCCGGTGATCTGCGTTCGCTGGCGACAGACCTGCGCGGCAAGGTGGCCGACAAGCCCGCCGTGGTCGTGCTGTTCTCGGCCACCGGTACCAAGGTGCCGTTCGTCGTCGCCACCACAGACAGCGCTCGCGAGGCCGGAATCAAGGCCGGTGACCTGGTCAAGCAGATCGCCCCGCTCGTCGGTGGCCGCGGAGGTGGCAAACCCGACCTGGCGCAGGGTTCGGGTACCGACGTCGGCGGTGCGGACGCCGCGATGGCCCGGATCAGAGAGCTTGTGCTTCGGTGACCCCGGCAGCGGCCGGCCGGCCGGGACGGGTACTCGGCATCGACGTGGGCAGCGTGCGAATCGGGGTTGCGGTATGCGATCCGGACCGGATTCTGGCCACGCCGGTGGAGACGGTGACCCGGACACCCGGCGGTAGCGCCGACGTCGACCGGATCACCGCGCTGACCGGCGAGTACGAGGCGGTCGCAGTGGTGATCGGGATGCCCCGGACGCTGCGGAACACCGCAGGTCCGGCCGCCGATGCCGCCCGGTCGTTCGGCACCGCGATCGCCGAGTCGATCGCGCCGGTGCCGGTGGAGTATTTCGACGAACGGTTCACCACGGTCACCGCCCAGCAGGCGCTGCGTGCCAGTGGTCGTTCGGTGAAATCATCCCGTGGGGTCATTGATCAGGCGGCGGCGGTCGCTATTCTGCAAGGGTGGCTGGATGCGGGACGATGACGCGCCGCACCCTCAGGGGTGGATGCCGGTGACAGGGGACATGTTCGGTGGATGATGAGCAATATCGGCACAGCCGCCATCGTGGCACCGCGGGGCAGGACGTGTCGCAGGATGACGTCGATCGTCTGAGGTTCTTCACCCAGCCGCACCCGGACCGGCCGGTGAACGGTCGTCGGCGTCACCGCGACGAGGTCGGCGGGACCGATCCGGAGTCCTCGCGCGCGATGCCGCAGCGGATCGAACCGCGGCCTGCGCCGGAGGAGCGCGGGCCGGTGCCCGGCGCCAACAGTTATCTGGCTCCGCCGCCGGCGCAGTGGCCGGCACCGTCGGCGGCACCGGATCTTCGTGGACGGTATGTACCTCAGGTACCGCCGCCTCCTCGTCCCGCGGAGTCCACCGGCCCGGTCGACGGCGCACCGGGGGTCGCGCGGGGATTGCTCCCGACACCACCCCCGATCGACACTGACCGGAACTCCACGCCGTCGTCAGGTCGGACCGATACCGGCGATGCCGCACCGGCGTCTGTTGCCGGGGTCGCGGCTGAGCCGGCTGCCGTGGCAGGTGACAAGTCCGGTGCCGTGTCCGGTGGTGCGGCGACGTCAGCGGATGAGAATACGGACCGGGCACCTCGTTCGACAGGAGGCGATCGTTCGGCGAGGAGTGTTCGTTCGGCCCGATCGGGTGTCCGGGACGCCGGATCGTCCGATGAGGCGGACCGCCGTCGGCGTAGACGCCGGAAGGTGATCGCGGTTGTCCTGGTCGCATTCCTGGCGATGCTCGGCGCGGTCGGATACGGCGCTATGCGGTTCTTCGGTGGCGCGGTGAGCGCACCGGACTATTCCGGCGCATCCGGTGTCGCCGACGTGATCGTCGAGATCCCGCCCAATTCAGCACTGAGCGACTTCGGGAACATCCTCACCGAGCGTGACGTGGTGAAGAGCACGCAGGCGTTCATCAACGCGGCGGGCGGGCGAACCATGGAGGGCGGCTACTACAAGCTGCGCACGCAGATCTCGGCCTCTACCGCAGTGTCGATGATGACCGACTCGACCAGGGTCCATCGGGTGGGGCTGATGAACGTCCCCGAGGGGTTGCAGCTCGAATCGAAGAAGGGCATCGACGGCAAGACCACCCCGGGCATCTTCCAGATGATCGCCGACGCGACCGAGGTCGAGATCAACGGGGCGCACCGCGGTGTGACGGTCAAGGAATTGCAGAAGGTCGCGGCCACCGCCAAGCCTTCCGAACTCGGTGTGCCCGACTGGGCGCGCAAATATGTCACGGCTTCGGAGGTAAGAGGTGACTTCCGCAGACTGGAAGGACTCATCGCGCCAGGCACGTGGGAGTACATCAATCCTGAGCATTCGGCCACCCAGATCCTGTCCGATCTGATCACCGAAAGCGCGGCCCGGTTCGAGAAGTGGGGTCTGCTCAACGACAACGGTTCGGGCCTGACCCCGTACGAAACGCTGGTCACCGCGTCGATCGTCGAACGGGAGGCGAAGAATCCCGAGGACTTCCCAAAGGTCGCGCGTGTCATCCTGAACCGGCTGGCCAAGGATCAGCGCCTGGAGATGGACTCGACGTCCAACTACAAGGCCAAGGTCACCAACATCGACGTGCACGGCGACGCCTACAGCGACGAGAATCCGTGGAACACCTACCAGATCTTCGGGTTGCCGCCGACACCGATCGGTGCGGTCGGGGAGCGTGCGCTGGAGGCCACCGAACATCCGACCAAGGGCAAATGGCTGTACTTCGTGTCGATCGACCAGGACGGCACCACGCTGTTCGCCGACGACTATGAGGAACACAAACGCAATCGGCAGAAAGCCTGCGACACCGGCCTGCTGTCCACCGGATGCTGATGCCGCGCGATGACCTCACGTAGAGCTGCGGTGCTCGGATTCCCGGTGTCGCATTCGCGGTCACCTGATCTGCACCTGGCCGCGTACCGGGCGCTCGGGCTGACCGACTGGACCTATGACCGCATCGAATGCACTGCCGAGCAGCTTCCCGGGATCGTCGGGGGAGCCGGCCCGGAGTTCGTGGGCTTCTCCGTGACGATGCCCGGCAAGATCGCCGCGCTCGAGTTCGCCGACGAGGTCACCGAGCGTGCCCGGCTCATCGGTTCGGCCAACACCCTGGTGCGTACCGCGACTGGCTGGCGCGCCGATTGCACCGACGTCGACGGGATGACCGGGGCTCTGCGTGAGCTCGGAGTGCTCGCCGGCTCCGGCGGTGAGGCGGTGGTGATCGGCGGCGGGGGCACCGCGCTGCCGACGATCAGCGCTCTCGCCGACGCCGGATTCACCTCGGTACGCGTGGTGGTGCGCAGTCCTGAGCGCGCCGCCGACGTCGCCGCGCTCGCGGAGGCCCTGGGTCTGAGATGCGGTTTTCTGCCGTTCGTCGCGTCAGCGGAACTCACCGAGGCGTGCCGGTCCGCGCGGGTCGTCGTGTCGACGGTTCCGTCTCCGGCCACCGCGCCGATCATCGACTCGGTGCGTGTGGCGTCAGCGGTCATCGATGTCATCTACAACCCATGGCCTACGCCGCTCGCCGCCGCCGTCACCGCGTCGGGTGGGCGCATCGTCGGGGGGCTGGTGATGCTCCTCAATCAGGCCTACAGCCAGGTCGAACAGTTCACCGGGCTGCCCGCACCCCGCGAGGCGATGGCCGCCGCGATCACTGACACCTGAGTAGTGTCAAACACTCCGTCCACAGCGAAATCGGTTGTCCACAAATCTGATTGAGAACCCCGAATCGGTGGATCGGGCAGCGACGATTGTTCGGTGACTCTCGCCTCGATCCCCGTCGGCCTGTGGCTGACCGCCATCGCCGTCCGCGATACCCGTACCCGGCGCATCACCAACGCACTACTGTGGCCTGGCCTGATCGCCGTCGCCGCGATCGGCACGACATCGGCCGGGGTGGTCGTCGCCGGCGTCGTCGCGGCGACGCCCTACCTGATCGCGTGGCTGCTGCGGCAATGCGGAGGCGGCGATGTGAAGCTCGCACTGGTCGTCGGTGGTCTCACCGCCGACTGGGCGACCGGGATGCTCGTCGTCCTGCTCGCCGCGCTCCTCTCGGCGATCGCCGCGCTGGTCGCCCGGTCCTCGTCACTCCCGCACGGACCTGCACTCGTCGGCGCGTCGGCGTTGCTACTGGCGGTGACCCATTGACACTGCCGACCGCACGACCGGCGCGAGTACCCTGACCTCATGTCCGGTCCCGACCTCACCTCGCTGTTGTCGTTGCGGGACTGGCGTGCCCTCGGCGAGGAGACCGGCGTGCGGTCCGAACTCCAGGAGGGCGTCCGTATCGTGACGCCCCGGCCTGCCAAACGACACATTCGGGCCGTACACCGGCTGTGGAACGCCCTGGAAAGCGCCGCCGGCGAGGACTACGAAGTGCTCGGCGAGATCGACATCGTGATCGACGCGCACACCCCGGCCACGGTGCGCGTCCCCGATCTCGTGGTCTGCGCAGCCACTGCTCCCGACCACCTGGACGCAGCGCACGTGCTCCTCGCCGTCGAGGTCATCTCACCCGGCACCCGGCGTATCGACAGGGTCATGAAACGCAGCGAATACGCCGACGCCGGAATCACCCACTACTGGATCGTTGACCTCGACGGACCACGCCTGACCGAACTCACCCTGACCGACGGCCAGTACACCGGCAGTGAGCACATCGGCGAATTCACCACCACTGTGCCGTTCGCCTTTGACCTGGATCTGCGCATGTTGACACGCTGACCGCTGTCGACAGGTCTGGTTTGTGTCGTACCTTCCGCGTGGTTACTCCGACAAGAAGGTGCGGCGCGCTGGTGCTACTGCCGGCGCAGGTCCGGCCAGGGTGGGCGGCGGACGACGGCGATGCAGCCGAGGGTGGCGGCGACAAGGCCGGTGACCACGCCGATCAGGGCGACGCGGTCGGCGTCGACGACGGGGGACCAGACCACCTCGTCGCCCCGGATCACGAACACGCCGAGCGCATCGCCGTCGTCGCTGCCGTGGATCGTGCGGGTCACGGGAACGACGGTCACACCATCAGAGGTGGTGAGGGGCTCACCGAATGTGCGGGAGGATCGCCAGGGGACCAGATCGCCTATTGCCATCTGTCCATCATGGCCTGAGCAGAAGGGCCACATCGGGTCGTGGAACAATTGATGCCGTGTTGCGCTGGATAACCGCCGGAGAATCCCATGGACCGGCCCTGGTCGCCATCGTCGAGGGGATGGTCGCCGGAGTAGAGGTCACCTCGTCCGATATCGCCGAACAACTCGCCCGTCGCCGCCTCGGCTACGGTCGCGGCGCCCGGATGAAGTTCGAGGCCGACAAACTGACTCTGCTCGGCGGGATCCGGCACGGCCGTACCCAAGGTGGGCCGGTCGCCATCGAGATCGGCAACAGTGAGTGGCCCAAGTGGGAACAGGTCATGGCCGCCGATCCCGTCGATCCCGACGAGCTCGCCGGCAGCGCCCGGAACGCCCCGCTGACCCGGCCCCGGCCCGGTCACGCCGACTTTGCCGGAATG
Organism: Gordonia sp. (in: high G+C Gram-positive bacteria); assembly: GCF_020438995.1. Classification (GTDB taxonomy): domain Bacteria; phylum Actinomycetota; class Actinomycetes; order Mycobacteriales; family Mycobacteriaceae; genus Gordonia. The sequence goes on from NZ_JAGQTN010000010.1 coordinate 12,145, forward strand.
CTCAAGTACGGCTTCGACGACGCCCGTCCGGTCCTCGAACGGGCCAGTGCCCGCGAGACCGCGGCGCGCGTGGCCGCCGGCAGCGTCGCCCGCAACTTCCTGCGGCAGGTGTTCGGTATCGAGGTCCTCAGCCACGTCATCTCCATCGGTGCCTCCGACCCGTACGACGGTCCCGCGCCCCGCTACAGCGACCTGCCCGCGATCGACGAGAGTCCGGTCCGGGCGTTCGATTCGGCATCGGCCGACAAGATGATCGCCGAGATCGAGGCCGCCAAGAAGGACGGCGACACCCTTGGCGGCATCGTCGAGATCGTGGCCACCGGAGTGCCCATCGGCCTCGGCTCTCACGTCAGCGGCGAAACCCGGCTCGATGCCAAACTGGCCGCCGCCCTCATGGGTATCCAGGCGATCAAGGGGGTCGAGGTCGGCGACGGATTCGAGACGGCCCGCCGCCGCGGCAGTGCGGCACACGACGAGATGGTGCCCGGACCCGACGGCGTGCTGCGCTCGACCAACCGCGCCGGCGGCCTCGAAGGCGGCATGACCAACGGTGAGGACGTGCGTGTGCGTATCGCGATGAAGCCGATCTCGACAGTGCCCCGCGCTCTGCAGACCGTCGACATGACCACCGGCGAACCGGCCGTGGCGATCCATCAGCGCTCCGACGTGTGTGCGGTACCCGCTGCGGGCGTGGTTGCCGAGGCGATGGTGGCGCTGGTCCTCGCACAGGTCGCACTCGACAAGTTCGGCGGCGACTCGGCCGCCGAGACCGCCGACAACCTCAACGCCTACGTGAAGCGGATCAGCGCGAGGCCACCGCACCAATGATGGTGACCCGCAAGAGGATTAAGACCCACCCGGCCGCCGTCCTGATCGGCTTCATGGGGGCCGGCAAGTCGACCGTCGGCAAGCTCGTGGCCGAACTGCTCGGCGTGGACTTCACCGACGCCGACGAACAGATCGTGCGCGTCGACGGCCGCACCATCCCGGAGATCTTCGACCAGGACGGCGCTCCGGCGTTCCGGGAGATCGAACGACAAGTCGTGCTCGATTTGCTCACCCGCGGTGGCGTCGTATCGCTCGGCGGCGGTGCGGTGATGACTCCTGCCATCGCCGACGCGCTCGGCAGGCAGCGCGTCGTCTACCTGAGCATCGACCCTGACGAAGGCTTCGTCCGCGCCCAGTGTGGGGACCGTCCGCTGCTGGCCGGCGACGACCCCGAAACCCGGTATCGCGAACTGCTCGCCGAACGGCAGGACACCTACACCGCTCTGGCCACGATCACCGTCGACGCCGGCGCCGGCAATGCCGCCGAGATCGCCGATGCCGTCGTCACCGCACTCGCCGACCACCTCCTTCCCGAGAGGAACACCCCGTGACAGAAACCGCGCCGCCAGAAACTGCGCCGACAGAAGCCGCAGCGACAGCCGGTACGACCGAACCTATCCGGATCCGAGTCAACGCGGGTGCCCCGTACGACGTGGTCATCGGCAGGGGTTTGCTCGGTGAGGTCGCCGAGGCGGCGGCCGGTGCCGACCGGATCGCGATCGTTTTTCAGCCCACCCTCGTCGAAACAGCCAAACAGATCCGGGAGTTCCTGATCGGGAAGGGTTTCGACGCCCACTCCGTCGAGATCCCCGACGCCGAAGCCGGTAAGGACCTGCAGGTCGCCTCGTTCTGCTGGGGCGTGTTCGGTCAGATCGGCCTCAAACGCAACGACAAGGTGATCAGCCTCGGCGGCGGCGCGGCCACCGACCTCGCCGGATTCGTCGCCGCCACCTGGATGCGTGGCATCGGCGTCATCCACATCCCGACCACGCTGTTGGCTATGGTCGACGCCGCGGTCGGCGGCAAGACCGGCATCAACACCGACGCCGGCAAGAACCTCGTCGGTTCCTTCCACGAACCCGACGCCGTCCTCATCGACATCGCCACCCTGGAGACGGTACCGCGCAACGAGGTCGTCGCCGGGCTGGCCGAGGTCATCAAGACCGGGTTCATCGCCGACCCCGAGATCCTGAACATCATCGAGGCCGACCCGCAGGCCGCTCTCGACCCGGCTGGCGATGTGCTGCCCGAGCTGATCCGGCGATCGGTGCAGGTCAAGGCCGATGTGGTGTCGGCCGACCTCAAGGAGTCCTCGCTGCGGGAGATCCTCAACTACGGACACACCCTTGGCCACGCCATCGAACGCCGCGAACGCTACAAGTGGCGTCATGGCGCCGCGGTGTCGGTGGGGCTGGTGTTCGCGGCCGAGTTGGCCCGGCTGGCGGGCCGCCTCGATGACGAGACAGCCGACCGGCACAAGAGCATCCTCGAACTCGTGGGTCTGCCCACCACCTATGATCCGGACGCCTTCGCCGACCTTCTGCAGGGCATGGCCGGTGACAAGAAGAACCGGTCGGGTGTGCTGCGGTTCGTCGTGCTCGACGGACTCGCCAAACCTGGCCGCCTCGAAGGCCCCGACCCGTCGCTGATCGCAGCCGCCTATTCGGCGGTGGCGGGCGCTACCGCCTCCGGTAGCGGTGTCCTGCTCTGATCGAAGCCTGATTGAACTAGAAAGCCCGCCACGTCGGAGTCGACGTGGCGGGCTTTGCGGTCCGTTGGTTGGCGATCAGGCGTGGGCGGCGGCGCGTTCCTCGTGCGACGACCAGTCCTCTTCGGGCTCGTTCTTGCGCTGATCGCGGCGCACGACCCAGCGGCCGAACGAGAATCCGACGAACGCGGGTGCGTAGACCAGGAGGGCGGTGAACGATCCGCCGGCGATGATCTCGATCGGCAGCGAAGCCTGGCCGATGCCGCTCATGAACCAGGTGCCGATGATCCAGCAGACGACGGCCGCGACGACACCGGCGAACAGACCCGCCTTGAGCCAGCGCACGGTCAGGTCGGCGTAGTCGTCGGGGTCGGGGTTGGCCCGAGCGTCGCGGATGCCGTCGACACCGCCCCACAGCAGTGCGACCAGCACGACCGCGGCAACGGCGAGAACCTTCCACGTGCTCGACGAGAGCGGCTTTTCCACCACGGCGATGGCCAGGAGCACACGCGCGACGATGTGGACAGCGGTGAGCGGTATACCGCGCAGTAACCAAGAACCCATGGCCGACAGACTAGACTACCGGTGACGTGAGGGAAACCACATCCCCTGCATTGCGTCGGTCAGGACTGGCCGATCGGTAGATTTTACCCATGGCTCAGCCCTGGAATCCGCCCCCGTCCGCAGACCACCGCGACCGCCGCGACAGGCTTCGCGAACTGGTCGCCGGAACCGCCGACGTCTTGGTGGTGTCCGACCTGATCAACGTCCGGTATCTGACCGGCTTCACCGGTTCCAACGCGGCCGTGCTGATCAGTGCGGCGGATCCGGACGCCGACCGGATCAGTACGGACGGTCGCTACATCACGCAGGTCGCCGAACAATCGGGTGACCTGGAAGCGGTGATCGCACGCAACTGTCTCGCCGCGCTCGTCGAGCATGCCGGTCAGGGCGGCACGGTCCGCGTCGGCTTCGAGGAACATATCGTGACGGTCGCCGCTCACCGGGATCTCGACGGTGACCTGGTGGGTACATCCGGGCTGGTGGAAACTCTGCGTGAAGTCAAAGATCCGGGCGAGGTGGAATTGCTGCGGCGGGCCTGCGTGGTGGCCGACGAGGCACTGGCCGCGATCATCGAACGGGGATTGCTCACACCCGGCAGGACCGAACGCGAGGTCGCCAGAGCGCTCGAATGGGAGATGTTCGAACGCGGCGCCGACGCCGTCTCGTTCGAGACCATCGTCGCCACCGGTGCCAACTCGGCGATACCGCATCACCGGCCGACCCCGGCGGTGCTGGCCACCGGGGACTTCGTGAAGATCGACTTCGGAGCGGCCGTCGCCGGCTATCACTCGGACATGACCCGTACCTATGTCCTCAGCCGCGCCGCCGACTGGCAGCGTGAGATCTACGAACTGGTGGCTACCGCGCAGGCCGCCGGCCGGGCGGCGTTGACACCGGATGCGGACCTGCGGGGCGTCGATGCCGCCGCCCGGTCGGTGATCGACGATGCGGGTTACGGCGACAAGTATGTGCACGGCCTCGGGCACGGTATCGGGCTGCAGATCCATGAAGCACCGGGGATCGGATCGGCCGCGACGGGTACACTGCCATGCGGCGCCGCGGTGACCGTGGAGCCCGGCGTCTATCTCCCAGGTCGAGGGGGCGTCAGGATCGAGGACAGCCTCGTGGTCACCGACGGCGAACCCGACCTGCTGACCACCACCGACAAGACGTTCACCGTCATCTGACGTTAGGAAGTAACCACCTATGGCGAGTACCGCCGATTTCAAGAACGGCCTCGTGCTGAAGATGGACAACGGACTCTGGCAGATCCTGGAGTTCCAGCACGTCAAGCCCGGCAAGGGCCCGGCCTTCGTGCGCACCAAGATCAAGAACGTACTCAGCGGCAAGATCGTCGACAAGACCTTCAACGCCGGCGTCAAGGTGGAGACGGCCACGGTCGACCGCCGCGACATGACCTACCTGTACAACGACGGCAGCGACTACGTCTTCATGGACGGCGAGACCTTCGAGCAACTCAACATTTCACCCGAGACCGTCGGCGACGGTGCGCGGTTCCTGCTCGAGAACATGACCGCGCAGGTTGCCACCCACGAGGGTGCGCCGCTGTACGTCGAGTTGCCCGTCACCGTCGAACTGCTGGTACAGCAGACCGACCCCGGTCTGCAGGGTGATCGCTCCACCGGCGGAACCAAGCCCGCCACGCTGGAGACCGGTGCCGAAATCGCCGTGCCGCTGTTCATCAACACCGGTGACAAGCTGAAGGTCGACTCCCGCGACGGCAGCTACCTCGGCCGCGTCAACAGCTGAGCGCGAGGTTCAGTGAAACACCCGGGTACCCGTCACAAGGCACGCAGACGCGCCGTCGACCTGCTGTTCGAGGCCGAGGCCAAGGGCGTCAAGGCCACCGACCTGGTCACCGAACGCCGTGAGCTGGTGATCACCGACGAGAGCGTCGGGCAGATCCATCCGTACACCGCGCGCGTCATCGAGGGGGTGGCCGGTGACCAGGATCAGGTCGACGCAGTGCTGTCCTCGCACCTGAAGGAGTGGACGCTGCCGCGCCTACCCGCGGTCGACCGGGCCATCATGCGGCTGGCCACCTGGGAATTGTTCAACGCCACCGACGTCGATCCGGTGGTGATCGTCGACGAGGCCGTCGAATTGGCCAAGGAACTGTCCACCGACGATTCGCCCGCCTTCGTCAACGGCGTGCTCGCCCGCATTGCCGACCTGGCCCCGCAGGTGCGCGCCGCCGCCGCGGCCGAACCCCACACCGACTGCTGACCCCGACGAACAAGTATTGCGGTTGGTTCCGGATTCCGGAACCAACCGCAATACTTGTGCCCGATGTAGGAGTCTGTGCGGGCCAGATCACGCCACGCCCGGCTGGAGATAGTCCCCTCCGCGTGTAGACTGCATGACCGGCAGGCATCCTTTAACGGACCGTCCCGTGAGGCGGAGAAGGAGGTCACGTTGGCTGACGTAAACAACGATGGGCAATCCCATCGGGTGCTGCTCGACGCGGCGGATGTGTCCCGGACCATCGCGCGTGTCGCCCATCAGGTGATCGAGAAAACGGCTCTCGACGCACCCGGCGCACCCCATGTGGTGCTCATCGGCATCCCCACCCGCGGAACGTCTCTCGCGAAACGGCTGGGCGCCAAGATCTCTGAGTTCGCCGGTACCGATATTCCGGTCGGCTATCTCGACATCACCCTGTACCGCGACGATCTGCGCGACAAACCGCACCGGCCGCTCGAGCGCACCATGGTGCCCGCCGGCGGTGTCGACGGCGCGATCGTCATCCTTGTCGATGACGTCCTCTATTCGGGGCGCACCGTCCGCGCCGCCCTCGACGCGTTGCGCGACCTCGGCCGCCCGGCAGCGGTGCAACTCGCGGTGCTCGTCGACCGCGGTCACCGCGAACTGCCGCTGCGCGCCGACTACGTCGGCAAGAACATCCCCACCTCCCGCGAGGAGAACGTCGCGGTTCACCTGATCGAACACGATGGTGCCGACGAGGTCGTCCTCGGTTCCCGTACTGCTCACCGGCCGGGGGCGTGATGCGGCACCTGCTGAGCACACAGGACCTGTCCCGTGCGCAGGCCACCGCGATCCTCGATGAGGCCGAACGGTTCGAACAGGCGCTGACCGGGCGTGAGGTCAAGAAGCTGCCCACTCTGCGTGGGCGCACCGTGATGACGGTGTTCTACGAGAACTCCACCCGTACCCGGGTCTCGTTCGAGGTGGCTGGCAAGTGGATGAGCGCCGATGTCATCAACGTCAGCGCGTCGAGTTCGTCGGCGGGTAAGGGCGAGTCGTTGCGCGACACCGTCAAGACGCTGCATGCGGCCGGCGCCGACGCGCTGATCGTGCGGCATCCGGCTTCGGGTGCGGCCCGGCAGATCGCCGAATGGACCACTGCCGCTGATGGCACCGGACCGTCGATCATCAACGCCGGCGACGGTATGCACGAACATCCCACCCAGGCTCTGCTCGACGCGCTCACGCTGCGGCAGCGCCTCGGCACTCTCGACGGCAAACGCATCGCGATCGTGGGCGACGTGCTGCATTCACGCGTCGCCCGCTCCAATGCCTTCCTGCTGTCGACGCTGGGAGCGGAGGTGGTGCTCATCGCCCCACCGACGTTGTTGCCGACGGGTGTCGAGCAGTGGCCGGTGACGGTGTCCACCGACATCGACGCCGAACTCGCCGCCGTCGATGCGGTGATGATGCTGCGGGTGCAGGCCGAACGCATGAACGGTGGCTTCTTCCCGAGCTCGCGCGAATACTCGGTGCGCTTCGGACTCAACGAACGCCGCCTGGCATTGATGGCCGACGACGCGGTGGTGCTGCACCCCGGTCCGATGCTGCGCGGCATGGAGATCGGCTATTCGGTGGCCGACTCGCCGCGCGCGACGGTGCTCGACCAGGTCCGCAACGGCGTTCACGTCCGGATGGCTGTGCTGTTCGGGCTGCTCGTCGGCACCGACCCGGAAACCACAACAGGGGAGAACCAGTGAGCGCGCCCGGATCGTTGCTGATCACCGATGTCCGGCCCTACGGCGAAGGCAGCCCCGTCGACGTCCTGATCGTCGACGGCGTGATCACCGAGATCGGTCCCGGCCTGGTCGCACCGGCCGACACCGAACGCTTGGCCGGTCACAACTCGGTGCTGTTGCCCGGTTTCGTCGACCTGCACACCCATCTGCGCGAACCCGGCCGCGAGGACACCGAGACCATCGCCACCGGATCGGCGGCAGCCGCGCTGGGTGGCTACACCGCGGTATTCGCGATGGCCAACACCGACCCCGTCGCCGACAACTCGACCGTCACCGACAACGTGTACCGCACCGGCCGCGAGGTCGGGTTGGTCGACGTGCATCCGGTGGGTGCGGTCACCGTCGGACTCCAAGGCAAACAACTCGCCGAGATGGGCATGATGGCTGCGGGTGCGGCCAAGGTGAAGATGTTCAGCGACGACGGCAAATGCGTCGACGACCCGTTGCTGATGCGCCGCGCCCTCGAATACGCCAAGGGCCTCGACGTCCTCATCGCCCAGCACGCCGAGGA
>NZ_JAGQTN010000126.1 GCF_020438995.1 Gordonia sp. (in: high G+C Gram-positive bacteria)
AACCCGCGCGGGTCCGTCGCCAAGGTCGTCGGGTTACTGCGCGAGGTGGCGGCGGCGGTCAGGTGAGGATTCTCGGGTCGCCGGACCCCTCGTGACCCTCGCTCCTTCGTCGCTTCGGCCTCGGGGATCAAGAGGGTGGCTCGCTCCTTGTCGCTTCGGCCTCGGCGGTCAGGAGCGCTTCTTGATCCCTGAGGAGCCGGAGCGCTAGCGGAGGCGTCTCGAAGGGTCCGGCGACCCAAGGCTCTCAACAGTCTTGAGGATCGAGCCGACTACGGCGCCCAGGTGCGGGGGGCGGTGCCGTCGGCGTCGGCCGGGGCGGCGGCGCGGTGGGCGCGGTTCACCGCCGAGACGACGGCGCGCAGGCTGGCGGTGGTGATGGACGGGGCGATGCCCACACCCCACACCGTTTCGCCGTTGGCCTCCACTTCGACGTAACACACGGCGCTCGCATCGTCGCCGGAAGTGAGTGCGTGCTCGGCGTAATCGAGGACTCGGACGTCGAAACCGACTGTGCCGATGGCGTTCACGAACGCGGCGAGCGGGCCGTTGCCCACGCCCTCGATCTCGCGTTCGACGCCGTCGACCTTGACGATCGCCGTGATCTGGTCCTCACCGCCGTCGACCTCGGATGCGTTGACGCGCTGGCGCATCCGCTCCAGCGGGACGATCGGCATCAGGTATTCCTCGCTGAAGACGTCCCACATCTCCTTGGGACTGACCTCGCCACCCTCTCCGTCGGTGAGCTTCTGGATCTCCCGGCTGAACTCGATCTGCAGCCGCCGTGGCAGGTTCATACCGTGGTCGGCCTTCATGATGTAGGCGACGCCGCCCTTGCCGGACTGGCTGTTCACCCGGATCACGGCCTCGTAGTTGCGGCCCACGTCCTTGGGGTCGATCGGCAGGTACGGGACCGCCCAGATGATGTCGTCGACGTCCGAATCCTGTTCGTCGGCATCGATTTTCATCTGATCCAGGCCCTTGTTGATGGCATCCTGGTGGCTGCCGGAGAAGGCCGTGTACACCAGGTCGCCGCCGTAGGGATGGCGCTCGGGGACGTTGAGCTGGTTGCAGTACTCGACGGTGCGGCGGATCTCGTCGATGTCGGAGAAGCTGATCTGCGGGTCGACGCCGCGGCTGAACAGGTTCATGCCCAGGGTCACCAGGCACACATTGCCGGTGCGTTCACCGTTGCCGAACAGGCAGCCCTCGATGCGGTCGGCGCCGGCCTGATAACCCAGTTCGGCGGCGGCGACGGCCGTACCGCGGTCGTTGTGCGGGTGCAGGCTCAGGATGATCGAGTCACGACGGGCCAGGTTGCGGCTCATCCACTCGATCGAATCGGCGTACACATTCGGGGTGGCCATCTCGACCGTCGCCGGCAGGTTGATGATCAGCGGCTTGTCGGGGGTGGGCGCGATGATCTCGGAGACCGCGTCGCAGACCTCCTTGGCGAAGGACAGTTCGGTGCCGGTGTACGACTCCGGGGAGTACTCGTACCGCCAGTTGGTGTCGGGGTACTTCTTCTCCTCCTCCAGCACCAGATGCGCGGCGTCGGTGGCGATCTTGACGATCGCGGGCTTGTCGGCGCGGAACACCACCCGTCGCTGCAACACCGACGTCGAATTGTAGAAGTGCACAATCACATTGGCCGCGCCCTCGCAGGCCTCGAAGGTGCGCTGGATCAGTTCGGTGCGGCACTGGGTGAGCACCTGGATGGTGACGTCGCCCGGGATCGCGTCGTCCTCGATGATCTCGCGGACGAAGTCGAAATCGGTCTGGCTCGCCGACGGGAAACCGACCTCGATCTCCTTGTAGCCCATGCGAACCAGCAGATCGAACATGCGGCGCTTGCGGGCCGGGCTCATCGGGTCGATCAGCGCCTGGTTGCCGTCACGCAGGTCGACCGCGCACCACAGCGGGGCCTTGGTGGTGACCTTGTCGGGCCAGGTACGGTCGGGGACCGATACCTTCTCCACCTCGTCGGCGAACTGAAGATAACGGTGGACGGGCATCGCCGAGGAACGCTGCGGATTCCATGCGGGCTGGTCGGCGGGGATGGGGCCGGAGGGCTCAACGATACGGCTGGCTCCGGAAGTGAAACTGTCTGCTGCGGCCATGATGGGTCATTCTCCAGGTCAAGAAAGAAGGGGGAGTGACCGGCACGTCTGATCCCCGCGGCGGAGAGCCGGTCGAATCAGACCCCGCCGCGGCAACCGAGAAGGAGCGCACGCTGCATGCCGAACACTGTACTCCTGCGGATTCACCCCGCCAAATGGCACCTCAGCCTGCGGAAACAGCGGTGGTGACCTTCGGCATGGTCTGGGCGAGGACGGCGCCGGCGCCGACGATCGCCATCATCGTCAGGAAGGCGACGTGGTAACCGGATTGCAGGCCGTGGGACTCGCCGACCGTCGTGTACGCGGTGCCGATCACCGCCGCGCCGACGGCCACAGCCAGCGCCTGCACGGTGTTGAACACGCCCGATGCCGCACCGGCGAGGGCGACCGGAACATCGTTGAGGACAAGCAGTCCAGCCGATCCGACGATCGCTCCGAAGCCGAGTCCGGCGATCACCAGGGCGGCCGGGAACCACAGTCCGGGATTCGACGATCCTTCTGCCAGGTACATCGCGGCCATGCCGGTGATGAGGATCGCCGCGCCGATCTGCAGGATGCGGCGGCCCAGCCTCGGCGCGAGAACTGTCGCGGCCAGACCCGCCGATACCGGCACCGCGAGCGAGAACGGGATCCACATGAAGCCGGTGTGCAGCACCGACCAGCCGAGCGCCATCTGTACGTGCAGCGACTGGACCAGGAAGTAGCCGCCGGTGGGGATGGTCAGCGCGGCGAAGGTGATCAAACCCGTTGTGAATGAACGGGTCCGGAACAGGGCGGGCGGAACCATCGGGGTGACACCTGCTTCGGCGGTGGTCACCTGGCGGCGTGCGAAGATCGCCAGGCCGGCGACGCCGATGGTGATCATCGCGAAACCCCATGCGGGCCAGTCATTGTCGGGTCCTAGGGTGATGGGCAGCATGATCGCGGCCAGCGATGCGCCGAGCAGGCCCGCCGATCCGGCGGTGATCGGGGCGGGATTGTCGTCGCGGGTCTCGGGGATGAACGACAGCGCCGCCGCGACCGCGATCGCGGCGAGCGGCACGTTGATCAGGAAGATCGGCCGCCACGACATGCCGAACCAATCGCCGTCGGTGATGACCGCACCCAGGATCGGTCCGGTGACCGCGGCCAGGCCGATCACCGAGGTGAACATGCCCATCGCCTTGCCGCGTTCGTCCGGCCGGTACAGCACCTGGATGTTGGTGAGCACCTGCGGCACCATCAGCGCCGCCGCCGCGCCCTGCAGCACTCGGAACGCGACGAGTTGTCCCGGCCCGGTGGCGAGCCCGCAGGCCAGCGACATCACGCCGAACGCGGCCAGGCCCGTCACGAACAGGAGCCGGCGGCCGTAGCGGTCACCGAGCCGGGCGCTGACGATCAGGCCGACGGCGTAGGCGAGCGGATAGCCGGCCACCACCCACTGCAGCGCCGTCGACGACGCGCCGAGGTCGGTTTCCATCGTCCGCAGGGCGACGTTGACGACGGTGCCGTCCATCAGTTCCATGAAGGCCGCGGATAGTAGGCAGATGAGTGCGATGGTGCGGGCGCGGCCGGAAATTATTGGTGCCGAGACTGTTTCGGATTCCGCCAAGGGTGGGTAGTCGGGTGTGGTGGTCATCGTGCGCTCCTCGTTGTCGGTGTGAGGATCACGCTACGAGCCAATGCGGACAGCTTCGGTCCGCGTGGGATTCGGTCGTTGTTACGAGGTGGTTGGGTCAGGCGTCTACGTCGCCGGACCCTTCGTGACCCTCGCTCCTACGTCGCTTCGGCCTCAGGGATCAAGATGA
>NZ_JAGQTN010000127.1 GCF_020438995.1 Gordonia sp. (in: high G+C Gram-positive bacteria)
GGGACGAGCCGGCCGACATCGCCGCACACGCTGATCGATCGCCCGAACGTCCCGTTGTCGTTGCCGCCGAGCATCATCGTGACCAGTTCGGTCCGGTCCGATAGTGCGTCCAGTTGCGGTGGCACACCGTCGTACTGGGCGGTCGTCATGTTGTCGGTGGTGGCCCCGGCGCAACTGACGTCGGTCAGTGCCCGGCCGGTCCGCTCCGCCACGATTCGGGCGAAGTTGTGTTGCGACCGAAAACACAGAAACGGCGAACCCTCTTGCAGCGGAAGCACACCGGTACCCGAGGCATAGCTGTCGCCCAGATTGACATACACCTGCCCGGCCGCCTGATCCGGCGGCCGGGGAGGTTCGGGATCGCTGCCGCACGCCGCGATGAGCAGCACCGCGGACAGCACGACGATCAGCCGGCGCAGAAAGGTCACTTCAGCAGCGCACGGCTCATGACTACTCGCTGGATCTGGTTGGTGCCCTCGTAGATCTGGGTGATCTTGGCGTCGCGCATCATGCGTTCGAGGGGGAAGTCGCGGGTGTAGCCGGCGCCACCGAGGAGCTGAACCGCGTCGACGGTGACCTCCATCGCGACGTCGGAGGCGAAGCACTTGGACGCCGACGAGATGAAGCTGAGGTTCTTCTCGCCGCGTTCGGCGCGGGCGGCCGACGTGTACACCATCAGGCGGGCGGCTTCGATCTTCATCGCCATGTCGGCGATCATGAATTCGATGCCCTGGAAGCTGCTGATGGACTTGCCGAACTGCTTGCGGTCCTTGACGTATTCGATGGCCTTGTCGAGTGCGCCCTGCGCGATGCCGACGGCCTGCGCGCCGATGGTGGGGCGGGTGTGGTCGAGGGTCTGCAGTGCGGTCTTGAAGCCGGTGCCCTCGTCGCCGATGATGCGGTCGGCGGGGATGGTGCAGTTCTCGAAGTAGAGTTCGGCGGTCGGCGAGCCCTTGATGCCGAGCTTCTTCTCCAGCGGTCCGACGGTGAAGCCGGGATCGTCCTTGTGGACCATGAACGCGGAGATGCCGTTGGCGCCCTTCTCGGGGTCGGTGACAGCCATGACGGTGTACCAGGTGGATTCGCCGCCGTTGGTGATCCAGCACTTGCTGCCGTTGATCACCCAGTCGTTGCCGTCGAGGCGGGCGCGGGTCTTCATCGACGCGGCATCGGAGCCTGCTTCACGTTCGGAAAGCGCGTAGGAGGCCATCGCCTCACCCGCGGCGATGGCCGGTAGGACCTGCCGCTTGAGGTCGTCGGAGCCGTTGAGGATCAGGCCCATCGTGCCGAGCTTGTTGACGGCCGGGATCAGCGACGACGACGCGCACACGCGGGAGACTTCTTCGATGACGATGCAGGTGGCGACCGAGTCGGCGCCCTGACCGTCGTATTCCTCGGGGACGTGGACGGCGTTGAAGCCGTTGGCGACGAGGGAGGTGAGCGCCTCACGCGGGAAGCGTGCGTTCTCGTCGACGTCGGCGGCGTGGGGTTCGATGTCCTTCTCGGCGAGCGCGCGGATGGCCTCGCGGAGGGCGACGTGCTCCTCGGGTAGCTGGAACAGGTCGAAGTCGGGATTTCCGGTACCCATGATCACTCCTCGTCGGGGCTGCGATTCGTCGAGACCCGATGACACTGGGTGCCATCACGTCAACTTTTCTAGTTGAACACGGCACCGAGTGCCATGTCAACGCGAAAGGGCCTGCTCACATTGTGCGCGCCGAACCGGTTCAGCGCTGCCTCAACCGGTCGGCGACCTGCCGAGCCACTTCATCGGGCGACATTCCCGCCGGATAGGTCACGACGGTGACCTCCCGGTCTCCTTGATCGCCGGCCACCCCCGACCCATCGGTGGCACGCGGTGCCAGCGCGTCACGCAGCAGCGCCAGTTCGGTATGGAGCCTGGCGGCCGTCGCCGACTCATCGCCCCGCAGCATCGTGCGCAGCACATAGTTGTGCAAGCCGGTCACCGCCGCCGCGAACGCGACGAGCCGCTCGGGATGCTCTCCCGGAAGCCGCGCCCGCAGGTGATCCTCGAACGCCCGCTGATACCGGTAGGTGGCGATCAACTCGCGATCACGCAGCGCCGGCACCTCGGCGACCACCCGGTAGCGCGCGACCGCCAGATCCGGCGCCGACCGGAAATGTGCGAACACCGATTCCGCTGCCGCACAAATAGATTCATAGGGATCACCGACGCCGTCGGCGAGCTGCGCGGCCACCGAGTCCAGCAGCGCCTCGTGGTCGGCGAAGATCACATCCTCTTTCGACCGGAACTGCCGGAACAGCGTCCGCCGCGACACCCCCGCCGCCTCCGCGATCTGATCGACGGTCGTCGACTCGTACCCCTGCGCCGCGAACAACCGGATCGACTCGGCCACCACACGCATCCGCAGGTCCACAGGTTCGGTCGAAGACATGCGCACCAGTATCCACCGTCCCCCAACAACCCCCACGAGCGAACACCTCACCGGAGTAATTGCCTTACAATTACTCCGGTGAGGATCGAATTGAATCCCTACTCGTTACAGCACTCCATCACTCCAGAGGAGATCCGCATGGTCGTGGAGGCGCCGTCGGTGCGGTACCGCGTCGATAGTCCGACGCGCCTTGACGCCGATCTCGTTCGCTCGATCGGACGGGCGGAGAACGAGCCGTGGATCGAAGTAGTGGCCGAAGAGTTCGAAGGAGGCACAGTGCAACACGTCTTCCACGCCATGCTCATGCGTCCGGCCGTGGCATCCGAGGCATATCTCGCGTCGGGTGGCGCGTTCAATGAGCACCAGAACATACCGCAACGAGCATTTGTCGGACCGCAATTCACCCACGAGACCGCACCGTCCGAACCCGCACGAAAGGAGAACGAACATGAGTGACCGTCCACACCGCAGCATGGACGACTACGCACTGCTGGCAGAGGAAGCCGAGCACGGAGAGCTCCGGCCCGCACCTGGCACCGCGGAAGTATCGAGCGACTACGCCATGCGCCGGGGCCGTCCACGGGACGGCGTTCCCCGTGAAGCATCGGTGAGTTACACGGTCCGCGTTCCGTCCGGCATGGGAGAGGCCCTCGCCCGCTACGCGACCGAACATCACCTGACCACCAGCGAAGTCGTCCGAGCTGCACTCGGTGTCTACCTCGCGGAACAGCCTCGGTAGGTTCAACCAACCTGCCCGCCTCTGGTACCGTCCCCGCCACCGACATCAACAGCCCTCGTGCGGCGGCCTGCCAGACCGGCTCGGCGGCGAGACGTGTCCCCCAGGTTCGCGAGTTCGTTCCGGTGACTGTATACGCGCCGTATCTACCGTCGCACTGTCAGCTCCTACCGCTAGTGTCATCGTCATCATGACTTCAGATGACAACGCGGCACGCCTTGCCGCTGAGGCGCGTGCACGCGTCCTCATCGACCGCCAACTCGGCGACGCGGGTTGGTCGGTGCAGGGCAAGAAGTCGATGAACCTGTTCGCTGCCCAGGGTGTCGCGGTTCGGGAGGTGACGCTCAAACCGGGTCACGGCCGCGCCGACTACCTGCTGTACGTCGATCAGGCTGTGGTGGGAGTCATCGAAGCAAAGCCCGAGGGTACACCGCTGTCGGGTGTCGAATGGCAGTCAAGCACCTATGCCGATGGGTTACCGGCCGATGTGCGGCTTGCCGCGCTCACCACCGACGGCAGGTTGCCGTTCGTGTTCGAAGCATCGGGTACCGAAACACATTTCACCAACGGCTACGACCCTGAACCACGAGCGCGCAGACTGTTCAACTTCCCGAAACCGGCTACGCTGGCGGCGATTCTCGAAGTTCGTGGTGAGGACCATCCGACATGGCGCGGCAAGGTACGTCACCTGCCACCACTGGACGAGAAACCCCTACGCCCTGCACAGATCAGAGCTGTGAAGGGCGTCGAGGCCAGTCTGCGCGAGCAACAGTTCGACCGGAGCCTGATCCAGATGGCCACCGGTGCGGGCAAGACTTACACGGCGGTGATGCTGTCGTATCGGCTCCTCAAACACGGCGGATTCGGCAGGATTCTGTTTCTCGTCGACCGTAACAACCTGGCGAAGCAGACGATGGCCGAGTTCGAGCTGTACCAGACACCGGACGATGGGCGTAAGTTCACCGAGTTGTACAACGTCAACCGAATCCGACGCGGACCGATGCCCGACGCCACATCGGTCGCGATCTCCACCATTCAGAGGGTGTTCAAGGCGCTGCGCAACGA
>NZ_JAGQTN010000128.1 GCF_020438995.1 Gordonia sp. (in: high G+C Gram-positive bacteria)
GCGTAGTGCGCCATTGCCGACAGCATCGCCAGCTCCCGGCTTGATGCCGCGACATCGGCATCATCGATCACCGGAACGAGATTCGGTCCGACCACGATCGGGGTGATCATCGACCCGCGTCCGATCTGGATCGGTTGTGCCGCCCAGCGCGCCACGCTGTCATCGACGCACACCACCAGTACTTCAACGGGGCACCGCAGTCGCTGCCGCAGCGAGATCACATAGCTGGGCCAGGAGTACGTTTTGTCGCTGTCATGACCCAACTGGACTTCGACGACGATCCCAAGGACCGCGCGACCGTCCTGATTGAGTGTGACCACCGCATCGGCCCGCCGCTCGGTCGGCACCACCTCACTCAGGTCGGGCGAGCCGAGCTCCGCCGACTCATACTCGGGTACGACGAGATCGGCGACTCCGGTGAGCATCTCGGCTGCGAATGCCGGACATAATCGGATCAACTCGACGATCGCCTCGTGGCGCATCGAAACCATACCGGTGAGGATAGGAGTTGCCTACGACATCGATCGTGCTCGATGGCCTGCGCGGCAGATCGAGACCGCCGCGCGCCGGGATCTGGATGCGCTCGCTTGCACGTGGCCCGCGGGACGGCCCGCGTGCCACGTGAGGCGTGGTACCGCCGATGAAGCCCTGGGCGCGCCGATTGCGAAGTGGCCCGGCAGCTTCCGGACGGTTGGTGAGCTGGATTTCGCCGCTCCATCTTCTGGGAAGCTGCGGTCGATGCCGACGACTCCTTGACAGGTGATGCAGAACGAAATGTTGCCGGTCCAGCGCGGGAGATGCGTGGTCCGTGCTTTACGTCGAAGACATCGCGCGCAGTCGCGGTAGTCGGCCTTGAGTACAAGCAGCCGGGCTCGTTCGAGAAGAAGAGCAGCACCGATCGCGTTCGGCGGCGTGAGCCAACTCAGCCGAACAGATATCGGCGGGTTGTAGTCGCGGCCCGTGATCAGGTCGTCGTCGATGCCTATAGCGGTATTGACAGAATGCCCGAACGGGCTGACATCCTGCTCGGGCGGTGCGAGCAAGACGGAACTCAACGTACCGAGGTTGAGTTCCGTCTTGCTCGATCGTTTGAACTCCGCTGTGGCTTCGGCCGCCAAATCTGATACACATCGGATTCGCTTCGCATCACCATGGATCGAGCGGTCGGTGACGTGCCGACGCTGGGGCGCATGCCCGATGCGCTCAATGCGGTCGCACTCCACGCACGTCACTCCCAGTGTTTGCCATGGGTTCGACAAACGGCTCCTTTGCTGCAGTAGCTGCAGGGCTGGTTGCCGTTGAACATGCCTGAGCCGCTTCCTTTGCCGTGGCACTTCTGGCACTCGAGGGTGGGCTTGTGGCAATGGGTGCAATTCTGATAATAGCTCATGATATGAGTTCCTTTCGCGGCGGAGATGATTTTCCGAAGTTGTTCGTCGGGTGAAATAGCGTCGCCTATATTGAGCCCGGATATTATCTACCCGAGGCAGGTGTGATTTCTTTCTGAGTTGATGCCGACCCCGACTACTGGAGACCGGTCTTGCGAACGTGGGACGATGCGATCCTCCGATTGTATTTCCAACCAGGAATCCGGTACCAGTAGGTGAGTACGGCGGAACCTATGACTAGAGCCAATGCGAAACCTCCCATGGCCGCCGGTTCGATGAATGAACCGAGTACTGTCAAGAGGATACCGACCGTCACCCACTTGATGAGGAGCCAAAAGCCTTTGCTAGACCAGAACCTGACCCGTTCGGCTTGCTCCAAGTCTTGTCGTACGATAGCGACGTCGTCGTCGATCGTTGTGACGCCAAGGGTATCGATGAAGGCCAACTTTTCTTTTCCATAGTTGAGCTGCTTCTCCGAGAGGATGAGTTTCGTGCCGGCGTCTTCGTTCGTAGACCAACTTTCGACGATCATGTCCAGAAGAACCTGGGCATACATTTCCCGGATACCGTCGTCATCCGGCTGCTTCTCGTGGGCTGCCTTGAGGAGGTCGTGCCCCTTATTGATGTTGCCGAGCATAGCCTCGGCACATCCGACGGATGCCGAGTAGTGTGCGTTGCCCGGATCCAGTTTTGCGGCTCGAGAATACTCAGCGAGTGCGCGCTCTGCCTGCTCGTTGGCGAGGTAGACGTCGCCGAGATCGTCATGGCTGCTCGCTTCATTGGGATCGAGACGAATGGCCTCGCCCAGTGCGAACTCGGCGTCAGCATTGTCGTCGAGATGGAACGAGCTCAACCCGCGAACATGCCACGCAATGGGGCTATCGGGCAGCTGTGCGGTCGCCTTGCGTGCGGCGTCGTTGGACTGCGATACGTTTCCTGTTTTGCCGTGGTCCAAGGCAATTTGAAGCCAGTCGGGTTCCTGAGTCGGACCGGTTTGCGTCGTCGGATCTGTGCCTGCCAGCGATTGCTGCAGCCTATTTAGCGTCGGGGGGGGGGCTTCCGTCGTGAGTAGTCGATCGCCATCGGCGATTCTCCTTTCCGAAGCAACGTCGGCGAGATGTCGGTGATGTCAGGATAGGCAGATTTGTTGGACCTTCACCCGTCGTTGCGGAAATTTTCGTGGGATCGTCGCGAAGTTCGTCCCTTTGGGCTACACCCTTGGGTGGCAATGGGTTCGGGAGCGCCGGCGCGCCGATGTTATTGCACGTGTGTGCGGCCGGGCGCCCGCAAGACACGATGCGGCGGCACCTCCCCAGGCGGCTTATGTGGTGGATCGGTGCTCGTATAGCGCACCGATCCACCACATAGTGTGGGTATTCAGGCTAGGGCTAGGAAGAGTTTTTCTAGTTTCTTGGTGTCTACGTTTTCGGGGCCTTCTGTGGCGATGCAGTGTTGGAGGCCCGTCGCGACGAGGGCGTAGCCGCTGCGGCCGAGGGCCTTGTTGACGGCGGCTAGCTGGGTGAGGACGTCTTCGCAGTCCTGGCCTTCTTCGAGCATGCGGATCACTGTGGCGAGGTGGCCGTGGGCGCGTTTGAGGCGGGTGACGATGGGTTTGGTGTCGTCGGTGGGGATCTTCACGCGGTGACTCCTTGCAGGTTGTCGAGCATCGACGCGAGCAGTGTACGGGCCTCGGTGGCCACCACCTCCAGTTCGGCGGTGCCGGTGAAGGCCGGCATCACGCCGGGATCCATGATCTCCACCAGTGAACCGTCGCCGTCGGCGCTGACCACGACGTTGCAGGGGAGCAGGGTGGCGACGCGGGGGTCGGCCTGTAGGGCCTGATGGGCGAGTTGGGGACGGCACGCGCCGAGGATGATCTTCGGGGCGACGTCGACGTCCAGTTTGGTCTTGAGGGTGGCCGCGATGTCGATCTCGGTGAGCACTCCGAAGCCGACGCCGGCGAGGCCGTCGCGGACTTGGGTCACCGCCTGGGCGTAGGGCAGGTCCAGGGTGCGGGCGAGGGTGAATGCGGTCATGGGGTTCGGCCTCCTTGCAGGTTCGTTCGTGGACGATCACCATCTTTGCATAACCCCCTGGGGGGATGCTACGTTCGCCGTGTCATAACCTCGGGTTGACACCAAACCCCATTCAAGTCAAGGAGATTCATCATGGTCGGCGCCCTCAGCAACCACACGACAGACAACCAGACCGGCGCGGACACCCTGCGCAAGCTGGGGCCGCAGCATCGGGCCCTGCGCAAGGCGATCCCCGATGTGTACGCCGGCTTCGGCGCCCTGGCCGCCGCGGCGTTCGAGGACGGTGCGCTCGACCGGAAAACCAAGGAACTCATTGCCTTCGCGATCGGCGTCGTCGAAGGGTGTGACGGATGCATCGCCTCGCACGGGCAGGCCGCGGTCAAAGCCGGGGCCACCGAACAGGAGGCCGCGGAGGCCATCGGCGTCACCTTCCTCATGCACGGCGGTCCGGCGACCATCCACGGGGCCCGCGCCTACGAGGTGTTCCGCGGATTCGTTTCGGAGCAGGCCGCACAATAGTGACGAGATACTGATAGGAAGTACGACATGTGCCAACCCATCCGATGCCGCATCTGCGGCAAGACCACCTGGACAGGCTGCGGCAGCCACATCGAGGAAGTCCGTCGCACCGTGCCGCCGGCCGACTGGTGTCCCGGTCACGCCAAACAGTCCCTGCGAGACAGATTCAAGTCCTGACCGGAGGGGACCACGGACACCCGCCGTCGACGCGACCAGCGTCGTTGACGGGTGTCCGCGCGTAGAATGGCCGCCATGACCGTCGCCCAGACGTACCCGCAGCTCTTGTCGCTGGCGGACTGGCGTGCCCTGGGGGAGGACGAGGATACGCGAACCGAACTGCAGGAGGGCGTGCTTTTCGTGTTACCCGGACCGGCAAAGTCGCATGCTCGCGTGATCTCCCGGCTCGTGACGCAGATCTCGGCTCAGCTTCCTGACGGTGTCGAGGCCCTCGCGGAAGTCGATCTCGTCGTCGATTCGTCAACACCCGCGACCGTACGCGTGCCGGATGTCGTCATCTGCGCGGAGTTCGCCGAAGAGCTGTTGGAATCAGCACAGGTCGAGGTAGTGGTTGAGGTGCTCTCGCCCGGTACCAGGCGTACCGACCTGGTGACCAAGCGCAGCGAATACGCCGACGCCGGTATCGGTCACTACTGGATCATCGATCGGGACCTGGGAGTCCTGACCGCATTGGAACTGACCGATGACGGGTATGTGGGCACCGACCATACGGGTGTGTTCAGCACCGAAAAGCCCTATCCGCTGAGTGTAGACATCGACGCACTCAGTCTGTAGCCGGTACGAAAGGTGCTTGCGTCTGTTCGGTCGTGGGCGTACGTTGGCCGACATGATCTCCTGAGCCCGATCACACGGTCATTGCGCGCCCCGACAGTGGGCGCGTCATTCTCATACCCTTGAGGGGCTCTCATGCGAAAACTTGTCTATTTTGTCGCGACCACACTCGACGGCTTCATCTCCGATGCCGCCGACAGCGATCCCACCGGTACGGTATTCAATCCCGAAGGCGCTCACGCGGTGCCACTCATCGCCGAATATCCGGAGATGATTCCCAGCCACATCCGGCCGATGCTCGGTCTGACCGACACTGCGCCACAGCATTTCGACACCGTGCTCGAAGGACGTGGCACGTACGAGATCGGGTTGGCGGCGGGCGTGACCAATGCCTACCGGCACCTGCGGCATCTGGTGTTCTCCACCACGCTGACCGTCGTCGACGATCCTGCTATCGAACTGGTGCGCACGGATCCGGCTGAACGCGTCCGCGAGCTGAAAGCCGAAGAAGGACTGGATATCTGGCTGTGTGGTGGTGGAACCCTGGCGGGCGCGCTACGCGAGGAGATCGACGAACTGCACCTCAAGGTGTATCCCGTCGTCCTCGGAAAAGGTGTGCCGCTCTTCGGAACCCAACCATCCGGCGCGCAACCCGTGATCGACCGGTACGCGCTGCGGTCGGCTGCACCGTTCGACAGTGGGGTATCGCTGATGACCTACGAGCGGATCAGTAGCCGGTGAAGGAGTCGGTGTGGATTCGCCAGGGGCGCAGCAGGAGGTCGCGGTGGGCTCGGATCAGGCGCTAGCGGGTGGCGGAGACGAAACCGGGGACGCCGGAGATGTAGTAGCGAGGCGGGGGACCGGCGGCGGCGAGTTCGTGGGACAGATCGACGATGCGGTCGATGGCCTGGGGAGAGGCGTCCGGGTTCTCGATGATCTCGACCCGAGCTCCCCGGACTGCGGCCGCGGCGAGGACGTCGCGATAGACGCGCCGGCTGTCGTCGCCCACCATGTGCACCAGCACCACCGGTGACAGATCGGTGCCGGCGGCGAGCCAGGTGCGCAGCATCGAGATATACGGGGTGATACCGATTCCCGACGCGATCAGCACGATCCGGTCGGTGGCGAAATCGGCGGGCTTCACGACGAAGTCGCCGCCCTGATTGTCGATGAAGGCGGCCTTCTGGTCGCTGATCAGACGTGCCTTGAACGGTGAGGGATGCGGGCCGGTGGTGAACGAGAATTCGGCCGAATCGGCACCCGGTACCGACGAGAACGAGAACACGCGTCGCGAACTGTGCCACACCGGCATCGACCAACTCGGGGCGCTGAGAGTGGCCCACTGCCCGGGAACGAACATCGGGGCATCGCCCGTAGGTTCAGCGGCCACCACATAGGTGCCCGTCGCCGACGGTTCGGTGGTGGCCGACAACGGAATCCGCCGCGCCGTCCCAGACGACAGCCGGACCGCGAACGCGAACAGGCAGCCGAACGCCAGGGCGATCTCCGGGTCGAAGGAGAACTCATAGGCCGAACTCACCTCGAACGTCAGCTGGCTGTGCAACAGCACACCCACCAGCGCGCCGTAGATCAGTGTCGTGATCCGGGTGGGCGGCGACGTCAGCGGTTCGGGCAGCATGATCGTGCCGAGGAAGAGCACCGGCGTCGACTTGAGCCACATCCCGGCGTCGGGGACCGCCGTGAACTGCCCGGCGATCAGCAGCGTGATCACCGACGCCGCCAGAAACACCCCGACCAGTTCCCAGATGCGCAGCACGATCACCAGCAGTGCCCCGATGACCAGCATCGGGACGAGCAGCGGCTCGGCGGCCACCCACCACGAGATGAACATCAGCCCACCGATATCGGCGTACATCAGGGCATAACAGACGATCGCGCCCACCACGACCGGGTTGAAGATCAGGCGTCGCCGCCACACGAGCACATACTTCGACGCCGCCGCGGCAGCAGCCCCGATCGCTGCGGTCTTCCAGGTCGCGGAGTCGGTGGCCACCGGCATCACGAAGAACAGGATGAGTGCGGTGATCAGCCACGAATCGGAATTCGGTGGCACCTGGACGATCGCGGCGCCGGCGAAACTGACCGTCGCGAACACGACGATCACCGTGACGAGCGACTTGAACAGATCGGCGGGCAGGTAGCCGAATTCGTCGTCGGTGGCGGCCACCAAGAACGCGCACGCGGTCAGCGCCACCAGCGCCAGCAGAACCGCCCGATGCGCGGTGAGCCCACGCGGTACAAACCGAATCATACGAACAGCTCCAACCCGGGAAAATCGGAATACTCGACCTGGCCATTGTGCCGGATCAGCACGTAATCAAAATCCAGGCCCTCCGATCGGGCATACAGGTCCTCCGCGGGAGTGAAGAACAGCGCCGTCGCCAGACCGTCGGCGATCATTGCCGACGGCGCGATCACCCAGGTGGCGACGACGTCCCAGGTGGGTGTCCCGGTCTTGGGATCGATGATGTGATGCCAGGTTCCGGCAGACTCCCCGATCCCATCCGCCCAGGACCGCCGGTTGCTAGCCGACGCGCAGATGGCGCCGGAAGACATCTCGGCGACGCCGATCGCCTTGGTGGGGTCGGCCGGGTGTTCCAGAGCGACCCGCACCGGCGTGTCGCCGGTCGAGATGACCATGTCGCCGCTCCCGTCGACGATGAACGTTCCGGTCTGCTCCGCGACGATCGCCGCGACGCGGTCGATCGCGAAACCCTTGCCCGCGGCACCGACATCGATGATCGCGGCCAGCCGGGTGACCAACTCGCCGTCGTGGGACTCGATGACATCGGACCAGGTGGGGCACGGCGCGATGCCGGCGATTCGACGCAGCGAATAGCTCGCGTCGTATCCGGCGTCGGCCAGGGCCTGCCCGACGAACGGGGAGACCGCGCCGCCGGTGGACTGGTACAGACGCCAGTACCAGTCCACCAGTGGCTGATCGGACTCGGGAATCGGGAACCGCCCAGGGCGGCGGGCCATCTCACCGACGGTGGAATCGCTGCGGAACCTCGACCACATCACGTCTATGCGGTCGAGTTCGGCGGTGACCGCGTGGGTGCACTCAGGTGGCAGTGGTTCCGGTGTGGACACCATCCATTGCGTCCCCAGTGATTCAAAAGACCAATCGGCGGTGATGGCGTGTGTCAATTTGCGGTACTACCGCCGGGCCTGCGATTTGATCTTGGAAATCGCGTTGTTGAATCCCTTCGGCGTCAACGACGATCCGGCGGTCTTGCCCACGTTGACCGAGTCGATGTTCTTACCGACGACCTGAGAGGCGATCGAACCGGCGGCCAGACGCTGGAACCGCGACGCGACCGGATGCGACGAGCCGGGAGTGACGCGGACGGACCGGACGATGTTCTTCTTCAGTGTGACAGTCACATTGATCTTGTCCGGTCCGCCCGGACGGGTGTAGTTGCCGGTGGCAGAGTAGGTGCCGTCCCGGTAGTTGGCGGCCTCCGCGTCCGCCGCGAGTGCGGTGGTCAGGGTTCCGGCCGTGGCGACGGCCGCGAGCACGCCCGCCACCCGAACGGATCCGTGAACAGAATTCTTTGTTGGATTCATGGCTAGAACAGTACCAAGTCGGACACTACGAAAGATAGCCTTCCCTAATATTGCGCAGCGATGAAATACCGATCTGAAATTGTTTTCCATTCACTGCGGTCAACGCGACTGCAGTTCTCGCCGCAGGACCTTTCCGGTGGCATTGCGGGGCAACTCATCGATGAAGTCGATGTCGCGGGGCACCTTGTAGCCGGCGAGTTGGCTCTTGACCAGTGCTTTGAGTTCATCCGCGGTGGTCTGCTGGCCGTCGCGCAGGACGACGAACGCCCGCAGACGTTGCCCGAACTTCTCGTCGTCGACACCGATGGCCGCGACATCGGCGACCGCCGGATGCCGGGAGATGGTGTCCTCGACCTCCTTGGGGAAGACGTTCTCGCCGCCCGAGACGATCATGTCGTCGTCGCGGCCCACCACGAACAATCTGCCCGCGGCGTCGAAACGGCCCACGTCGCCGGTCGCCATCAGGCCGTTGCGGCGCTGTTTGTCGCCGCCGCCGGAATAGCCGTCGAACAGCTGGGAGTTGCCGACGAAGATACGGCCCACCTCGCCCTGCGGGACCTCGGAGTTGTTCTCGTCCAACAGCTTCACCGTGGTGCCGCGGGTCGGTTTGCCCGCGGTTCCGGGTGCGCGCCGCATGTCCTCGGGTGTGGCGATGGTGGCGTTGGCGACCTCGGTGGAGCCGTACAGGTTGTACAGATTGTCGCCGAACTCATTCATCCATCGGTCCGAAAGGTCGCCGGGCAGTGCCGATCCCGATGCCGCGACCACCGTCAGCGACGACGTGTCGTACCGCTGACGCACGTCACCGGGCAACTCCAGCATGCGTTGCAGCATCACCGGTACCACGGCCAGCGCCTGCACGTCGTGCTCGGCGATCGCCGCCAGCCACTGCTCGGGATCGAACTTGCGCACGCACACGAAGGTGCAGCCCAGGCCAAGCCCGAGAAGCAGATTCGACAGACCCCAGGCGTGGAAGGCCGGTGCGGCCAGACCCACCCGCATCCCGGTCTTGAGCGGGATGCGGTCGAGCAGCGCTGCCGGGGCCTCCAGCGTCGGGATTGAGCCGCCGCCCGAGATTGCTCCTCGCGCAGCACCTTTCGGAGTTCCGGTGGTGCCGGAGGTGAGGATGGTGATCTTGCTGGTGTGGCCTGGGCTCGGCGGCGAACTGTTGGGGTAAGCCGCGGCCAGGGCGGCCAGCGTCGTCGGTTCGGGTTCGAGGTCGGTGCTCGCGCCGTCGGCGAGGATCGCCCTGCGGTTGGCGGTAGCGTCGGACACCAGTTCGGCGAACTCGGAGTCGTAGATGATCGCCGACGGCTGCTCGCGGCGGCACACCTCGGCGATCTGATTGGCGGAGAATCCGGTATTGAGCAGCAGCACATCGGCTCCTGCCTTCGCCACCGCGGACATCGCCAGCACGAAACCGCGATGATTGCGGGCCAGCAACGCCACGGCGTCGCCCTCGCTGACCCCGATCATCCGCAGGCCCGCGGCGATCGAGGTGCTCTGCCGGTCGGCCTCGGCGTAGGTCAGTGCACCCTGGTCGTCGATGATCGCGATGCGGTCGCCGTGCCGGGCCTCGCCGATCGCGATCAGCGATGCCGGTGACAGCCCCCAGTTGCGCGCGGCAAAACCTATGCGCACCAGGCGATCCGGCCGCATCGGTGCGATGATGCCGGCCTTGGTCAGGGTGGTGAGGTACTCGACCTCGTCGGTGATACGCCGCGGCACCGATTTGGTGGGCGCGGCGCCGATCTCGCCCTCGGCCTCGGTCTTGATGTGTTCGACCATGTCCTTGAGGACCGAGAACACCTTGGGATAGGCGGCCAGGTCGGCGACCGCGCCGAGCAGGCCCGGTGCGTCGTAGGACACCCGCAGGGTGAGCGAGGTACCACCGCCGACGGGTCGCAGCCGCAGCCGGAACCGGTGTGTCACACCGCCGTACGTGGCCCAGGCGAGTTCGCGCGGCTCGGTGTACTCGGTGACGATCACGCTGCCGCCGATCGTGGCGCCGCCCACCTGCATCAACACGCGGTAGCGGGAGTCGAGTGCGGGTTCGCGGTCGGGTTCCTGCGCCACGATCTGCATGTGCGAGCCGGTGAACCGGGTCAGTCCCACCGGGTCCGAGCACAGCGCCCACACCTCGTCGACGGGGGCGGCGATGACTTCGCGATGTTCGATTTTCATCCGAGAACCGGCAGCTTTCGTTCGGCTTGGAGAGCGGTCAGCACGTCCTGCATCTGCCCGACGACGTCGTCGTACACCTTGTCGAGATCGGGATCGTCGCCGTAGGTGGCGCGCAGGTCGATGGGTGGCAGATAAGAGATGGTGATCTTGGCCGGCAGCGGAATGAACGGGCTGAACGGCAGGGTGACGCCGAACGGCGCCGAGAGCACGATCGGCAGCACCTTCAGGCGCATGGTCCGGTCGAGACCGAGGAAGCGGGCGATCGAGTCTCCGCGGGCCAGGAACAGGGCGGTTTCCTGACCGCCGATGGTCACCTGCGGCACGATCGGCACATTGTGTTTGAGGGCCAGCCGCAGGAAGCCCTTGCGGCGGTCGAAGTCGACCAGCGCCGATTGTGACGTGGGCCGGTACACCTCGTAGTCGCCGCCCGGGAACACCTGCAGCAGACCGCCGTCGGCGAGGACGGTGTGGCCGTTCTCCGGGTCGGCCTCGACGGTGCCGAACTTGCGCAGCATCGGGGCGAGCGGCGAGTTGAGCACCATGCGGTGGGCGAGTTGATAGAACGGGCGCTGCGCACCGAAGTACGAGGTGACCGCGAGTTGGCTGATCAGCACCTCCGGCGAAAGGATGCCGCCGGTGTGGTTGCCGACGATCAGTGCCGGGCCCTTGGCCGGAATGTGATGCAGCCCACGTACGTCGGGCCGGAACCACACGCTGATGGCCAGCCACATTCCGGGCAGCATCTCGCGAATCGCGTCGGGGTCGCGGTCGTCGAGGTTGCCCACCCGTAGTCGCGGCAGGAACCGCTTGACCTGCCCGGTCACCAGCGACAGCACAGCGGGGCCCACCCCGGTGCCACCCGATTCTCCACTCATCCTCAAGTCCCTCCAGGCGTGCGTCATTGTGGCAGCAGCCGCCGATGAACGGTAGCCGACCGCACGCGCGAGTGTTGGGATTTGCCGAAATACATGCCGCTCGGCGAATCCGCAGCGGGGAGCGTCAGCTGATGTCGCGTTTGGATGCGAATCGTTCGACGCCGCAATGACGTGGGTTGTCAGCTGATGTCGCGCTTAAACGTGGTGAACCGGCCGATCAGCGCCAGCGCGACGATGTAGGCGACCATCATCGCCGCACCCGCCGGACGCGACAGCAGTTCGATGGCCGTGCCGCTGCCGGCGCTGCTGTAGAAGCTGGAGCCGATGATGCCGTCGGCCGCCGCGCCCGGCAGGAACTTGGCCACCGACGACGTCGAATCGAACTCGGCGAGCGCGACCCGGGCGATCGGTTCGACGAACTGGGTGAACGCCAGCAGCACGATGATCGCCGCCACTTGATTCGACAGCACCGAGCCGATCGCTACGCCCATCATCAGCCACAACGCCATCACGATCACCGAGAACACGATCACCTCGACGGTCGCGCCGTCGGTGAGGAACGCCCCGTCACCACGCCAGGCCAATAGCGGGGCGGCCGCGATCACGACGGTCGCGGTGGCGGTGACGCCGTAGATCAGGCCCATCGGGATTCCCGCGAGCAGTTTGGCGCCCAGCAGCACGCCACGTCGCGGCTCCACCAGCAGGCTCGCGGTGATGGTCTTGTGCCGGAACTCGGCGGTCACCGCGAGCGAGCCGATGACCAGCGGGAACACGTAGCCGATGGGGGAGATGAGGGCGTAGATGGACCGGGCCAGCGGTGCGCCGGCGAGGGTTGTCGCGTCGAGTTCGTCGGTGCCCGCGGTCAGTGAGAACGCCATCGCCAGCCCGACGAACCCGAGATAGGCGATGAGCCCGATCAGCAGGATCCACCACATGCGGGTGGAGGTGAACTTGCGGTACTCGGCAAGTAGTGCGGTCTTCATCGGACGGCTCCTGCCTGTGTGGTCCCGGGTGGGGTGGTTTCCGGTGCAGGGGTGGCCCGGCGGTCGGTGCCCGCGGTCAATTGCAGGAACACCGACTCCAGGTCGCCGCCGATGTCGGTGAGTTGATGCAGTTCGATGCCCGCGGCGAAGGCGGCGGCACCGATGACGGCGGCGTCGACGTCGTCGATGCGGAAACCTCCCGGGCCCTGCGAAATGGTCCATTGGTGTTCCTGGGCCAGGGCCAGCAGCTTGTCGGGTGCCGGTGTGCGGATGCCCACCGACTGCCGTGCCAGTCCCTCGAAAGCGGTCAGCGACGACGCGTGCAGGAGCCTGCCGCCGCCGATCACCACCACGTCGTCGACGGTGCTGCGGACCTCACCGAGGACGTGACTGGACACGAGGATCGTGCGGCCCTGTGCTGCCAGGGAGCGCAGCAGTTCCCGGATCCACACGATGCCCTGCGGGTCGAGGCCGTTGGTCGGCTCGTCGAGAATGACGATCCTCGGATCGCCGAGCAGGGCGGCGGCCAGGCCGAGGCGCTGGCGCATACCCATCGAATATCCGCCGACGCGCCGGTTGACCGCGTCGGTGAGTCCGACGAAGTCGAGGATCTCGCGGCAGCGGGCGTCGTCGACGCCGACCTGCGGTGCGAGCATCCGCAGGTGACCGAGCCCGGTGCGGCCCGGATGGAAACTCGATGCCTCCAGTGCGGCTCCGACGACACCTGCCGGCCGCTCGATGGCCTCGTAGGGGGTATCGCCGATGAGTGCGCGCCCGGAGGTCGGGGCCATCAGGCCGAGCAGCATGCGCAGCGTGGTGGTCTTGCCCGATCCGTTGGGGCCCAGGAAACCGGTGATCCGGCCCGGGCAGACGGTGAAGCTGAGGTTGTCGACGGCAGTGAACGCGCCGAAGCGTTTGGTCAGGTTCTCGACGGTGATGGCGGGTGGTTGCACTCGTGTCCTCTCGACGGCCGGGCGCCTTCCACCGTATCGTCAGGACGAATTTTCACAGTCGGGAATTAAATCGGACCAGGGTCCGTTTAGAATACGTGAAGGCCGCGGTCCCGCTCGTGAAGATCCTGGCCTCCCCCGATCGGGTTGTTCCCAATCCTGTTGTCCCTGTTCACCACCCGCCAAGGAGAAACGCCACAATGACCGTCAAAGCCCCCATCCCCGCCGGCACCTGGACCATCGACCCGGTCCACTCGACCGTCGGCTTCTCCGTCAAGCACCTCATGGTGAGCAAGGTCCGCGGCAAGTTCGACACCTTCTCCGGCACCATCACCGTCGCCGAGGACGGCACCCCGTCGGTGCAGGCCGAGATCGAGGTCGCCTCCATCAACACCGGCAACGACCAGCGCGACGGCCACGTGCGCTCCGCGGACTTCTTCGACGCCGAGAACTTCCCGAAGGCCACCTTCGTGTCCACCGATGTCGAGGCCGACGGCGACGACTACGTGCTCACCGGTGACTTCACCCTCAAGGGCGTCACGAAGAGCGTCAGCCTCAAGCTGGAGTTCAACGGCGTCAACCCGGGCATGGGCGCGGGTCCGATCGCCGGCTTCGAGGCCACGACCGTGATCAACCGCAAGGACTTCGGCGTCGACCTGGAAATGCCGCTCGAAGGTGGCGGTGTGGTCGTCGGCGACAAGATCACCATCAACCTGGAGATCGAGGCCGGCAAGGGCGCCTGATCCAACGGCCGACCATTCCGGCCGGTGGCTGCCCGACGGCGCCACCGGCCGGGCTATATGTGCGACGCGCCCGTCAGTTATCGCGTAGGTCGCTCGGCTGACACGCGATTGGGTAGGCTCCTACTACTGGTCGTCGGTGAAAGAACGGGCACGCGAGGAGGGCGCATGGTGGCGCCGCGCTGGGCCGCATCCAGGCGCCCGATGCAGAGGTTCGCGTTCGGTCGTCAGGTCACGGCCTTCGTCCTGGGCACCGGCGAACCCGCCGTCGACTGGGGTGGCCTCGACGTCGCCACCCGCACTCGCCTGGCAAAACGTGCCACGGCCATCTCGATCCTGGTCATCGTCGTCAGCAACGCCGCGATCAGCGTCGAAACCTTCCTGCTGGTGCAGCTCGCCTACAACGGCGGAGTGCTCACCGTCGACTCGACGATCGGCGCCCCGAACTTCCCGGCCATCGTCGCGGCGGTCGTCGTGGGTCTGGCGCTCAACGTGTTGCTGGGGCTGGCGATGCTGCGTCCGCAGATGCACTGGTTCCGTACCGGTTCACTCGCCGACCACGAACGGCGCAGGGCCGTGCAACACGTGCCCTACCGCCAGGTGGCGGCGACGGTCACGGCCTGGTTCTGTGCCGTCGGCGTCTACGTTCTTGTCGCCGACGATGTGACAGCCGGCCGGATCCTCGGGGTGACGGTGGCGTTCACCCTGGCGGCGTTGTCGAGCGGATCGCTCACCTTCCTGTTCGCCGAGCGGGCGTTGCGCCCGCTGGCCGTGGTGGCGCTGCACGACTACCCCGCCACCCACGCGATGCACGGCGTGCGAGCCCGGATGCTCGCCGCCTGGGCGGTCAGTTCGTCGGTGCCGTTGATCGGGCTGATCATCCTCAATCTCGGGCGCGGTCTGGACATCCTGCCCCGCCCGCACGGTCGCATCGATTGGGCCACCGTCATCCTCGCGTTCGTAGCGGTGACCGCGGGCAGCCGCGTGGTGTCGCTGGTCGCGCGGTCGATCTCGGACCCGCTCATGGAACTGCGGCAGGTATTGCTGCGGGTCGACAGAGGTGATTTCGACGCCCGCGTCGCCGTCTACGACTCGTCGGAGATCGGTGTGCTGCAGCACGGTTTCAACGAGCTGGTCATGGGTCTGGAGGAACGCGAACGGGTGCGTGACCTGTTCGCCCGGCACGTCGGCGACACCGTCGCCGAACGCGCGATGTCCTCGGGACTGGGCCGCTCAGGTACCAAGGCCGACGTCGGGGTGCTGTTCGTCGACATCGTCGGGTCGACGTCGATGGCCGAGTACAAGGATCCGGGCGAGACCGCCGAACTGCTCAACGCGTTCTTCACGATCGTCGACGAGGTGGTCAGCCGGCACAACGGGATGATCAACAAGTTCGAGGGCGATGCCGCGCTCGCGGTGTTCGGTGCGCCCGTCGAGCACCCCAATCCGGCGGCGGCGGCGTTGGCCGCGGCCCGTGAACTGGCCCGGCAGTTGCGTGGTGAACTGCCGATCCAGTGGGGGATCGGGGTGTGTTACGGGACCACCTTCGCCGGCAACATCGGCTCCGAACGGCGTTACGAGTACACCGTGATCGGTGACCCGGTGAACGAGTGTGCACGACTGTCCGACCTGGCCAAGACCGTGAACGGTTCGGTGCTGGCGAATGCGTCCGCGGTGGGTGAGGCCGACGGCGAGGCGCGGCATTGGCGGTCGGTGGGCGCCCGGGTGGTGCGCGGCCGGGAGGAACCCACCGAACTGTTCATGCCGGTCGAGTTCCTGCCACACGATCCGCCGAAGATCTCCGACGTCCTGACGTCGATCCTGCGTCCGGCGCGCCGTACGCTACGGCTATGACAGACGCCTCCCGGGAATCCGCCTCCCGCAAATCCGCTTCCCGGAAATCATGGCCCGATGCCCATATCCCCGACCAGAGCGGTCGCACGGTGATCATCACCGGCGCCAACAGCGGACTCGGCGCCGACACCGCCAAGGCACTGGCTGCCCGCGGGGCGCAGGTCATACTGGCCTGCCGCAACACCGACAAGGCCGATCAGGTGGCCGCGCAGATCGGTCCGGCCGCCACCGTGCGCGAACTCGATCTGGCCGACCTCGACTCGGTGCGCAGATTCGCCGATTCCGTCGACGCCGCCGACATCCTGATCAACAACGCCGGCATCATGGCGGTGCCGTTGCGCCGCACCGCGCAGGGCTTCGAGTCGCAGATGGGTACCAACCACCTCGGCCACTTCGCGCTCACCGCGCTGTTGCTGCCCAAGATCTCCGATCGGGTGGTCACACTGTCGTCGTTCATGCATCTGCTCGGCCGCATCAAGCTCGATGATCTCAACTGGGAGCGACGCATCTACCGGCGCTGGCAGGCCTACGGCGACTCCAAGATGGCCAATCTGATGTTCGGCCTCGAACTGGCCGACCGTCTTCGCGAGGCGGGCTCGGAGAAGAAGTCGTTCATCGCCCACCCGGGTATCGCACGGACCAAGTTGATGGGGCATTCGCGCAGCGTGTACGGGCCGCTCATGCAGGTCTTCGTGCGGCCGCTCGGTCAGTCCTCGGCCGCCGGCGCGCGGCCCACCCTGCTGGCGGCGATCACCTCCGACGCGCCGTCGGGTACCTTCTTCGGCCCCAAGCTCGGTGTGCGCGGTGGGCCGGCGAAGGCCGGCCACGCCGGTCGCGCGAACCGTGAGGCCGGCCGCGAAGGACTCTGGGAAGAATCCGAGAAGCTCACCGGTATCGGATTCGACGTCACAGGATGACCGGCGGTGCCCTATGTCATGGTCGCCCGGGTCGCGGGCCTTGTCGCTTGACAAATCTCGGTGTCCGCGGTGAGTTTCTGGTGTGAGCCAGCAAACACCGACCACAGATTCGGACCCGATACGTCGACATCCGGCTGCTGTGCGAGTGGATCGCCGAACTCGAACTCACCCACATCGGGCAGGACGACGACAGCCCTGAGGTGCTGGACCGGTTCCGGCGCAAGATCCGGCAGTTCCTCGTGCCGGCGCTCGAACCGCGCTGAGCCGGAACCGGTCGCGGGATGTTCAGGAGGGGTGCGCTCTGCCGGCGTGACCGCATGGGCCTGAACACGATGCCCGGCCAGGCCGGCTACACCGCCGCCAAGCACGGCGTCGTCGGACTGATGCGTCTGTTCGCCAACCAGCTGGCCAAGAACTTCATCCGCGTGAACACCGTGCACCCGTCGGCGGTCAACACCCCGATGGTCGCCAACGCCGAATACGGCGAGTTCATCAACACCCACCCCGACGTGGCCAGCGATCCGGCCTTCA